>JAPOOX010000351.1 GCA_026713185.1 Gammaproteobacteria bacterium
ATCCGAAAAATAGATCGATGGAATCAGCCCGTACTCCAGCACCCGATTCAGATCGAACAAATCCCCCAGTTCCCTGGCAACGAATGGATGCAGGTTACGTGAGCGCGCCCGTCCACCGAGAAGATTGACCCCTTTGCGGCGTAGACTTCGGGCACTGGAACCGGTGAGCAGAAAGCGCACGGCATGCTCTTCGATCATTAATTGAACCTCATTCAGCAGCGCTGGCATCAGCTGTATTTCGTCAATGATGACCAGAGATGTTTCCGGAGTGAGACTTTGCCGGATGAGACTCGGGTTGCGCGACAGGCGTAAAAACAGTGACTGGTCCAGCAGGTTGTACACCGGGTAGCCTTTCAGCTGAAGCCGAATGAGCGTCGACTTCCCGGTTTGACGGGGACCGAACAGGAAACAGGATTTGCTCTCCAGTATTTCCGCCACATTCAGGTATCTGTTGATATCCATGTGGAAATCTCGCGGTGTAACTGCTGAATATCATGACAATCAGCGGAATAACTGTCAATAGTAATCCCTTTCGTCACATCAAGGCAATCCAATGATCTGTAGCATTAAGCAGATAGCGAGCCGTTTGGACATCTCAATCCGTACTGTTGAAAATCACCAAATCAATCACAGTTTAACTTTCACTCTTTCGGAAACTGCCTGTCCATAGCGGCGATCATATCGCTGCAGCGCGTTTCAAGCATGCTGCGCGTGTGGGCGCCATCACAAAAAATGTAAAACTCGTCAGTCAATATCGCATTCATGACTTGAGAGCCAACCGTTTCTGCCGGCACGGCCATTTCTGAAATCATGGCAGCCACATTTTTGGACACTCTATCCTTGAGTGCTTGAATAATAGGCGTATCTGCAACGTGAGGACAAAGCACGGAGACGGAAATGTTCGTATCAGCAAGATCGTTTCTCAGAAACTCGGACATGCCGACCACTGCAAATTTACTGCTACCGTAGGCAGACTGATGCCCATGGCCATGGATGCCACTGAATGAGGCGGTATTAACGATATGTCCCGCCTCTCCATGATTGAGCATGCGTGGCAGGAACACGTTGATACCGTTGATTGGCCCAAAGAAATTGATCTCGAAAACATGTCGCCAACGGGCATCGTCAGTTTTCAGTATCTCTGCTCCACCAGGTATTCCTGCGTTGTTACAGAGTACGTGAAGTGGACCGAACGATTTATCCAGTTCAACAGCTGCGTTTTCCATAGCACCGATATCGGTTGAATCAACGTTAAACGTGAGCACGTTGTCGGTGATGGTCTTCAGTTCTTTTTTTGCTATGGCAAGTTGTTCATCACGAATATCGGTGATAGCGACATTCATTCCCGCACGGGCGAAGACTGTAGCCATACCAAAACCAATGCCTGTAGAGCCACCGGTGATAAATGCTGTTTTGCCTTTTAATTCCTTCATTACAGTATCCTGTTTGATTGGTGCCTCGGCACTGGGTGGCCCGAATTATTATCCTTCTAATGCTTGAGATCAACTGGTGCATTTTACCTGAGAAGGTTACCATCCATGCTCACAGTGCGTGACCAGACCACACACTATTTGACTGAGGAAAAAGATGACAGGAATGATGATCAAAATCCAACCAAAGTCATGTGAAGATGAGGTAGTAGCGCATCAGATGAAAAAGTTTGCTTCACAGGATAAAAATTCATTATGAAAACATTACGGGACAGGCGCTTATTTCGCGACAGCGGCCGGGCACTTGTGGTCGCTATGGATCACGCCCGATCCTACGATACGGTAACCGGTCTGAAAGATCCCGATAAAGTAATTACTGAGGTCATCGACGGTGGGGCTGATGCTGTGTTGACGCCATATGGAACGGCGTCACAATGTGCCGACGTACTCGGGAATACAGGATTGTGGTTAAGTGTGGATACGACGCCACAGACTGTTCCGGCGATTATTGAAAGAGCAGTCCGACTGGGTGTAGACGGTATTAAAGCAGAACTGTATCCCTGGTGTGAGTTGGGGGATGATCACCTGGGCAGATATACCGGCAAAGAAACTGTGATGAATATGGTGACGCTGGCGGCGGAGTGCAGGAAGTGGGGTTTACCGTTGATGGCAGAGGTGATTCCCTTTGGCTGGCCGGGGGCTGACAAAAGAACACCAGAGATTACCGCTGCAGCCTGTCGCGTCGCCAGTGAAACCGGCGCCGACTATGTGAAATCGTTTTACACGGGAGACAAAGAGAGTTTCAAGGTGCTGGTCGACAACTGTACGGTTCCGGTGCTTATTCTGGGTGGCCCCAGGGTGGACTCGGACCTGGATACATTGAGCATGGTACGTGATGCGATGGATGCAGGTGCAGTAGGCATCACCATGGGTCGCAATATCTGGGGCCATGAAAATGTATCAGGCATAACCGCCGCATTGGCGGCGATCATTCATGACGATGCCAGTGTTGCATCCGCAGTTGAACTCATTGGTCAGGAATTGGCGTGAGTGATTTTATTTTCATTGTGCTGGGTGGCCCGGCAACCGGCAAATCCACGATTGGAACGCGATTGGCGCAATCGTTAAAAATCCCATATTACAGTAAGGATGGCATTAAAGAACCGATATTTGATGATGTAGGCATACCCGTAGCCATTGAAACCGATGAACCACTATCGGGAAGAAAGATGGATAATGCTGCCATCAAGATTCTCTTTTATCTTATCGAGATGCAATTAAAGGCTGGATGTGGATGTGTGATTGATTGCAACTTTCGGGAACTCCATGCGGAAACATTAAACGCGCTTTTGTCGCAGTATCCCTTGACGCCGATTCAGATACTGTGTCAGGCAGATGGATGTGAACTGGCAAAGCGATACAAAAGGCGCGCTGAAACTGGCGAGCGGCACCGCGGGCATCTCGACCATATGCTGTCGGATGAATTTGATCTGGCAGGGTTAACGCAACTGTATCAAAACCCACTGGATATTGGTGGGTACGTACTGTCTGTGGACTCGACCGATTTTCAGGAAGTGGACTACCAAAAGCTGCTGCAGAAGGTTAACCGACTGACTTCCGGAGTGGGATAGGAACGCTTGAAAGCTGGATCCTGGATGATATTGCTCGCGTGGGTGCTCGCGTCCACTTCGGCGTATTCCGAAAATATTCTCGATAATGTGGAGCTAAAGCACGGTGTCTCATTTTTCCATGATCTGAAATACCCCCTGGGCTTTACTCACTTTGATTACGTTAATCCCGATGCCCCCAAGGGGGGTAAGCTGGTCCAGGCAACGCAACTCAACTTCAATACGCTGGCTCCCCATCAGGAGAACGCCGTGCAGCCTCCTTCACAAATCGGGATGATCGGAGATACCCTGCTGGTTCGCGCAGGTGATGAAGTCAGCGCGTTTTACGGGCGGCTCGCCGATGGCATAGGAATCACCGAAGATAAGATGGCGATCGTGTTTCGAATTCACAAGGACGCGAAGTGGAACGATGGTGTACCAATCACCCCGGAGGATGTGGTGTACACCTTTAATGCACTCAAAGAGTTGATTCAGGGCAGTTTATATCTTGAATTCATCGATTCGATCGAAGTGCTTGATAACAGGCACTTGGTAATTCGTCTCAGTTCACCACTGACGATATATAACATCATCATGATCCGGTATACGACCATTTTGCCTGCCCACTACTGGAGGGAAAGAGACACCACAGCCAGTACGATGGAAATACCAGTGACCAGTGGCCCCTACCGGATGACGAACGTCAAATCAGGACGCTATGTGGAATACAAAAGAGATCCTGATTACTGGGGCAGGGACATTCCCGTGAATCGGGGCCGGTACAATTTCGAGACGATGCGTTATGAGGTCTACCGTGATGCGACGGTCATTCGAGAGGCCTTTCGTAAGGGACTTGTCGACATCTGGACGGAAGAAGACGTGCGCTATTGGCACAGTTCTTATAATACTCCAGCGCTGGACAAGGGCTGGATCAAGAAAATTCGTCGTCAATTTGGCGTCGAAGTTGGCGTTCGCCGAGGCGTTGCGCTCAACAATCGTATGGAAAAATTTGCTGACAGACGGGTGCGTCAGGCATTGACGCTGGCAATGGATTTTGAGTGGCAGAACAGAATCCTGCATCACGGCTATCATAAACGGGCGCATAGCTTGTGGCCGGATACGCCTCTCGCGGCGACTGGATTACCAAGCGAAGATGAATTAAAGCTACTTGCGCCATTTCGGGATCAGCTACCTGCCGAACTTTTTAATCGTCCCTTTCGATTCCCGGAACTGACAACGGAAGAGGAACTAAGGACCAGCATGGAGACAGCACGATTGCTGCTGGTGCAGGCAGGGTGGAAAGTGACAGATGGCGTGCTCACTAATGCCGGGGGAGAGATCTTTGAGATTAGATTCCTCACTGACAACGCTGAAGATTCACGTATTCTATTACCGTATTTCAAGCACCTGGAACAGCTGGGCATCAGTAGCAGTCTCCGACTGGCGGATAGCAGCCAATATGGTAATCGGCTACGCAACTTTGACTTTGATGCGGTGATGCGCAATCAGGACATTCTGATGCCGCCAGTTCATGAGTTGAAGGCAACGTATCACTCTGAGTCAGCGATGGTTCCACTGTCGCGAAACGTCGCAGGTGTCAGCCATCCCGTTGTGGATTTTCTGGTGACAAAAGCGAGTGAAGCGACCACGATTGAACAGATGATTGCGAGTTGCCGAGCGCTCGACCGGGTGTTGTTGTGGCAGTATTATCTGATTCCCTTGTATGCGGTCGATTTGCGACGAACGGTACATTGGGATAAGTTTGGCATTCCGGCTTTCGAGCCACAATACTTGCCCGCTTTCCCGGATGGTTGGTGGTATGATCCGGAAAAAGCTGCACGCATTGTCACGATTGATTAACAAGCGTAATCAGCCATTGGCCATATAAAATATTGAAAACTGTCTGCATGCCGGATATGGTGGCCCTCTGTTTATGATTTCAACCCGTCAGGAATAAATTTAATGGAAGCATCGCAAAGCCTGGAATGGCAGCAATTGGACGATATGCCGGTTGGCCACTGGGAACCCGCAAGCCTGGTTCTCGATGGCAAAATGGTTGTACTCGGTGGCTATGAAGATTACGTCACTTCAAGTAAACGGGTAGATCTGTTTGATCCTGCAGATGGCAGCTGGACACAGCTGCAGGATCTGCCCAGCGCTGTTTCTCATGTAAATCTGGTTGGATATGACGGAACGATCTGGTTTGCCGGCGGAATGAAAGACAAGCCTGGAATGTTAGTGGGTTCAGACAAAGACCACATCATTGCAGAAGTCTGGCAGTTTGACCCAAACCTCAATCGTTACATGGCGGCGCCACTCCTGCCAGAAAAGCGCGGTGCTGGAACTCTTGAGTGTGTCGGTTCGACCTTGCACTATATCAGTGGGTTGATGGAGGACAGGGATACGGATGGTGAACAACACTGGGTATTCGATCTTGAAGAATGGTCTCAAACAGGCCAGGGACAATGGCGCGATGCTGCGCCGATTCCGCTGCCGCGGAACCAACATGCCAGCGCGGTATTGAATGGTAAAATCTATGTTATTGGTGGTCAGTTACATCATGACAGTGTGCAGATTGATCAGGCTCGCGTAGATATCTACGATCCTGAGTCGGATACCTGGCAGGACGGTCCTTCATTGCCTTACGGGCACTCACATTCTGAAGGGGCTACGTTTGCCTTCGAGGATAGAATTTATATGGCAGCCGGGCATACTACACCCGATGGTGGGACCAAAGGCTTCTGTGGGAATCTCCTGACTCTGGTAGAAGGTGGAGAATGGGAACTTACTGCCAAACTTCCCAAATCAATATCGTCTCCAGCATCCAGAATTCTCGACGGTAGACTGTACGTGATTGGTGGATGGGATGGACGTACGCAGGAAGGCACCACCTTTGGAGACAAAAAGTGGCTTTCTTCGCCAGAAGTATGGGTTGCTGACGCACCAGTCTTCTAGATTCTGAATTGCCTGCCGTATGCAGGAGGCAATTGACGTTATGCGGTCCTGGGCTTCACTTGAGCGTTCTTCGTCGGTCAGCAAGTGATGCAGGCAACCTTCATCCATACCTGATTCTGACAATTAGCCAGTTGGGTTTCAAGTAATGATCATAACTGATGATAATGCTAGGATTGGTCGATTTCGGATTTGGGAGCCTTGAGTGAAAACAACCACAATAAATATTGATCCGGCACAGGTGATCGACGTAGTCAGCCCATTATTATTTGGGGGATTTATCGAGCACCTGGGACGGTGTGTCTATGAAGGTGTCTACGACCCTGACAGTGGCGTTGCGGACGAGGACGGCTTTCGCACCGATGTCATGGCTGCGCTCGCGGAATTGCAGATGACCATCATGCGCTACCCCGGTGGTAACTTCGCTTCGGGATATCACTGGGAGGATGGCGTTGGCCCGAGAGATGATCGCCCGACAGTTAGGGAGCTTGCCTGGCAAAGTATTGAAACAAACGCTTTTGGCACCGACGAGTTTATCAAGCTGTGTCGCAAGATGAGCTGGGAGCCTATGCTGGCAGTGAATCTTGGTACAGGGTCACCTGAAGAGGCGCGTAACTGGGTTGAGTACTGTAACTCTGCGCCGGGAACTCAATATGCTGATCAACGAGTGGGAAATGGTTCGAAAGACCCATATGGTGTGAAGTATTGGTGCCTTGGCAATGAAATGGACGGTCCATGGCAATTGGGTCATGTCCCGGCAGATCAATACGCAATCCGTGCCCAGCAGGCAGCGAAAATGATGAAAGGATGCGACCCCGGTATTGAGACTATTGCCTGCGGATCCAGTTGGCCAGGAATGCCTACTTTTCCGGAGTGGGATCGCGAAGTCTTGACGTATGTGGGGACCTTGGCGCGCTATATCAGTCTGCATCGATATGTCGGCAATCCCAACAACGATCCACTGGAGTACTTTGCCACCGGCAGCCTGGTCGATAAACAGATGGAGGTTATCGATGCCACCTGTCGTCATGTCCAGGCGGTTAATGGGTCCAGGCGGAGACATTTTCTTTGCTTCGATGAGTGGAACGTCTGGTACAAGGATAGAAAGGGCAATGGAGAAGGCAAGATCGCACCTGCGCTCATCGAAGAAGACTACAACTTTGAAGATGCATTGGTGGTCGCACAGTTCCTCAACAGTTTTATTCGCCATGCGAATATAGTGAAGATCGCCAATCTGGCGCAGGTGGTGAACGTTATTGCACCACTCAAGACACGGGGTGATGAGCTGTTAAAGCAGACTACATTCCATGCGTTCAGGCTGTTTTCAGAATGCAAGAGCGGTCGCTCTTTACGTCTGGCGCTCACCGGGGATACCTTTGATACTGATAATGGTCCAGTCGCTTGTCTTGATGCCTCGTGTATCCACGCACCGGAAGAGAATCGGCTGACGCTGTTTCTTATAAACCTCTCTCCGACAGATGATATGAACGTTACCGCCAGCCTGCACGGCCTTAACGCAACGAGTGTTGCCGGCGATATCATGCATAGTGCAGATCTGAAGGCGCTGAATACGTTTGAAAACCCTGACCAGGTAAACAGTGAAGAATTTGCCAATGTATCCCTTACATCCGATGGCCTGAAGACCGAGTTGCCGGCTGCCAGTCTGGTGCGTCTTAACCTTGAGATACCGAGCTGATTGTATCGACCATTGCGCGAGCTTGAGGCCTTCATCTATAGTGGTCCTTCCACTTAAGCGACAAGAGTCTGGACATGGCAACTGATCTATATTCACCCGGGCAGATTTTTACCGACGGAGAGTCCGTCCCGCGCGTCATGATCGCACCTCAGCGTTATATCCAGGGTGAGGGTGTCATCGACCATCTGGGCAGATATATGTTGCTGCTTGATTCTCAGCGAGCAGGTGTACTGGCCTCCAGTCGCGGTCATGGGGCTGAGGGCGCCCGCGTCATGGATAGCCTGAGGCAAAGAAATGTTGCCGGGGTTGCAACGACATTCGATGGCGAATGCTCAAGGGAAGAAGTCGACAACCATGTGGAAGCACTTAAAGGTGAAAACATTGACTGTCTCATAGCTGTTGGTGGTGGTAAGTGTGTGGATGCGGGAAAGTGCATAGCCTATCGGTTGGATATTCCCGTGGTGATTGTTCCGACCCTGGCTTCGAACGACGCACCCTGTTCAGCACTGTCTGTTATGTATTCTGTGGAAGGCGTACAAAACGGGGTGGAGTATTTCCCCGATAGTCCTGCCTTGGTGGTAGTGGATACCGGTGTGGTTGCCAAAGCGTCTGAAAGATTTCTGGTTGCCGGTATGGGTGATGCCATGGCTACCTGGTATGAGGCCAGGGTGTGTCTTGCCAATCCGGAGGGAAGAAACTGCGTAGGTTCACGCCCAACACTTGCGTGTGCCGCCATGGGTGAGACATGCGCCCATACGCTTTACGAATATGGCGTTGCGGCGAGTGCCTCGGTCGTTGCTAATCGATGCGACGAAGCAGTGGAACGGGTTGTGGAAGCCAACACCCTGATCAGTGGTATCGGTTTTGAGAGTGGTGGTTGCGCAGCCGCCCATGCTATCGCTGTGGCCTATACCCACGTCAGGGAGGTTCATGATAATTATCTGCATGGCGAGATGGTTGCCATGGGAACACTGGCTCATTTGATGATGGAGGAGAACCGGGACGCGAGAAAAGCTGCTGAATTTTTTGCCCGGGTTGGTCTGCCGATACATCTCGGTCAGTTGTCTTTAACGAAGGAAGACAACGAGGACATTGACACGGTAACAGAGGCCTCGATGGCAACTGCCATTATGCACAACATGCCCATGACCGTGACGCCGGAATTGATCCGGTCGTCTATTCTGTCGGCTCATGCGTTGGGCGAGTCGGTAGCTCACGAAG
>JAPOOX010000272.1 GCA_026713185.1 Gammaproteobacteria bacterium
ATGCCGCTGGGCCGCTGGGCCGCTGGGCCGCTGGGCCGCTGGGCCGCTGGGCCGCTGGGCCGCTGGGCCGCTGGGCCGCTGGGCCGCTGGGCCGCTGGGCCGCTGGGCCGCTGGGCCGCTGGGCAATATTATACCCTTGCGCTCGGCGCCTGTGAAGTGTATGTGACTGTTTCCCGGGCCTTTTCGGTTCCCGAGGTACCCTTTCCACCGTTGTGAGCAGCATGGTCACCGACATTCCCCTGAACTCCTTTTACCTAACTACTATTCACGACAAACATTACCATAGCGCGGCAAGAAATCAACCCACTTTTTGTTCACAACAAGTGTTAAAAATGCTTTCAAGGGTATTGTTTGAATGTATAAAAGCTTTATTAAGGTAAATGCCGCGGGCACGGGTTCGGTCGGGGAGGACAATTCGCTGGCGGCAGTGAGCGCCATCGCGGACTATCAAATGCACATCGCGGGTCTGAGGGGCGACGTCAGGCTCACGCTGATCGTGCGGCGCCTGGCGGCCGGCCAGCACGGCCTGGTCAATCGAACAATGCGTAGAGAACATCCTCTTCGTCGCAGGGGACCCCTACAGTGATAGAAGCTGTTCACAGTCCTGTACCCATTGAGTGATCTGCGGATGGCGCGCCATGTCGAAACCGCCTTCAGGCGCGTTCGGATTGGCGTATTCGAAATGCTGGAAGTCGGCGGGACACTTCAGTTCATGGAGCAGGGAGATGCCGTGCTGACAGGCGGGCCGCGCTACGAAGGACGTAAGAGCATGCAGCAGAACCGCGCCGGGAGTTACAAGCAACAGCCACTATACTCCGCCCCCCCACGCGTTTCTCCTATGACGGAATGATAGGCCGCCCGAACTTCTCGAGATAATCCTCGTGAACCGCTTTCTCGTAATCAGTCATACCTTCAAGCGGCAGGTTAATGGGCACTGTGCCCTTTAAAGATGATTCGTATATCGCCATGGCCATTTCGACATCCTGGCGTCCCTCCAGAGAATACTCAGCGGGTTCATCGTTGAGCGCCGCATTGGCGATGCTCATGATCTCTGCCGCGTGGCCAACGCACCAGTCGTTAATTGCGTAGTCGCGAAATGGGTTTTCGTAGACGATCTGCGGGTCCGTGTGCGCGACAATGCGCTGCAGGACATCTACGCCGTCTATGGTGCGGCGCTCTGTTTCCACAGGAATGTCTTTCCACTCTTCGCCATCAAGCAGGCGCAGCGGAACATCGGGTCCCATATAGTCGTAGTCCAGTATGCCCCCCAGCGTTCCCGTTATCTGACAGTACTTCTGCAGCTCACCAACCCGGGAGGTCTCGTAAATACCCATGGCGCCGCTTTCGAACTCGATCATCGCATGCGCCCAGTCTTCAGCGAGGATGGTTGGATCTGAACGATATCGTCTTACCGTCGCGGTAATTTTCCTGGCGTCGCTTTGTGCGTAGATGCGTAGCTGTGACAAGCGGTGTGCACCCATGTCCATCACCATGCCACCGGTTCTGCCAAAACCGGAGATGGGTCGACCCAGATCATTGTAGGAGACCTTTGGATCAAACGGCAACTGGCGCTTGGGTTCGGAAAAATAGACACGAACGATGTCACCAAGGACACCTTCCTTAATAAGCTTCACGATCAGTCGCTGTTTGGACCAGCGAAAGTAGTTTTCCGCCACTTCGAAATGCACATTGTTACGGTGGCATGTGTCGATGATCATGTCACAAGCGGCAAGAGTCATTGCCATGGGCTTTTCTACCATGACGTGTACGCCGCGTTCGGCGACCTGTGAACCAAGCACGTGGTGCAGAGGATCGCTGGTCACTATGCACACGGCATTCAAGTCTTTGTGCTTGTCCATCATCTCGTCGAGACTCAGGTAATAGGGCACGCCATATTTGGCGCCGTGTTCTTCGGCGAGTTTTTCGTCCATGTCGCAAAGGGCGACCCATTCGATCTCACCATGTCTGGTTAACTCACTCAGCGTTGGCATGTACCAACTGCGCGCCGGGTTACCGCAACCCAGAAGGCCGATTTTTGCTTTCATGAGTTCGCTCCCTATTGATATGCCGAAGCGTGACGCCTCAGCATGGCTGCACTTTCCGGTAATTGCTCTTCACTGAGTCCGTGCAGAATGACGGGTACGTCGAAGGATAGACCGCAGAGCAGTTTGACGTAGTGCGCATAGTCCAGTTTGCCGGTACCTGCTGGCAGGCGCCCCGCATCGCCACCATGGTCCAGGTCTTTCCCGTGAGCGATGGCAACATGGTCGCCCAGCAAATCAAAAGCCTCATCGAGTACTTCGGTCATGCGCTCCAGATCATCCTTGCCGAATATGTTGGCGGCATCCATCACGACTTTAAGTCTCGGTGATGCCATTTCGTCAATCAGGCGGCGACTCAGGCGCGCGTTTTGGCAGACGTTGTTGTACTCAGGTTCAAATGCGATATCGACACCAGCCGCTTCGGCTGCCGGCAAGATTTGCTCTAACGTATTGCGCAACGTTTTCCAGGTTTCTTCCGACTGATTATCGGGGTGATCTCTCCACATACTCTCGGGATTTCGCGACCCGGTGCAGGTCGCAATCACGTTTGTCCCTATCCTGGCGCAGGTGGGAATTATCATCAGTACCTTGTCGATGGCCTTTTGCCGTTTCTCCGGATCAATATCGACCATATTGGCATTGCCGGCAACAGCGGCAACGACCATGTCGCGCTTCCTGAACTCAGCGCCGGCATAAATAGCGATCTCATCAATAACCTCCGGTAACGGTCCTGATGGATGTGCTGAACCCCAGTTAAACTGAAGGTGGCGAATATCGTGTTCGAGACTGGCGTCCAGGGATTCCTCAAGAGTAGGCCGTTGAAAGGTGCCTGACATGGTACCGACTTGCATAATTGATCCTTGTTTTTTTGTTGGAGCGATCTGAGACTGTATCACCTGTGAATAAGACGCCCTGGAGGGTTTTTCCCTCATGGGCGAGGTCCCCAGGCCCATTGGTGTTTATGTTCGTTTGTCGGTTGCGCCGCCAGCGACAAACAGATCGCTCAGTTAAAAGGCATTACCGCGGATCTTTCACCGATGACCTGCTTGGCCGGATCTTCGTAGTAGGGCATTGGCTCTGCAATCGCATTAAATACACCTGCCGGATTGGCGCCGGAGTTTTCGGGGATGATAGTATCTTTTCTTGCAAGTCTTGCCGCTAACGTGATTCTTCCGTCCTCTCTTGTCGCTTTGCGTCGAAGTTCCGGGATGGGGGCGCCAAAATAGTTAGGACTCCAGTCTTCCTCTTTGTGCCCGTAGGCAAGGCTGCGATGCACGACTGCAGAATGAAACACGGCAAACTCTCCTTTCTTGAGCGTCAGGGGTGTGATCCGTTCATGGACCACCTCGGGCATCTCATCGAAGATGCGCGGCATAGTTCTATCAAAACCCTCAATGAGTTTGTGGGAGCCTCTGATGAATTCGATGCGCCCGTGTTCCGTGTCAAGATCAGTCAGCGCGATGACGAAGGAGAAATGGTTGGTGGTGTCGTAGAGATTAATCGGATCATCGGCGTTTTCGATAATGCGATCATGATGCCAATAGTTTTCACCGACGCCCGGATGCTTGGGAAAGAACTTGGTCTGCCACAGCAGCAGGTCCTTACCGAAACAATCGGCAACCACAGACTGCAGATTCGCGTCGCGAAAAAGATCCTGCATGGGTTTGAACGCCATATGCCGGTTAATGATAGTGGACCAACGTTGCTGGTCTTCCAAACCCGCCATCCGGGCAAGTGTGTTCTGCTTGCCCTGGAGCGCCTCCAGTTCCAAAGCAATCTCACATAATGTATCTAAATTCGATTTGTCTGCTAATTCAAACGGTCCGGCGAGGCCATCCCGTTCCAGTTGTTCATTCGGCATTGTGATTGTTCCTTCTCTACTTGCTACCTGTCAGTCGGGCTGATTCATCATCAGCTCCGTAATCTCCCGCTGTTCCCGGGCATTCAGTTCATTGTACACAACACTTTCGTGCAGTTTCCCGCAGGTGGGCCTGGTGTCTTTCTTGGGTGTCACATCAGCAGTCTGAAAAGACATCAGCATCGCGCCACGTTTGTGATCGCTGTGGTTGAATCCCGCACGATGCCAGGTTCTGGCGTCGTAAAGCACGATGCTCCCGGCAGGAGCCTCGACGATGTCTGCATCGGGACCACTATATGGACGTAAAGTGGGATCATCGCCCTGGTGACCAGGGTTCCACTCCTCTGGCGGCCCTGAATCTTCCTGGTGCGAACCCAGTTTGTACGCGGTTGCGCCATTCGCCTTGCCAAAGTCGGAAATGCAGACGTTACGCTGTACCGCTTTACGCGGACCCTTGCGATCGGCGCCGCCGGTACGACCATAAGGAATATCGGCATGCCAACCCTGTACCCTGCTTACTCCATCATAGGGGGCGAGTGAAATACAATTCGGCGGATGTGCCAGATGCAGGTCCCGCGTTCCCAGGTAGTTCCTGATGAGCCATAGAGAGACGGGTTCGCAGATTGCTCTACCAACGGCAGCGTCCTGACAAACGGCGGGCATGTCGGTTCTTCGCTCCAGATGTTCGTAGTGATCGGTTGCGGCGGTATGTTGGAGTCGGTCCACAGTGTCCGGCGGGAGAACGCTGGTTAAACACACCCAGCCGTTTCGCTGCAGTTGTTCCAGATACTCGGAGGGTAGCTTCTCCGGACCATGACTGACGGTAATCGTCAAGTCGTTTCCATCGACGACCAGTGTGCAGGTATCAACATCAATCCCGGAAGAGATCTCTTTGTCAGTGACTATGTGTTTGAAACCATTGGGCGCCCGATCCCAGATCACGCGATCATCTGCCTCATCGAGTAACACAAACTGTCCACTGTCATCCAACCCCAGCATGTTACCGTCAGGCGCAGTAAGCAATACGTAGTAGTGGACCGGTGGTGTAAAAGTGACCGGTGTCTCCTGAAATTCCTGTTGTTGTTCCATGTGTCCCATACAATAGTTCCGTAGTGAAATCTGATGCCTGTAGTTACAATATAAATGACGTTAAGGAACCTGGCGTCCTCACTACGGTCACGTCACATTTACGCTACGATCGGCAGGCACTTTGATTCGAGTTATCTCCGCTCGAGACATGCACAGAAAGGAGAGACGGATTTATGAGCAAACTCAAGAAGATACCGAAATTTAAAACAGAAGCAGAAGAACGTGCTTTCTGGGAAAAACATGACTCCAGTGATTATCTTGACTGGCGTCAAGCTGATACAGTCTCAATGCCAAACCTTAAGCCTTCAACCAAAACAATTTCGCTCAGACTGCCAGAAACATTACTTGATCGCATCAAAATTGAAGCTAATAAGCGTGATATGCCGTATCAATCTTTGATCAAGGTCTGGCTCATGGGAGACATTGATCAAGGTCGGGGCACCGGTTAGCTCCTTGCCCGTCATTTCACATCACCATCCCTGATGTCGAGTAACCATCCGACATTGACGACGTGCCCCAGGAAGTGGCTGTCAACACAGTTTCGCCATCGATGCGTCCGTCTTCACCACCTGACCCCCGTACAGGGCTGTCAGCCTGGCCTTCAGTCCAGTTCCGCCAGCATCTGCAGAACATCGCAGACCCGGTTCGAATAACCCCACTCGTTGTCGTACCAGCTGAGCGCCTTGACGAATTTACCGCCGCTGACCTGCGTAAAAGTTGCATCGAAAATCGAAGAGTGCGGGTTGCCGATGATGTCCGAAGAAACAACGGGTTCTTCCGTGTATTCAAGCACGCCTTTTAACCCTTTGGTTTCCGCTGAGGCTTTTACCGTTTCGTTGATCTCTGCCGCGCTGACATTCTTCTCAAGGCGTGCGAACAGATCAACAACGGAGCCATCCGCTACGGGGACACGCGATGCGATACCGTCCAGTCGTCCATTCAGTTCCGGCAATACCTCGCCGACTGCCTTTGCTGCGCCGGTGGATGTTGGAATGATGTTTTCGGCTGCCGCCCTGCTGCGTCGCCAGTCAGAGTGGGGGACATCCGCAAGACTCTGGTCGTTCGTATAGGCGTGTACGGTATTTATCACACCCTCGGCAATGCCGAACTGATCGTGTAATACCTTGGCCAGCGGAGCCAGGCAGTTCGTCGTACAACTTGCGTTTGAAATAACGCGATGGGAACTGGTTAAACCTTCTTCATTCACACCCAGCACAACGGTGTAGTCGATCTCGTCCTTGGCGGGGACCGTCAGCAGTGCGCGTCTGGCGCCGGCGTCGAGGTGCATCGATACCTGCTCCCTGTTTACGAAAACCCCGGTAGATTCCACCACGGCATCGATGCCCAGTTCACCCCAGGGTAGATCAGCAGGGCTGCGCTCGCTGAACATTCTGGCGCGTGTACCCGGCGTGACAAGTTCGTTGTCTTCGATGGACACGCCGCCCTCGAATCGCCCCATAACGGTGTCATAGGTCAGCAGATATCGCAGGGCCGCATTGTCGAACAGATCGTTGATGGCGACCACTTCGACGTCAGGCAGTGTTTCGGCTATTCTGAACACGGCGCGGCCGATACGCCCGAAACCGTTGATTGCAATGCGCATTACGATGCCTCCTTAAATTGGTTTTCGTCCAGTTGAGCGTAGGTCGCCACCACATCCAATATGCGACGAGCATGCCCCTGTGTTTCGTGCCAGGCCAGCACCTTGACGAAGCTGTTGCCCGCGAGCATGCAACCGTCCAGGTCGACCAGCAGTGAGTAGGGGATGCCTTTGACATCCGATGACACGATAGGGTCGTTGGTGACGCCAATCAGTTCCGGGTTCTCGTCAGCTGCTTGGACGAAGAGGTTTTTGATGGAATCGAGGTTCAGGTTTGACGTAGCCAGTGCGAAGGTGATATCCAGCATGGAACCAGTCTGCACCGGCACGTTCAGCGCATAGGCGGTCATCCTGCCCTGCATCATGGGTAGTACCTGTTGAACCCAGTGAAGTGCGGGTGTGTCGTTGGGAATGATATTTTCGGCCCCGGAGCGACTGCGCCTGTAGTCGGCGCCCGCGTAGTCCTGAAGACTTTGATCGCTGGTGTACGCATGCACTGATGTCATGCTGACATGTTCTATCTCATAGGCATCCGAGATGGTTTTTAACGCAAGGACGGTTGCTGTGGTCGATGCCGAACCTGCGGAGACGATTCTGTCACTGCTTTTGGCCTGATCCTGGTTGACGCCATAGAGTATAACCCGGTCTATATCGCCTTCCGGCAGCGCTGAGGTAACGACACGTCTTGCGCCGTTTACGATGTGTGGTTCGAGTTCATCCGCGGTGCGAAATCTTCCCGTAGCGTCCACCACCACATCTACATCGAATACATCCCAGGGGATATCCGTCGGGTGGTCCGCCGGCATCAACCGGGTTTGCATTCTGTCGCTGACGAGATAGTTGTCTTTTAGCGTCACGCTGTCACCCGGTCCCATTGTTTTGTTGAGCAGATGGCAGAGGATCTCCGGCTTGCCGATATCCGAGATGGCTGCCACATCAAATCTCTCGTCATCGAGTGTCAGCTTGTAGATCTGTCGACCGACCTGGCCGAATCCCATTATGCCGATACGAATAGCTTTCATCAGACTACCTCCAAATTCTTTACTGTGTTTGTTCCACCCTGGCCGTTTCTATGGTCGCCTTTGGAAAGAATGATCCGATCGCCGGCGGGACCCGGTGTCGCGACAATTATCGTTCCACGGATCAGAGCACATTCCGGCTTTATCGTCATATCGAGCGCCCCTCCCGTGAGACAGCGAGAGCTTCCTTCGTCAACTTGAGATTTTCCATTGCGTTGTCTCCCAGTCTGATTGCCAGCCCGACCTGGAGTGCATCGAGCAGCACAAGCGGCGCCAGCCTTGATGTCATGGGTGTAAACACATTGGTGTCTTCGACCGGGTGACAGTCGAAAACGATAGAGGCTGTCAGTGCGAGTGGTGCGTGTGGATCAGTCAGGGCAATGATGGTGGCGCCTCGCTCTGCGGCAAGGTCAAGGCCCCTGGTGAGGTCCAGCCAGAGCCCGGTATGAGAAATGGCGATAAAGATATCTTCCGGTCTCGCTATCGAGGCCTGTTGAAAGATTGTCTGACTGTCGAGTGCAGTAGTGCAGGGTACACCGAGTCTGAAAAATTTGTGACACGCGTCCTGTGCGACGATACCTGATGCGCCGACACCGACAAATACAAGCTGGCGCGCGCCTGCCATTTTCGCAACCGCGTCATCGAAAGGCATCCCTGAAACCAGTTCGCGCAGATCAATGAGGGCGCGAAGGGAACTCTCCAGCACTTTCTGTGCAGCGTTACCCGCCGTGTCATTGCTGTCTACATCATGATGCAGGTAACTCTCGGGGCGTTGCAGCGCGGCAATCAGTTGTGTCCTGAATTCCCGGAAACCCGAGGTCCCCATGCTACGGCAGAACCGGATCACGGTGGGCTCGCTGACCTCTGCGGATGTGGCCACCTCCATGATGGAGGCATCTACCGCACGTCTGGGATTTTCCAGGATCAAGCTGCCGACCCGCCGCTCCGAAGGGGAGAGACCTTCCAGCTGGCGTTCGATTCGCGTGACAATTGAAATGCTCATAGTGTAGTTAAACTACAATACATTGTCGTAAAACGCCAGATAAATATCGATATTACCCAATATATGTAGTGAAATTACGAAAAGAGGAGGAACGATGGCGAAGCTGATTCCGGTCGATGAGTTCGATCTGACTGGTAACACAACATTACGGGAACTTGCTGATTGGGATTGCGTCAATATTTACAATTGCCTGACCTGCTGGCAGAGTAGGTGATGCATGCCACTAAAACAGTCAGGGTGTTGGCGATGATAGAAAATAACTGGCAGCCGATTCTCATCCGGAAAGAAAGCGGATTGCTGGAAGAAAGAGTGTCGCTGTGGCGCAATCATCGATTGTGGCATATCGCAGAGTCCGGTTATCTCATTGATGGGTTTGAGCAGAGGCCAGGCGTCCATGCATGGCAGGGCGAACATCTGGGCAAGTGGCTGCATGCTGCGGTTTTAGCCTGGCGGGTGACGGGCGATGAGAGGATTCAACAGGAAATGGTGAGCAACGTAGAGCGACTGCTGGCGACACAGCTCCCTGATGGCTACCTCGGTACCTACGATAGTGAATCAACGTTTGTGGCGATTCCCGAGCGCGGGTTAGTGCAGGATGATGTGGGCAAGACCCTTCATAATGTTGGCTGGGATGTCTGGACCCATCGCTACAATCTCTATGGTCTGCTGACCTACGAACAATATTTCCCGGATGAGCGCATTGTCGATGCCTGCCGAAAGATGGCTGATTTGCTGATCAGTGTGTACGGTGAAGGTGGCAGCGATATCACCCGGTACGGCACCCGGGAAGGAATCTCTTCCACGACCCTGCTTGAATCCATCATGATGTTGTATGAACGCACGGGTGAGAAAGCGTATCTGGAATTCGCTGAGCATATAGTTGCGTCGATTGAGAATAATCCTGCGCACCGGTTGATGGGCGCCATGCTCGATGGCGGTAGCGTGGTACATCCGGGTAACGGTAAAGGTTATCAGTTGATGGCGAATCTGCTTGGTTTACTTCGACTGTTCCGATGCACCAAAGACGAGCGTTATATGAATACTGTGCTGAAGGGTTGGATGCAGATTCTCGAGAAACACGTTCTGGTTACGGGTGGCCCCTGGACCTGCAAAATGGAGTACAACGCCAACCGGGAATGCTTCGCGTATACGGAGGATTTTGACCCGGAGGAGATCTTTGTGGAAGGCTGCTGTGATGCGACCTGGATGCAACTCAACATACATTTATTCGAGTTGACAGGAAGCGCTCGTTATATGGATGAGGCGGAGAAAACGCTGCTCAATAGTCTCTATGGTCATCAGCACGATGATGGTATCCAGTGGTGCTATTTCACGACACCGAATCAGTCGGCTATGGAGTTCAGTCCACGCCTTCACTGTTGTGGGTCGAGTATGCCCAGGGGGATGGAGATGTTTTCCGCGCATCTTGTTGGAGAGATTGATGGCGCGCTGAGTATTAACGGGCTTTTCCCTTTTACGGCCGAACTGCCCGACCAGTTTGGTGCGGGCAGCGTGACGATTGAGAGCGATTATCCGTTTGGCTCAAGCGCTATCATTACACTTCATCCTTTGGAAGCAAAAGCGTTTCGACTCGAATTCAGAATGCCTGCACTGAGTGTGACCGTAGAGAGCGTTCTGGTTAACGGAAACGAAGTCAAGGTGGAGACAAGAGACGGATTTTATCGAATCGATCGTGTCTGGGAGCAAGGCGACGTGATTGATGTCCGTTACACCTGTCATCCGGCGGCGCATATTCAGAAAGGTGAAGGTGACCGAAAGTGGGTAGCGTTTACTCATGGTCCCCTGGCACTCGCGCAAGTAATATCTGAGGACACCCTGCCGATCAGCTTTGATAGAGACAAATCATTGGCCTCAATGTTGTCGTTGGTGGCAGCGGACGGTCAGAACATCCGCTATCGCATTGAAGGGACGAATATCGATCTTGTGCCGTATTTCAGGGCTGGAACCGACACCAGTGGTACCAGGACCTATTTTCCGGTTAATTGATTCCTGTCCGAGGTGTGCCATGAACAATGTGCCATGAACAAAATTACGCCAGTGATTCACGATCCGGTATCGAAGAAGCAGCACCGGGAACAGTGACACTGACAGACGCCGCCAGATTCGCCAGCGCGATGGCTGACGCCAGATCCTGGTGATTGTGCAGTGCAGCAGCCAGATAACCCATAAAACAGTCGCCAGCACCCGTAGAATCCAATACTTCAACGGCGCGCCCGGCTTCCCTGATCCGGTCGTTTCCCGATAACGCCAATACGCCATCAGAACCCAGCGTAATCACGAGGGTCCCGGTGAAACCGGCCGATCCGGCAGCATCCTCGTTGAGTACGGGTCCCAATGGGGTTTCGAAGATCAGTTCAAACTCGTGCTCATTGACGATCAGGACATCAGTCTGACTCAGCAGTTCTGTAGGAACCGGCACTACGGGTGATGGGTTGAGAAGGGTTCTCGCACCAGACTGACGCGCCGCTTTGAATGCTGCCAGCGTCGTTTCTATAGGCGTTTCAAACTGGGCAACAACAACATCTTCAGCCGTAAAGGAGACCCCATCGATGCTGTCCGTGCCAACGGTTTCGTTGGCGCCCAGCACGACGATAATTGAATTTTCACCATTGGCAACCACGATCAGCGCCGTCCCCGTAGGGACACCCTTTTTAGCCACGACCCGGGACACATCGACACCGGATTCAGCCAGATAGTCGCGTAACCCACTACCCGCTGTGTCATCCCCGGTACAACCGACCATGGCAACCTGAGCACCAGCTCTTGCTGCGGCGATTGCCTGATTGGCGCCTTTGCCACCTGGGTAATAGTTGAGATCATTACCCGTGAGTGTTTCACCCGGACGAAGGTGAGTGTCGCTGGTCGCGACGATGTCCTGGTTGATACCACCAATCACGTAGACTGTCATGGCAGTTTCCTTGTCGTTTTCATCACGTCTTATTACCCTGTATTGTCAAAATGATCGCGAAAAAAGTAACATAAAATTCTCCCGAAAAAATTCGTGAGCGAGATCTGGTGTTCCCTGGCATCTTCTCTATGCCGAAACCCAATAACTTAATGATACACTGTCCACCTCGATCAGAAGAGAGCCATCCATGATCAGTAAGCTGGACCAACTAAAACAGTTAACCGACGTCGTTGCAGATTCCGGTGATATTGAAGCCATGAAGGCTTATCTGCCGATGGACGCCACCACCAATCCCTCGCTGCTGCTAAAAGCGGCAGCGATGCCCCAATACGCAGGATTGGTGAGTAGTGCTCGGGACCATGCCCGTCAACTGGGTGGCAGCAGCCAGGAAATGGTCGATACGTGTATGGACCGGTTGGCGGTGTTGATCGGCAACGAGATCCTCGGAATCATACCTGGCCGGGTTTCTACCGAGGTGGATGCGAGGTTGTCCTTTGATGCGGATGCCATGGTAGCGCGAGCCAGACACCTGATCAGCGAATATGAATCAGTGGGTACCGGTCGTGGGCGAGTCCTCATCAAGCTGGCGTCTACCTGGGAAGGCATTCGCGCGGCCGGGATTCTGGAGAAGGAGTCTATTAACTGCAATCTGACCCTGTTGTTTTCCTTCACCCAGGCGCAGGCCTGTGTCGATGCCGGTGCATTCCTGATTTCTCCTTTTGTGGGCCGCATCTATGACTGGTGGAAACAGAAGACGGGGGTAGATTACATCGGCGCATCGGACCCGGGTGTGCAATCTGTCAGCCGCATTTTCAACTACTACAAAACCCATGGCTACGGTACTGTGGTGATGGGAGCAAGTTTTCGCAACACTGGCCAGATCGAAGCACTTGCCGGCTGTGACCGTCTCACCATCAGCCCGGCGTTGATGGAGGATCTGGCTGCCGACGAGGGGTTACTTAAACAGGCGCTCGATGCAGAAAACCCCGGTGAATCGGAAGCAAAATCTCACCTCGCCGAACCTGAGTTTAGATTGGCGCTGAATGAGGATGAAATGGCAACCGGGAAACTGGCAGAAGGCATCCGATTGTTTGCGGCAGATACACTTACGCTGGAAAGACAACTCACCGACTAAATTTTCTGACGGGTTTCTTAGCTTGTTTTGTTAACGAGGCTGTTCGCAGATGGCTTTGGGGCATTCATTTGCACCAGCGTCTGCGCGTCCCTCCGGGATTCCCGAGCTTCCCCCGCATGCCTGTAGTCATGCTCCTCCAGCTCGGCGCTCCGACATTATGCTGGTGCAAACGAACACCCCAAAGCCATCTGCTGATTGTCGGATGATGTACTTGTTGGATAGATCGTTTTATTAATGAGGCTGTTCGCAGATGGCATTGGGGCATTCATTTGCACCAGCGTCTGCGCGTCCCTCCCGGATTCCCGAGCTTCCCCCGCATGCCTGTAGTCATGCTCCTCCAGCTCGGCGCTCCGACATTATGCTGGTGCAAATGAACACCCCAAAACCATCTGCTGTATGTCAGGAATAGTGTGTGTTTGATAGCATTGTACGGGGTGGCTGCCCCGAAACCCGGGTTTAGAAACAATTTGTTTGATGAGAGCCTTCAGTGGGCCAAAATCTCGCCCTGCCGCTGTCGCGGAGCAAACAGGCCGGCTAACGTGGATTCTCTTCGTCATGTTTGAAAAGAGTGTTATTCAACTAAAATCAAAACAGGTATTTTTTCAGGGGCATACGATGGGGAAGCTTCGCTTTGGCAGGTGGGTCATTACCGCAGGTATTCTGATCTCGACGACGGTCACCTACGCCGATACCGAACTCGATGAAATTATCGTTACCGCAACGCGGCAGGACCAGTCACTGGCGGAGGTCTCAAATGCTGTCAGTGTCGTAGAAAAGGACGCCATCCAGGCGGGTCGCCAGCAGTTGGGTCTGGACGAATCACTCAACCGGGTGCCGGGCATCTTCTTTCAGAACCGTTACAACTTCAGCCAGGACCTGCGGGTTGCCATCCGGGGATTTGGTGCTCGGGCAAACTTTGGTATTCGCGGCATCAAGATTTTCGTCGATGATCTCCCGGCAACACTGGCTGACGGTCAGAGTGGGGTCGACGACATCGATATCGGTTCTATAGGCCGTATTGAGATTATCCGGGGCCCGTCTTCAGCATTGTACGGCAGTTCATCCGGCGGTGTCATGAGCCTGTATACAGAGGACGGCCCTGAAACACCGTTTACCGAGGCACGGGTTACAGTGGGGGAGTATGAACACCAGAAATACCAACTCAAGTTTGGCGGACAATCGGGCAAACTGAATTACCTGGTGAATGGTTCTTACATGGAAAGTGACGGTTATCGGGCCAACTCCAGGGTGGAACACGGGCTGGTGAACAGCAAGTTTCACTATGAGTTTGACGATGACTCCGAATTGACCATGATCTTCAACCTGGTGGATTCGCCACAGGCCGATGATTCGGGCGGCATCAGGGAGACAGACGTGGCAGAGGACCGGCGCCAGGCGCAGCCAGGAAATCTCAGTTCCAATGCCGGCGAGAAACTGGAGCAACATAAATTTGGTTGGATCTATCGTCACCAGTTAAGTGAAAATCACGAGATCAGGGTACGAAATTACTACCTGTGGCGAGATTTTCAGGCATTTTTACCCATTGGCTCCCATATCCGATTTGTACCGGACGACGGGGTGGTTGAATTCGACCGGTTCTTTTACGGCGGGGGCGCACAATATACTTTTTCAGGGGAATTGTTCGGCCGCCCCAACCAGTTCACCACGGGTTTTGATATCGATATCCAGGAAGACGACCGGCAGCGTTATTCCAATGATGCGGGGATTAAAGGCGCTTTGTCCTTTGACCAACTGGAAGCTGCACAAGCCTGTGGATTTTATGTCCGCAACAGCCTTGTGCTCACTGAATCCCTGCAACTTATTCTGGGTGGACGCTATGACATGGTGGACCTGTCCGTTGATGATCGGTTCCTGGCCAATGCCGACCAGAGCGGCGATCTGGATTTTGGTGAATTCAGCCCCAGTGCCGGTTTGACCTGGTCAGCTATTGACTCCGTCAGTTTCTATTTCAACTTCGCTACCGCGTTCGAAACACCCACTTTTACGGAACTGGCCAATCCCGCGCGAAATCTTGATGTCAGTCTTGGCGGATTCGCGTCCGTGGACACCCAGAATGCCGAGAGTTTTGAGATTGGCGCCAGGGGTCTTTTTGGTGATCGTGTCTATTTCGATATAGCCGGTTTTATTATGGACGTGAAAGACGAGGTGGTGAGCGTGACCAATATCGGCAACCGCACATTTTTCGAGAATGCGGATACCGACCGTAACGGCATTGAGGCTGGCATCGTTGTGGACATCATGGAAGGATTGCAGCTTACAGCATCCTATACATATTCCGACTTCGAGTTCGACAGATTTCCCACCAATATGGCCGCAGAAGGCAAAATGTTACCTGGCATACCGGAGAAACAGTTTTTTGCGGAACTGACTTATCGCCACAATTCCGGTTTCTACCTCAGTTGGGACATCCTTTTGGTCGACGATCTGGCGATTAACAATACCAACAGCGCCATTTCCGATTCCTATGAAGTCGCAAATCTCAGGGTGGGACACCGCCTGCAACTCGCGGGCTTTGAGTTGTCTCCATTCATCGGCATCAACAACCTGTTTGACACAAAATACATGTCCAACCTGCGCCTGAACGGCTTTGGCGGCAGGGTGTTTGAACCGGCGCCGACACTGAATGTTTATGGAGGAGTGTCAGTAAGGTTGAATTACTGACTTGCTCAAATGGGGTGGAATTGAAAACATGCTTTGGGTTTCTGACATTCTTGCTCTGCTAATGGTTTCTATGGAACGACATGATTGCGCGGTTTGCTGTTCGGGGAGAACACGCCATGAATTCTCGTGAGGTCCACACGCGATGAGGCAATGACATCCAGGTCTTCACAAGTCGGAGTCTAAACTGGCCAGGCTTCGCCATCATTTCACATTGGATAAGGCTTCCCCTTTCGCACCCAAGGATATAGTGGTATCTTCTCTTCGTTGTCGTAACTGCGTAGAGAAAGTTACCAACTATATTTTTGGAGACGGGGAAGTTGCCGGGAGAATCATTGGCTTTCACAGGGTCTGCCGACAACGATGACGATGTTGTGTGTTTTCTCAAGCTTCCGTCCTTCTACCAGATTCCAACGCCCACCGACCCTTACAATCCTGATTTCGGCATTGTTCTTCGACGGAAGCGCCTGCGGGACGGCGAAGAGGCCGAGTTCTACTTCGTTATAGAAACAAAGGGCACGAACGAGCTTACGGACAAGAAGGCGCTTCGTGAGAGCGAGGTCTACAAGATCAAGTGCGCCATGAAGCACTTCGATGCGCTGGGGCTTAATGCGCAAATAAACTACGACGCGCCCGTCAAGGAGTACTCCGTCTTCAAGACTCATGCAATGGGAGTGATGCATGCCTGACAAGATTCAGAAGAAGAGCCCGAATGCGCCGGCACCGGACGATGCAGCGCTATTCGGTCGGATTGTCGACATCCTCGAAGAAGCGCGTAGTCATGTCGCCCGAACGGTCAACAGTGCGATGGTGGGCGCATACTGGCTGATCGGACGTGAAATCGTTGAGGAAGAGCAAAAGGGACAGAAACGGGCTGATTACGGCAAGAGCGTAATTGAGGATCTGTCAAGGCGGCTGACGGGACGCTATGGCAAGGGCTACTCCACCGTGTCCTTGTGGAATATGCGAAAGTTCTATCAAACGTACATTGACCGCGCTGCGATAATTCTTTCCCCGTCGGGGAGAAAATTATCGCAGCAAAAGATTCTCTCCCCAATGGGTAGAGAATTGGACAACAGCGGAAAACTTCACCCACGGGACGGGAATCGACATCGAAACAGCACCCAATGGGTGTTGAATCCGCAACTGGCTTCCATCCCGATCTAAGCTGGTCGCACTATCGCGCGCTGATGCGCGTCGAGAACGAGGAGGTGCGGCAGTTCTATGAGCAGGAAGCCGCTCGAAACCACTGGAACAAGCGGCAGCTTGAACGGCAAATCAACACA
>JAPOOX010000352.1 GCA_026713185.1 Gammaproteobacteria bacterium
TCCGTGGCTGGCGCCAGCCGCCCGGGTGATTGTTTCATTCATCAATGTACCGCCAAGATCGTTGACTCCCGCCTGCAGACAGGCTTTTATACCTTCGTGGCCCAACTTGGTCCAGGAAGCCTGGATATTGCGAAAACAGGGATTCAGCACCAGCCTCGCAATGGCATGTATCAGAACGGACTCACGGAATGTCGGTCCCTTGCGCGCATGGCCTTTCAGGTAAACCGGCGATTCCATGTGAATAAATGGCAGAATCACAAATTCGGTAAAGCCGTTAGTCTCCATCTGCAGTCGACGTACTCGCAACAGATGGCGGGCAACATGTCTGTATTCTTCCATATGCCCGTACATAATGGTCGCAGTGGTATTGAAGCCCTGCTCGTGTGCCGCCTTCATCACCTCCAGCCATTGTCCGGTGTTGATCTTGTCGGGACATAAGGTAGCCCTGACTTCGTCATCGAGAATCTCTGCTGCAGTCCCGGGTAACGTGCCTAATCCTGCTGCCTTCAATTGACTCAGAAAATCTCCAATACCAATACCCAATGTATGAGCACCCTGCCAGACTTCCAATGGTGAGAACGCATGGATATGCATTTCCGGTATAACCTGTTTTATGGAGTGACAGATATCGATATAGGTCTGACCGGTATATTCGGGATGAATACCTCCCTGAAGGCATACTTCCGTTGCCCCCCGTTCCCAGGCTTCCCTGGTACGGCGCATCACTTCCTCGGCAGAAAGATCGTAGGGTCGTCCCCGCAGATTTTCACTCAATTTGCCTTTGGAAAACGCGCAGAACTGACACTTGAAATAACACACATTGGTGTAATTGATATTACGATTTACGCAATAAGTGACTTCATCACCGGCAGATGATCGTCGCAGTTGATCAGCTGTTTGACAGACATGTGTAAAATCATCACCTCGGCTCCTGAAAAGGCGAATGATGTCGTCTTCAGTCAATTCATCTCCGGCGACAGCACGATCCAGAACAGGCGACAGATCATCCGATACTGTCGATCTTGTGAGTCCTGTTACCCGCAAAACCTCATCGTCCGGGGGTGGCGCCAATGCACCTGCAGCCCAGTCATCCATCCTGGCAAAACCCTGGCCATCGATCATACGCAAAACACGGGATTCCATATCCGGATCAACCCATTTTTTCAGGGCCATGGCATAGGTGGGGTATATCGCCAAACGTTCGTCAAGGTATCTTCCCGCATTGGCAGTTTCTGCAACAAGGTCGGCGAGATGAGGCCAGGGCGCCTCGGGATTCACAAAATCCGGCGTTACCGGTGACACACCACCCCAGTCATTGATACCTGAATGTACTATCTGTGCAAGGACACCCGGACTCAGATTTGGAGGAGCCTGGATGTTCATATCCGGACCAAAGATAATCCTGGCCATAGAGATTGTCCAAAGTAGTTCCTCAAGAGGAGGCTCTGGTGCATCCGCCATCAGTGTATCCGGCTTTGCGCGGAAATTCTGAATGATAATTTCCTGAATATGGCCATAAGGCATGTTGGCTTTACGCAATGCCAGCAGAGCTTCCACACGTTCCCGCCTGGTTTCACCTATGCCTATCAGAATTCCGCTGGTAAATGGAACTTTCAACTCGCCGGCAACTCGCAGGGTCTCCAAACGTCTTGCCGGCACTTTGTCTGGAGAACCATAATGTGGCATTCCCTTTTCTCCAAGTCTGTCAGAAGCACTCTCCAGCATAATGCCCATTGAAACGGAGACCTTGCGTAACTCCGCCATTTCCGCTGCATCCATCAGCCCCGGATTAAGGTGGGGAAGTAATCCGGTTTCCTTTAAGACCAGGTCCGCCATATCCCTCAAATAGGACAATGTAGATTCCTGCTGCAATGACTTAAGTCCGTTTCTCGCTGCCTGATAGCGGAGTTCTGGTTTGTCTCCCAGTGTAAACAACGCTTCCTTGCAGCCCGCTCTGGCTCCGTTACTGGCTATTTCCAGAACTTCTTCCGGAGATAAATAGGGAGCCCTGAGTTTACGGGGCACCTGTGCAAAAGTGCAGTAGTGGCAAACATCCCGGCATAAATGAGTCAACGGAATAAAGACTTTTCTGGAGTAGGAAACAACGTTCTGATGTCCCTGGTCGCGCAATTTTGCAGCAACCTGCATCAGGTCTGCCGTTACATCACACTCGGAGAGTTGATAGACCTCCTCGTCAGAGAGCGCATTGCCGCTGTCGGCACTGGCCAATATCTGCTCAACTATTCTCATTTATTCAATTCCTGAAGGTTACTGGACAGCCGTTCCAGGATACCGCTCTCAACAAGATACCGATACGTACCTTTTTCTTCCTTGAAGCCTTCTGAAGACATAATGCCAGCAAGATCTTCCAAATCGGACGGAGTATCCACATCAAGCCCGATACCTGGCAAATGTACTATATTGGGAACAATGCCCTTTGCCCTGGCAATAAGCAAATGCCGCCGGAAACTGTCTTCACCAAAACCAAAAGTCATACAGTCCGGTGGTGAACAGGCAATGCAGTTTGAACCTCCCATATCACGTGCCGGAACAATAGAAAATTCTGAACTTTCACTCTGTCCCATGCCATCCAGCACAACTTCGAGTTCGTCCTGGGAGACCAACGGCACATCCCCAGGTAAAAACAGCATACTTTCAACACCCTCACTCACCAGAAATGCGGCGGCAGCAGTCACAGCATTGATTAACCCGGCATTTTCAGGCTCTGGCATTACCCGGCAGCTGTATTCCCTGGCCAGGTCGGCAACCTGCACATCGCTCGTAATCACCAGAATCTCGTCCACCATGGGACATACCTCAACAATGGTCAATACATCTTCGACCATCGTCCTGAACAAACCGGTACGTTCACTGCACGACAGTAAACTGCCCAGACGTTGTTTTGCGTCACTCAGTTGCTTTATGGGGATGACTGCAGAAACAGTCATTGAGTTCCACCCCGCGGTCCAGTAAAAGCCAACACCTGATCTGCAAGATCAATCCTGTCCTGTAACGTTAACATGAGAGTATTGGTTACGATAGTTTCCAGACCAAGCGCACGAATTGCACCGGTTTGATTTTCATCCTGAGAATCAATGACAAAACCAGTCAGCAATCCTCTGAATTCGGATACATAGTATTCGGCAACTGCTGAAGCAGTTTGTGGTTTGCCCAGTTCCCTCATCATTTTTGCCGCCGGTCCCTTGATGGCCTGACCTGCTATTATAGGCGAAACTGCCACAACCGGAACATTGCGTTCCATAATGCTGTCCTGCACCCCGGGTAACCGAAGTACGGGGGCGACGCTGACAAAGGGATTCGAAGGACAGATAACCACTATTTCCAGCGCCGGGTCGGTAATGGCGCGGGAAAATTCTTCGCTCATACTCGCATTGCCGATTCCCGTAAATTCAAAACCGGCAACAACCGGTTCACAGTGGTCTCTTACGAAATAGTGTTGAAACGACAGTGTTTTTCCATCCCGGGTATTGACAACCGTACTCACCTTGTCATCTGTCATCGGCGCCAGTTTTTGTCGTACACCCAGGGTGAGGCAGAGTTCCCTGGTTATTTCACTCAAGCTCGAACCACCGAGATATTTCTGCGTTCTAAAGATGTGTGTTGCCAGATCCCTGTCACCCAAACGGAACCAGGTTTCGCCACCAAGACGCTCAAGAGCCTCCAGGAAATTCCAGCTTTCTCCGGACTGACCCCAGCCAACTTCCTTGTTGTCAACATCCGCCAGTGTATACATGACAGTATCCAGATCCGGCGAAATAGCCAGGCCAAGGTGGATAAAGTCATCACCTGTATTGGCGATTACCGTGAGTTGTTCAGGAGCCAGTATTCTGGATAGTCCAAGAGCCAGTTTGGCGCCACCTACACCACCGGAGATAGCCAGACATTTACCTGAAAACGGCATTTAACGAAACAGATCAATTGCTTTGGGGCGCAACAGGGGTTTGACGCCACGCAATGTCTTGTCCGAAGGCTCTTTTGGTTGGTAACCCCGTACGACGACGACCGGTGTTTTTTCCCGGGTCTGTCCCATAACAAGTGATGCACCGGCTGCTATTTCGTCCGCGGCAGCAACCTGGGTCACAATAAGTTCTCTACCATATATATCTGTTTCACCGATATGATCTTCAAGGGCTGTAATCCCTGCAACACCTATGGCCAATCCAAGGGTTCCCATACGCCAGGCACGCCCAAGACTGTCGTTGATGATCACTCCGACGTGTATTCCATGACGCGATTTAATCCGTGCATGGATTGCCTTCGCACTGGCATCCGGATTGATTGGCAGCAACAGACAAAGGTCATCATCGTCAACACTTTCTTTCCTGATATTCGACTGATCGATGCCGGCATTGGCCTGCACAAATCCCAACCGATGTTCCACGATGAGAACACCGGCTGCTTTGCGGACTACTTCATTTGATTCATCCAGTATCGCCTGAACTTTTCTTGGGTCTTTGTCCACTTCTAGCGCGAGCTGTTCTGCTTCTCTGGTAGGTTTCACTGTGGTGAGGTCCAGGTACTGATTCTCGGATTTCGACACTATTTTCTGGGCTATGACAATAATGTCGTTAACCTGGAGGTTCTCCCCCATCGTCCGCAATCCATCTTCAATCAGGACCACGAGATCATCTCCGGGCTGAACCATGGGGATGTTCTGAACGCCAATAAAACGCAGATCCATTATTCCCCGCCTGAAGGCTCACCGGTAATGGCAATACCCGATCCATTGATCCTGTGATGTCGATTGATAGTAATCAGAACAGAAGTCAATGCCTCTGCAACCACAGCATTGGCCAGGGGACCCGCATGCCATCCCTTTAACCCAACAGCTTCAACCAGAGTAATCACTGTATCTCTTGCTGCTCGCCTGTTACCGGTTACGAGTACATCACAGGCTATGGCATGATCTTCGTTAAGATGTTGAGCTCCAACGTTTTGAAATGCAGAAACCACCTGTACTTTTTCACCGAGAAACGCCTGTGCCATTTGTGCTGCAGAACCTCCCTCCGGTAATTGTACGGTACCCACCTTTGGTGGCCTCAGAGGAACCGTCACATCGATCAGTATCTTGCCGATCAACCCCGGCTTTACCGTTGCCAAAGTGCTGATCTGATGTTCGAAGGGTACGGTGAGCACAACCAGGTCTGCCTGGGTTGCCGCGTCCAGGTTCTCATGTCCACTCACGTTCAGACCGGGGAACTCACTCAGCAACGCACCTGCAGCTGCACGCCCTTTCTCCAGCGTACGCGATCCGATAAGTATGTTGTAACCCGCCCTGGACCATTGACGTGCAAGCCCTCCCCCCAGATCACCGGTTCCACCCAGGATAGCTATAGATTGAATGTTGACTGTCATAAGTATCACCAAAAGGGCACATAAAAGCAGCGCGTGATTATTCCTTATTCCTCTTCGACAGACAACCACCCCGGTATCTGCAATTCAATTCTGGATTTGATATCACCGTATATAAACACCCCTGGAGTAAGCAGATGCTCACAAGGTTGCAGTTTTTTTGTTATTTACATTACCTGTGGATAACTCTGGTGATAACTGGTCGAAACCGGGCTGTAACCTAATAGAATCAACACATTCGAGAATTTGGCCAATTTCATTACAAATTTCATGTTTCATTTTAAATCAAAGACTTACGATGTTAAATTAATTTACCAGTGTACGTTTATCCTATAACCCCATTTATTTGCAACTTGATCCTCTACAATGTGAATAAGTTGCAGTATTTCACCTCCTTTCTCTTGTCTTCAAGCTGGAAACTGCTTCAGTGGAGTAGACTTCTCGACAACTGACCCCAGCCCCAGATTACGGAAAACCTAGTAAACACGGGATATTCCGCTTGTAGATATGGCTAATATCCTACACTTAAAATCACTTTAACCGTTGCAATCCCCCTCCCTGCAAGACTGAATTTTAAGATATGCCTGATGTACGATTGCAGGTCAGTCAACGACTTATCTTTTCGACAATTGTTAGAAAGTTATCCAGTCCTTTCGCCCTGCACAGGGAGCGTTTCATAGACTGCACCACCCCGGGATCAAATCCTGCAAGTCTGCGTCCCAGTTCCCTGGTTGCCTGTAAAACATCCACTTCTTCAACACACCTGTCAGCTATACCCAGGTCCACCAGTTCGTCTCCATAATATCGCTGACCCTGAACCAGTATTTTCAAGGCACAGGCATATGAAAATCGAATGCTTAACCAGGCTGTATTAATAGGCGCCTTTAACCCTTTTTCGACCTCAGCGACGTGGAGGAATGAATTTTTGCCAACTACCAGGAAGTCACAGGCAAATGCCAATGCAGAACCACCAGCTATCGCAAACCCCTCCAAAGCACCCAGGACAGGCTTGGGGCAATTAAATATATCATTGTGAAAATTCAACCAGTCATTATTGAAATGAGCCCTCCACGCTGGTGGTGGATCTTCCGCAAATGCCTTGAGGTCAAGACCTGCACAGAAGTAACCTTCATTACCTCTGATGATAATGACATTACAGTCTGCATTGGAAGACAGCGACCTCAGACCCTCGGCAAGTTCATTAACCATTGGACCGATCAGCGAATTTCGCCTGGCTGGACGGTTCAATACCAGTTCACCTATACCCTCCTCCAATTCAACCAACACCAGTTCTGTCATATCAAGCTCCCGGTTAAGCCGTTGTCTCTTGTTCATAAAGCCACACGGACGTATGATCTTCCAGTTATCAGGAAAAGTAAAAGACCGGGACAAAGAAATGGGGTCAACAGCCGACTTTATTGGAGATATCCAGATACTGCTCAACGCACTCATCTCAAAACCACCACCTGACAATGCGATAGAATCCTTGTCACTTATGGTGCAGGAAAACGCAGTCAAATACCCGGGAGATACCGCTCTGGTCTGTGAAGATGAAATCGTTACCTGGCTGTCGCTCAACGAAAGAGCAAACCGTGTTGCCAGAGTATTGAAAGACCAGGGCATAACCAGGGGCGACTGTGTCAGCCTGTTCATGCAAAACCGGATAGAGTTTGTAGTACAGGTTGTTGCTATCTGCAAACTCGGCGCTATCGCCGGTCTGATCAATACCAACCTCAACAGACAACAACTCGTGCATTGCATCAATCTTGTCGAGTCAAAAAAATGTATCTTTGGTGAGGAATTGACAGATTCCATCAATGAAGTTCGTGATGAGTTATCGCTGAGAGACGGTGAAGACTATCTATTTGTCAATGACAGTGGCGATTCCCCCCCACCCAATTGGTCTATCTCAATTGACTCCTGTAACAGCCAGATCGAGGCTGCCAATCATCCGGAAACAGCAACGGTAACTATTGGCAGTATCGCTTTTTATATTTTTACTTCCGGAACCACAGGGTTACCAAAAGCCGCTATCGTATCTCACCGTAGAATGTTTACCGGCGCCAAATTATCCAGTGATGGCCTGCTGCGTTTGAAAAGATTCGACAGGGTCTACAATTGCCTGCCTTTATATCATGGGACCTCATTGATTATTGGCCTTGCCGCCGCATTCAACGCTGGCGCCGCCACAGTAATTCGACGCCGGCTGTCCGTCAGCGCCTTTTGGGATGATCTGCGCAAATATCAGTGCACATGCTTTGTGTATATCGGCGAATTCATTCGCTATCTGATGAACCAGCCGCCGCAGAAAAACGACAGGGACAATTCGGTGAGAAGCATCGTGGGTAACGGGCTCAGGCCAGACATCTGGATGGCTTTCAAAGAGCGATTTGATATTCAACGTATCGGTGAATTCTACGCAGCCAGTGAAGCTAACGGTGGCTTTGCCAATGTCTTCAACAAGGATTGCACAGTTGGCCTCGGTATCGCACCCGTTAAAATTGTGCAATTCGATGTGGCAACCGATGAGATAGTTCGTGATGCCCAGGGTCATTGTATTGAGGTACCTGATGGTGACCCCGGGTTACTGCTCATAGAGGTAACTGCAAAATCGAAATACGATGGATATACCGATCAAGAAGCCTCTGACAGAAAAATCATTCAACATGCCTTTGTTGAAAACGATATGTATTTCAATACCGGGGACATCATGAAAACCATTGACGTCGGATTTGCCTTCGGCCAGACACATTATCAGTTTGTGGACCGTGTGGGAGACACATTCCGATGGAAGAGTGAAAACGTATCCACAAACGAAGTCGGTGAAATTATCAACGGGCACCAAGATGTGACCTTCAGTAATGTTTACGGCGTTGAGATACCGGGAACCGATGGCCGTGCCGGAATGGCAGCTCTTGTATTCAGAAATGGTGTTGACAGTAGTGAGATAGACCTTGAGGGTCTGTCAACCCACATCATACGGAACCTGCCATCTTACGCCCGACCGATTTTTATCCGGGTACTGAAGAATTTACCGACTACTACTACAATGAAGCTTCAGAAAAACGAACTCAGGGAACAGGCGTTTCACCTTGATAAAGTGGAGCAGGAACTACTGGTGCTTGCACCCGGCGCCAAAATTTATCGCAAACTCGACAGCGACTTCTATGACCAGATAATGCGCCGTGAAGTCGCATTTTAACCATGGCAAAAATTGCATGAATGAGAATGAGCAGGTATTGATGAAATATACTTCGAATTTACGAATAGACAACGATTACCGTGCAATGCATCATGCACTGACATACCGATAAGAGGGATATAAAAGTGAAAACAATTTTAGGAATACTGATCACAACCACCCTTTTATTTATCTGGGGATTTCTGTACTGGGGTATAAATCAAATACCTTACAGTTCATTGAAACAGACCGCGAATGACGAAACAACACAACAAATCATCAGAGACACTTTCCCGGAATCAGGTTCTTACCATATTCCGGATTTTCGCAATGACCCGGATGCTCTGTCGGTAATGTTCGAACAGGGGCCTGTTGGTTTTGTGCATATCAACCTGGAAGGAAGACCACAGATGGATCGCACAATCATGATCAAGGGATTTTTGCTTAATCTTGTTGTGGTGACTTTATTGGCGATTTTCTTTCGCATTGCGCGTGCCAGGGAGTTCATGGACTTTGTCAAACTGTCATTGACAGTCGGGGTCATTGCCGTAGTTCTCATTGATGTTGGTGACATTATCTGGTGGCAAACTCCCTATGAGTGGAAAATTTGGCAGATAATCTATAACTTTTCCGTTTTTGTGATTGCTGGCCATCTGCTGGGAATATTCATGAAGAAAAAACTGGATTCCATCTTGTAATCGAACTGGATATCACACGATAATCCAGTCTAAATAACCTCTGATTATAATATGTCCAGAAAACAATCCAGGTTTCTTAAACAGCAGAAAATGGTATTCAGCGTTGTCGCTGTCCTCTTTCTGGTGATTATCGGTTATGTCTCTATTGTCGTGTTAAAGGATGCTGTTCCCTTTGGCAACTATGTAGCCGGTGAACAATACACAATACTGGAAAATCCCAGGAGAGTCAGAGGAAACCGTATTGAGGTCATCGAATTTTTCTCTTATGCCTGTCCTCACTGTTATCGCCTTGAACCGGAATTGGTGGAATGGGTTGATGAAAATCAGGACCGGATCAATTTTATACGCAGTCCCCTGGTTTCAAATGACACCTGGCGGCGCCTGGCCAGACATTATTATTCCCTGGAAAATCTGGGGTTACTGGATGAACTCCACCTGAAGTTTTTCAGCGCTGTGCATGACCGCAAGTTGAATATATCAACTTCGGCACGTCTGGAAAAATGGGCTGTTGAGAACGGTGCAGAATCTTACTCCGAGGTCTTTGCATCTGGAGAAATACAGCGCAGAGTGAAAGCCGCAGACCAGCTTGCACGCCGACTGCAGATTGCCAGTGTTCCTGCGATGATCGTACAGGGTCAATACGCCGTGAATGTCACCGAGACAGTTGGTCTGACGCGAATGCTGGATATTGTTGATCATCTTGTTCAAATGGAAATTGACAAGCGCTCAACGACTGATGAGTAGAGAATTTTCAGTTGCCGGGTGATTGGTTATACTGCTGAAGCTGACACTGCTGTCGACCGGTGTCGATGTCACCGTGACAGTGCGGAGACGATTCAGTGGATAGTATCTGGTTTGGTCATCTTGACTAATTGCCTATCGATGACTGTTCAACCCCGGGAAGGCGCTGTAGTCACAGATGACAAGTTGTTTCATTAAATGATTTTAGCCTTGAGCGGAAACCTGTCATGGTTTTTTATAATCGCTTTGGATAAATCTACGTCAATTTCCGGCCAGTAATAGTGATCCTGGGATAGCTGTTGTACATTCAGAATCGCATTGACAGGCTGTTCCTTAAACCAGGGGAAATCTTCATACGACATGAAAAATTCCTCATCCTGCGCGAGCAGCCATATTCCATGTGCGGAAATATGCGTAACCTCAATCGCCAAAGTGTTCTTTCCAGGCGCTGACGATCTCATGGTAATGCTCCTCAATTAACTGTTCGATATTTTTTAGCTGTTCCTCGAATAACGATAATTTTTTGCAAGTTCAATTTCTGGCTCCAACCAGAATTTTGCCTCACCTTCCGCTGACAACACATGAACGTGCCTGCGCGTTTCTTCTCTTGAAAAAAAGAAAAACCGGTATCCATCTGCTCTGAAAATTGTGGGGGTCATGAGAGAGGCATCAAACAAGTACTACACCGTTGCCGGACCCGGATATTTTTCTCTCAGTACTCTCTTTAATACTTTGCCATTGGCATTACGTGGTATTTCATCGATGAAGGCAACGCCTTTCGGTAGCTTGAACCGCGCCAGTTTGCCATCGCAGAACTTCAACACATCCGTTTCTGACAGTTCTTCTCCTTTACGGACTACCAACGCAAACGGAGATTCACCCCATTGTTCACTGGGCTGACCTATAACGGCAACCTCGACAACTTCAGGGTGTGCAAGAATCACGTTCTCAATTTCTGCTGGATATACATTCTCTCCACCGGAAATGATCATGTCCTTGATACGATCCTGGATATAAACAAAACCTTCGTCATCTATCATTGCCACATCACCGGTTCTGAGCCATCCATCCTGTGTAATGGTTTCCGCGGTTGCATCCGGTCGATTCCAGTAACCCTTCATGACATGCAGCGCCTTTACCCACACCTCTCCCTGCTCATCAGGTTTTGCATCTTCACCGGATTCCGTTACTACACGTACATCGGTATGAAAGAACGCACGCCCCGTGGAGCCAATCTTCCTGATTGCATTTTCGGCGTTGATAACACAGGCTGGACCACATGACTCGGTCAATCCGTATACCTGGTGAATCTCTATCCCCAGGTCCGCATACTGCCGTATAAGATTTACCGGTAAAGGCGAAGCCCCACTGTGAATACAGCGAATAGAAGAGTAATCAATCTTCTCCAGACCAGGTATCTGGATCATGAAATTAAGCATGGCAGGCACCAGCAGACCTGTAGTAATTTTTTCTTCTTCTATCAGTTCCCAGGCTCGCACAGGATTGAATTCCCGCATGACAATACTGGTCACTCCCTGGTAAATATTCATCATTAGAGGCAACAGGGCGCCCACATGGAACATGGGTAGCGCAGCCAGATTTTTATCTCCCTCATGGGTGTCTACTGACGCGCCGAAGGTAAAAAGCGCCCACATGGTCGTCAAGTGAGTATGTACAACCCCCTTGGGCAGCCCAGTGGTGCCAGAGGTATACATGATATAAAGGAGATCATCGTCGGCCGCTCTGATCGGTGGTTCTTCGTTGCTGCCAGCATTCAATACACTGTCATAGTCACTGGAAAAGTGCGATGCACCACTTTCCTCTGCTACCTGAATCCAGGTAGTAAGATCTGTCTTTTCCCCCCGATTATGTAAATCAAGCGCAAGATCGATGAACTCTTCACCAAAGATCAGTGTCCTGGCTCCGCTGTCCTTCAGGATGAACTCCAGTTCGTCGGCGACCAGACGCCAGTTAAGA
>JAPOOX010000324.1 GCA_026713185.1 Gammaproteobacteria bacterium
CAAAGCAGTGCAAGATAGCTGTCTGCACTACCAATGATGTCACGCAGGCTGGCGCCGGCGCCAGCTGCCGCTACTCCGGTGACATAGAGTCCCGCCAGCATGGTGAACAGAAGTGTGCCGAGTGGCAGCAAGGCATTAAATGCACGATGCGGTGCGCCGGTCTTTACATTGAAATCCTCACTTGCGATTATTCGACCCGGATCATCCGGCTTCTCCCCGCTCCTGGCCCGTTGCTCTGCTTTCCACATCGGACCGAAATCACGACCACTCAAAGCCACCGCCAGCACAAACAACAACATCAGGATTGGATAGAAGTTATACGGAAGCGTATTCAGGAAGACCACATAGGCATGTTCGTTGAACCCGTCGATCCTGCCAACAGCCTCTTCAATGAGTCCGAGCTGAAATCCGATCCAACTGCTTATGAGCGCCATTGTCGCGACAGGCGCTGCGGTTGAGTCGACGAGAAAAGCAAGTTTTTCCCGCGAAACACGGACTGCATCGGAGATGGGTCTCATCGTCTTCCCGACCACGAGTGTGTTGGCATAGTCGTCGAAGAAAAACGCGAGACCCAACAAAAACGTCGCCACCTGACCGCGCCGCGCCGTGTTTGTCCAACGACTGAACTTTTCCACGATGCCGTGTGTACCGCCATTGTGATACAGGATGGCCACCAGCCCTCCCATGGTGAATGTGAAAACAATCAACATGGCATGGCCGGGATCGATTATCGCCTTGACGGTGTATTCACTGACAACATCCAGCATGCTCTGCCAGATGCTTTTTATCGACGGTCCCGCGATCAGGAAAGCTCCGAGCCAGATACCGACGAACAGGGCAGGGATTACCTGCCGCAACACCAGGGCGAGAGCGAACGCCGAGATCGGTGGCAGCAGGGAAAGCCAACCCGGTAGTACCCACTTTTCGACTCGATCAATCACTTCGCCGTCAGAGCCACGCAGCACCAGGACCATATTCCCGGAAGGCATCGTCAGAGGAGAAAATTGAATATCAGAAGTAGTCTCCAGAGGCTTATATCTGATGCTGCCGGCTTCCAGAGACAGGCCGGATGGTACATCACCGTTCACCGCGACTTCAAAGGACAAGCCTTCAAGAACGACTTTTGGTACTTCGAGTGTCACTGCGCCGTTCGCGAACGCGGACATGCCAGGGAACATAATGGCCACCAGGCCAATCATTACCAGACAACGAAATTTGTAACGACATCTGACTGTTGCCGGCCACTTGCTGTAAGAACTTTGACTTTCGTCGTTTATATTCCGGGTGTTCACTGGCTTGCGCCACCATAGGTCGATGAAATTCAAGGCTGGTTCCTTTGTCATGCACATCGCCTATCAGGATTATGACTGATATTGATGATCAATTGCTGAATCTCCCGCCAGTGCTCTGCCAGGTAATGAATCATTACTGCTGATCCCATGGATTCCCTGTATTAGTCTACCAAGCCATAGGAACAAGGACTATGGCTTAACAAGCTGGACAACAACGGCCTGGTATGAATGCTTAATTTTATCCATGGATTTCAATACAGAAACTCGCTGCACCCCAATTGTTATATCCATATTCTTCCTTTCCTCTCCTTACTTTACTGCGATGGTATCGAATTTTTTTTCCATGATTCTTAAAATCGTTCTCAATTATGTCTTTAATGTCAGATATTCGAGCCTCAATACATTCCTCGATGCGCTTATTCTTTTCCTCTACTGTGATCATCAATGCTAGAAATCCACGCTTCAGTGATCCCTTATTACTGGGACCAAATCTATCGACAAGTTCACGAATTCTCTCCATATCCTTGATACAGTTAGTCGTATCCCAAGACCGTTTTACTTCAATGACGCAGGTCGGTTTAGGATGTTTTTTCTGATCGAAAAGCACGATATCTGCACGCTTGCGATCAGCAATGACTTTAGGTAGTGGACCTGGCTTAAGCGATGCTTTGGAGTCATACTTAATTTCTTGAAAGGCTTCCTCCAATCTAAGACTCTCGTGGTTCTGTTGAACTTCATTCAAAGCCTCGGCTATTCCTACAACCATCACACTCTCGACACCGGCATCATCCAGCCACCAGCCGTGTGACCATTTCTCGTATTTCTTGTTTGCGGTAAGAGTACCTTTCTGTATGGCCTTGATAATATTTTCTTTGGTTATTGTCATTTAGTTTTCATCCTTATGCTTTATGAGACAGGGCATCGCAGATCGTCTTTTGTATTTCCAAGAAAGCAATATTCAAGTAACTCGGGAAAGGTAAGTTGTCATGCTGGCAGATTATCACAAGGATTTTCGCATATGAATTCACTCTGTAGGCTCTGTTCTACCCGCCTTGTCCGAATTAGCAGAGGCAGCGTTTGGCCGCTGATTATGAATAGGTTTAAGAGACGCTATCGTCTCTGCCGCTGCCGCCGCGCGCAAGTGACTTTAGTTTTCTGTGGGTGCTAAGTGTGTGTTGGCCGAGACCGTAGATAGTTCAATTCCAGTATTTTGTCCAGCGGGTACTACACGAGCGTGGTCGCCATGAAGTTACCTATGGAGCCATCCGGGAAGTTGCGGGCGGGTACCGCGCGAGCGTGGTCACTATGCAAACTCTGTCCATTTCCAGAAGTCGCCACCTGGCGGGTACCGGTGCGAGCATGGTCGACATAGTCTCTGTTGGTGGATAGCGGTGCTCAGATATCAGTCCGGATCACCAGGTTTGATGACATCGTCACGTTCCGCATCGAAGGCCACATGAAGCGCCATCTGGATATCCATCTCGTCTCCGCGCCATTTGGTCTCTGCTGTGCTGGCGTCGATACCAATGTGGGCCTGATCCTTCAACATCAACTGAACCCGATCATCTGCTTCCGCTACAGGAAACTGTGGATGAATTGACCGCAGAATTTCTTCCTTGTCCTGGTTGATGAAAACAAAGTCCTGATCCTGAACCTGGATCTCATACACCTCCTTGTGCAGCTGTGTGTGATGGAATCGGCACAGCGTAATGAGATTCTCCAGTTTTGTTTCACCGCCAGCCGCCCAGTGCCTGACATGATGTGCATCCGTCCAGAAGTGCTGGGTACACCCCGGATACCGGCATCCACCATCACGGATGTTCAGGGCATGAGCAATGGCGCGGGGTATCGTCCGGCTTTTGCGACCGATATTCAGGACCTTGCCGTCATCATCTTCTAGCACCACCCGCATATGGGTGTCACAGGCTAACTG
>JAPOOX010000014.1 GCA_026713185.1 Gammaproteobacteria bacterium
CCATATCCGACGGGGTAGTGCAATTCCAGGTAAAGGGCGCCAAACAGCGTAAGTAGGTAAACATTGTCGCCGAGGCATAATACCTGTCTTTGACAGACCCACCAGACACTTCCAATGAATCCCGCTGAAGGCTCTTTATGGAACCCCGCTGAAGGCTCTTTATGGAACCCCGCTGAAGGCTCTTTATGGAGACCCGCTGAAGGCTCTTCCAATATTTCCAATATTGTCTGGCGCCACTCAGCATCCTGTATAAGGCCGTGAACCTTCAGTTTAATCTGAGGAACCATTGGTACCTACACCATGAAATTCGTAGATGAAGCAAGTATCAAGGTTATGGCCGGCGATGGCGGTAACGGTTGTCTGAGTTTTCGACGGGAAAAATATATCGAAAAAGGGGGACCGGATGGTGGTGATGGTGGTGAGGGCGGCAATATCAGTCTGATCGGTGATGCGGCGCTGAATACGCTGGTGGATTTCAGATTCCAGCCGATATACCGGGCAAAAAAGGGTGAGCATGGCAAAGGTAGTGATCGAACCGGAGCCCGTGGTGATGACCTTGAAATTCGGGTTCCACTAGGCACGAGCGTATTCGACGACGTAACTGAACAATACCTTGGTGACCTGAACCAACCAGGTGATCGATTGCTGGTGGCGAAAGGTGGCAGACATGGTCTGGGCAATGTTCGCTTTAAATCCAGTACAAACAGGGCACCACGAAAAACCACTCCGGGAGAACCCGGTGAGGTGCGTAATCTGAGGCTGGAGTTGAAACTCATTGCCGATGTCGGATTATTGGGATTGCCGAATGCCGGTAAATCCACGCTGATAAGCGCTGTCTCCGCCGCCCGGCCGAGGATCGCAGAATATCCATTCACAACTCTGGTACCCAATCTTGGTGTCGTTCGGGCAGGGGACAACGACAGTTTCGTGATTGCTGATATTCCTGGTCTCATCAAGGGAGCATCGCAGGGGGCTGGCCTGGGTGTGCAGTTTCTAAAACACCTGTCCCGGACGAAACTGCTGTTGCACCTTGTGGATTTGCAGCCTTACGATGGTAGTGATCCGGTCAGCAACTGGCAGGTGATCGAAGACGAACTGGCTGATTACAGTGCGGGTATAGCCGGCAAGGAACGTTGGCTGGTGCTCTCCAAGTCCGATCTGATGTCGGGTAATCAGCTGGAACGGAAAATTGATCAACTGAGGCAGTCGATCAATTTTACCGGACCGACTTTTGTCATTTCCGCTGTAGCCCAAGAGGGGACCGGTGAGTTGATGCAGGCGATTGCCCGGCATTTCCGTGATCTGCAGGATCGGGAAAATGAAATCGTGAATGATTCAGCCATAAGGGATGAAGTGCATCAGTTTTCATTGACCAGACGGCAGGCCCGGAAGGAGAATCGTCAACAGGCGATGGATGATGACAGGGTGCATTACAAGCCATGATGAACAAGGAAAACAACCTGGATACCGGAAACACCTGGGTGGTAAAAATTGGCAGTTCGTTATTGACCCGGAATGGTCAGGGACTGGCCTTCGACCTGGTTTCACAATGGGTTGATGACATTGCTGCATTGCATCGAACCGGCAAAAGAGTGGTTCTGGTATCGTCCGGTGCAGTGGCCGAAGGCATGACGCGTCTCGGTTTTACAGAACGGCCAAGATCAATTCATCTGTTGCAGGCAGCCGCCGCAGTGGGACAAATGGGTTTGATTCAACTCTATGAATCCAATTTCCAGCGTCATCAAATGCATACGGCGCAAGTGCTGCTCACCCATGACGACCTGCGGTCGAGGGAGAGATATCTCAATGCACGTGCGACCTTGAATAGTCTGCTGGACATCGGTGTGGTACCGGTAATCAATGAAAATGACACAGTCGTTACGGAAGAAATCAGGTTCGGAGACAATGACACGCTGGCAGGCATGGTGGTCAATCTTATTGAAGCAAACACACTGATTCTGTTGACGGACCAACCGGGTCTCTATGAAAAGGACCCCAAGTCAGGCGAATCGGATTTACTGATGACAGCTTCAGCCAGTGACGAGAAGCTGAACGGGATGGCCGGTCCAGGCAGTATGTTAGGCCGTGGCGGAATGGTGACAAAGGTGCAAGCGGCCCGAATTGCCGCGAGAAGTGGCGCCAATACCATTATTACGTCAGGCGGAATGCCCAATATACTGAAGACGCTGGCAACGGGTCAGGTGAGTGGCACAATACTCAGGGCGGACCTGGAATTACTGGCATCGCGCAAGCAGTGGCTGGCGACACTGCCTGCCGGTGGGAAACTATATCTGGACGCGGGGGCTGTTGATGCCTTGAAAACCCGGGGCAGTAGTCTGCTGCCTGTAGGAGTAAAACAGGTGGAGGGCAGTTTTACCAGGGGAGACATGGTTTCCTGTATCGATGCCCAGGGTCAGGAAATTGCGCGTGGATTAATCAATTATGGTGTTAAAGAGACCAGAAGCATCATGGGCAGACCCAGTGCGGAAATTGAAATCAGCCTGGGTTTTGTGAATGAGGAGGAATTGATTCACAGGGATAATCTGGTGTTATCGCTATGAGGTCTGCAGGCTTTTAATCTTTGTATTAAGCCGGGATTTGTGTCTGGCAGCTTTGTTTTTATGGATGAGGCCGTGAGAGACCGCACGGTCCAGTATCGGAGTTGCGGCGTTGTAGGCTGCAGTAGCCTGCTCATGGTCGCCGGTATCAATGGCCGCAAGTATTTTTTTGAGCGCGGTTCTCATCGCTGACCGCTGACTGGCGTTGCGTTGTCTGCAGGTTTCCGACTGAATTGCGCGTTTTCGTGCCTGAGGTGAATTTGCCACTTGTCTATAACCGGTGATGATGCTGAAAAATGAACGCGCTACTATGCCGATTCGGTGTATCTTTGTCAATCGTTTAGGGAATTCAGTCTGATATGTCTGAAGAAGCTACAGATAACACCCGTGGCGGATTGCTGAAATCAAGTGGAGTGGTGTCGGCGCTTACCATGGTATCCCGGGTTTCCGGACTCATCCGGGACATGGTTGTAGCCCACTTTTTTGGGTCTGGCGCCGACGCATTTTTTATCGCTTTTCGAATTCCGAATCTGTTCCGTCGACTGACTGCCGAAGGGGCTTTTTCCCAGGCGTTCATTCCGGTACTGACCGAGTATCGTCAAAAGGGCTCAATCGAACTTGTGCGTAACCTGGTCAGCCGGGTCAGCGGCGCCCTGGGGCTGAGTCTTCTGGCGCTGACCATTATCGGTGTAACTGGCGCCGAATATGTGATGCACGTGTTTGCCGCAGG
>JAPOOX010000013.1 GCA_026713185.1 Gammaproteobacteria bacterium
GATCCTGGTTGGGATGTATGCGTTTTACATCCTCACTACTTCACTGCTGAAGCCTTCAAAAGCACCACCCGTCAAATCCAATGTCAACCTGATACGGTTGATGCTGAGCATTTTCCCGCCGTTACTGCTCATCGTCCTGGTTCTTGGGTCCATACTGTTCGGTATTGCCACGCCCACCGAAGCGGCGGGAGTGGGTGCGCTGGGTGCGCTGGTCCTGGCGTATTTCAATACCTCCCTGAACGTTCCCAAACTGGCTTCAATTGCCCGGTCGACAATCAAAACCTCCTCAATGGTGTTCTTTATCCTGATTGGCGCTTCCCTGTTCTCACTGGTGTTTCGAGGTTACAACGGTGATGATCTGGTGCACGAAATTTTCTCTGCAATGCCCGGGGGAGTGGTGGGAGCCACCATTATCGTGATGCTGGTGATCTTCCTGCTGGGATTCATTCTGGACTTTATCGAGATTACCTTTGTGGTGGTACCCATCGTGGGACCAGTGTTGATGTCCATGGGACTGGACCCGATCTGGCTGGGAATCATGATCGCCATCAACCTGCAGACTTCCTTTCTGACGCCGCCTTTTGGTTTTGCCTTGTTCTATCTCCGCGGGGTCGCACCCGAGATTATTCAAACGATCGACATCTACAAGGGCGTCATTCCCTTTATTGTCATTCAACTGTTGATGCTGATCATCCTGGCCTGGCAACCAGCGCTCGCCACCTGGCTGCCTTCCGTGTTGTATCCCTGAGGTAATGCAGAATACTGCCTTAAAGCGTTCAAGAAACAATAATATCGAATTGTATCGAGTCCAGACGCTGCCTTGACCGTTTGGTCTACATGCTCTATATTCCTTACCTTAAGTAAGGAATATGAGAAAAAGTAATGTACGCCACCCTCACATACAAAGGTCAGGTGACTGTACCAAAGGCGATTCGTGACGCACTTAATCTCAAGCCGGGAGACAGGCTTGATTTCTTTCTGGAGCAAAATGGAGAAATGAGAGTTACTGCGACCACGGCGCCGGTGACAGATTTGAAGGGTATGGTGCCAAAACCTGCTTCACCCGCCAGCCTGGATGATATGGATCGAGCCATTCTGAGAGCGTCTGCGCGTAATCAATGATTGGACTCGACACCAACGTGCTGGTCCGCTACATCGTCCAGGATGACCCTGAACAGTCGCAAGCCGCAACGCAACTGATCGAGGGGCGATGCACCACACAGTCCCAGGGCTATGTCAGCGTACCGGTTCTACTAGAACTGGTTTGGGTTTTAACCGGCCACTACAACTATTCCAGGCCCGTCGTGGTGTCAGTGGTCCGGCAAGTACTGCGAACTGCCGAGTTCACTGTCGAGGACCATGATCTCATTAATTTTGCCATTTACCAATATGAAGCAGGCAACGCTGACTTCGCCGACTATGTCATCGCCAGAAGAAATTATGCGCATGGATGCGAGACCACTTATACCTTTGACCGTAAGGCAGGTCAGGAGGAAAATTTCGAATTGGTCTCTTGATCTGATTTTCCGCCTGAGGTTGCCAGTCATACGTTTGTGCAGAGGAAGCTCCGACGCACTTACGCAATGTTTAACAGAACGTAGACGCTCAGTCACGTTGCTGACATTTCATCTACAATATGTTGTATCTCACTTCATCCCATAGCATGATCTTGTTTTGGTTGTGGGTGTAGGCGTGACGCTCCCATGCGGTGGGGATGTGCACAAATGACCCTACTGTGTGAGGTGACCGTTTCAGAATTTTCAACGCCATGGTGAGCTAAGCATACCGTGGTGAGCAGAGCTTTGTGAAAGGGTAGATGAATGTTACGAAGGGGTGATTCCAGCACCAACCCGTGACCTGATGATTGGTGGACAATTGAAACTTACTGCTCATTATGAAATCGTACATAGTTACTTACAAAATTAATAAGTAAAGTACGTCTGAATAACTCCTTGGTTAGCGGCGGGTTACAGCAGTGAGACGCCGGAATGCATTTTCATTGGCAATGTCCGGTGAAACAGACCGTATATGATGTAGTGCATCAGGTAGACCATGGGGAAATTTGGCGTTTTCCGAAATGTCTACAGTCGATTCAAGTAATCGCAAGAACGCTCGTGCTTTTGACTCATCGTTGATGATTAAAAATGTCCTGTCATTTACGTCCCGGACATCGAACCCGTAGTGGCTTAACGATTCACACTGTATTGGCATCAAGAAGCGTTCAATAGATTCCACTGCATCTTCGAATGCTTCTCCAGCTGCCACAGGTAAGGTCGCGAATTCATAAGCAGTCCCTGGAACCACGAGGGCGAGTTCCTTAGGCCATACATCATTAATAAAGGGTGCCACAGCATCCTCGAACAAGGCATGTGCCGGTGTGATTCCTTCCCTGGAAGCATTTTTCACATACCATACAATAGCCTCTGCTGCGTCAATCCGCCCGTCACTTTCAACCTTGCGCAGCATTTGTTGAACGGTAGTTGTGCCTACCGCTGATTCGCGACTTTCACGTAGTGCTTGCAGCACCTCCACAACTATGCTGGAGACGAGCATCTGTCGCGTCTCCCTTCCGAGTCGTTGATCCGACGCTCTTTCAATCATAATATCGCCGATGATTCGCAGGTCATCGGTACAATGGGTATGTAATGCGACGGACCGCCAGAGGACAAGAGACTCGTCGTTGTTCTCACGCAAAGGACCGATCAAATGTGTCTTTGTCCAGTCTGGGTCAACTTTATAAAAGTCTGGCAAGAATTCAATTAGCCGATACCGTGCGATCAAACCACTGCGGCCGGTTGATGCAATGATGGTGTCACGCATTTGCTGCGCCATATTGCCTGTCTGAAAAGGATCTGGAATGTTTTTGAGCGAAGACCATGGACATACAAAAACGTCAACTAGCTTCCCCGCAGCATTATTCAGCGTATCAAGTTCCGCCGTTTCCTCTAGATTGCTGTGGGAGAGTCTTCTGATGTCTGACATTGTAATAAGTTCTGATTGTCGGATTGCGTTGGTCGCTGCAACGGCAAACGGCCAGATACGTAGACAGACCTGTAACCCGATTTGTGAAGTAACTACCTGTTTTTTCCTGTCAAGTAGCCATTGGCAGACGCCTTCAATGGCAGAGGTCAACGTTTCATCGGACAACATAACTAAAAGTTGCAGCACACGCTCTACCACGAGTTGATGTTCGTCCTGTGACTTGACCTCCATTTCCTGCAACGCCATCTTATGTGTCCAGCAAAAGTGGTTCCACACGAGTGGGAATGCATCGCCGCCACGCTCAACGGATTCAAGATCAGAAAGGACAAGGAGTGGTTTATCTGCTTGCTGCAACCAGTCAATAGCACGGTTTGCCGGGTTATCAAGCCAGCCTGTCTTGTGTGCAAGTGCTTCTTCCAATGATTGCAATCGTTTTAAACCGTGCAATATGTCAAAACTTTCATCTGGATTGTATGGCTTGAAACCTGCCTGTGGAGTTGCAAACACGATTCCTTCGCCAATCGTCATACTCTCGAGTTCGGGAAACTGGCCTTCCCTCTCATTGATCCAAGACTGCACATCACCTGGCAACATCCCATCGGCGAGCATAATTCGCTTGAGTTCACGAACAGCCCAGAACTGCCAAGTTTGTTCCACATCTTCGAGGTATTTCCACTTCGACCAATATGTGTTCGGTGGACCTTCCCTGAGGCGTCCAGTGATTGCCTTTTGTGTTTCCTGGTCCAGTTCGTGAAAACGCTGTGCACGAAGCTCAGCTATCTCTGGAAATTCTTTCAAATCCCAAAATTGACGGTCATTGAGACCGAGTAGAAAAGTGCTGACCTGCTCAGACGACACTAAGAGGCTGTTAAGTGTTTCCTCTGACCACAAGCGAATGTGTACCGGTGAATCCATTATGCGCCAGCGATGCATGAATGGTAATGCTTCACTCTTCTCCAAACTACCAATGAGCGACACGACGGCATGTAGAAATTTGACGGATGGAGCAATGCCAAGATTTCGGGCGTCGTGGTCTTTGTTGATATCATCTTCGTCATTGCTTCGTGTGTCTTTGACCTGGTACAGCTTGCCTAGGAGGCTGTCGGATTAAACACTTTGAAAGTGACGAAAGCACAGCGGTACAATCTGTCGCGAGCAACGCTCCAGGTGTTGTGATGCTGCCGATGCCGGCTATTCTGGACCTGTTTGGTGGCGTTATGTCACCTCGCCC
>JAPOOX010000210.1 GCA_026713185.1 Gammaproteobacteria bacterium
CTCATCGTTGACGTTTATGATCTTGCCGCCTGTTGCGCCTGTTTTATTGCGGTCGGACACTGCTTTCATGATGCCAACAAACGAACGGCGCATACGGCAATGCAGTTAATCCTGAAACTGAATGGGACACAGCTTGATTACGATATAAAATCCATTGGAGATATGATCATAAAAGCGGCGCAGGGCATTATCGAAGAGACGGAACTTGCCGCTTATCTCCGAAGTTTGCCATCGATTCCAATAGCATAGGTAAATTCCAACAACTAACCGGCGCTTTCTACTGCACCGCCAGAGTGTATTTTGCGGAGCCTTCAGCGGGTTACCATAAAGAACCTTCAGCGGGTCAAAATCCGCCCTGCCGCTGTCGCGGAGCAAACAGGCCGGCATACCTGGATGTTCTTCGTTGTGTTTGATGAGAGTGATGTGGATTCTCCTTATCCGGATTTCTGCCGCGTTAAAGGAAAGACCAGCGTCAGCCATATCGCGGCCATGAAAAATGCGATATAAAGATAATAGTTACCCATGATTACACCCGCTCTTTGCGCCAGTGCAATCAGCACAGATGAACCGCCTTTGCCGGTACGATAACCGAATACATCAATCACTTCCTTGGCCCGATAGCGAGCATCGAATTCAAGCGGGATATAGAGTATTTCCTTGGCTGCCCGGAAGATTGAATAATCGAATGCCTTGAACAGGAAAAAAGCAAGACCCACCGAGAAAACGGATGGTTCGATGATAGCGAAAATGATGGCGCTGAAATGAATAAGAGGCAACATCAAATGCACCAGGCGCAGTGCAATAAAACTGAGCAACAACGGTGCAATAACGAATTGCAAACCAATACTCGCCAGGTTCAGAAAACCCCAGAACCTCAGCTGGAATGCGGTCTCCATATCAGTTGCACCGGCAAATTCAACTGACAACAATTCGTTGAACTTGAAATCCAGAACCGCTGCAATAACCTGCGAGGACAGCACAATCGCCAACAGGCAGACCAGCGTGGGATTGCTGCGGAACATCTGCCAACCCATATGATGACTTATACTTTCGTCACTGGTGTCAGGCGCCTCGGGTTCGCCATGCAGTCGATAGGTCAGATTGGAGACTATGGCTGCTGGTATCAGCATTAGTGCAGCCGCCAGGACCATGGCCTCTGTCCCAAGGGGTCCGACGATCAGACTGCCAACACTGCCACCGACAACACCGCCTAATCCTGCTATCCCGGTAATCGGCCCATTGACCTTTTTGGCCGTGGTCGGAGTCAGGGACGAGTTGATATAACTCCAGTATTGCTCAATCAACAGAACAATGTAGAGTTCCTTGATCAGGAACAAAATTGGCGTCACCATTTTACTACCCGTCAGCAATCCGAAATAACAGGCAACTATAAAACAGCTTGATCCAAGGGAAGTTACCAGCAGTGTGCGCCTCGGTCCCAGGTGACTGAGGATCCACCCGTACAGCGCAACTCCGCCAAAAACCACTACCGGCATCGCCGACATTACCAGGGGTAGATTTTCCGCACCCCATGTATTCTTGAATAATACTGTAGCTGGAGAACGAATGAATTCGTAGCCTACGAGCGTAAAAAATGCCGCCGCCGCCATCATGAAAGCTATCTGATATTCTTTGGAAACTCTCACTGCAACTATGCCTTCATCAGGTGACGGTGGGTTCCCTCATTGTGACAAATTCCTCGGCAGTAGTGGGGTGAATGCCTACCGTTGCATCAAACACCGCCTTCGTTGCGCCCGCCTTGCAGGCAATGGCAATGCCCTGAATTATCTCTCCTGCTTCAGGTCCTACCATGTGTACACCCACAACCCGGTCAGTACATTTGTCAACAATGAGTTTCATCATGGTTTTTTCATCGCTGCCGCTCAGTGTATGCTTCAGCGGTCTGAAAACAGATCGATAAACTTCCACTTCACCCAATTTTTCCCTGGCCATGTCTTCTGTCAGTCCTACGGTACCTATATTGGGTTGACAGAAGACCGCTGTCGCGATTCCATCGTAATCCATCAGTTTTCGATGACCATTGAACTGGGTGCTGGAAAACGCCATGGCTTCCGCAATTGCTACAGGGGTTAGCTGAATACGGTCAGTAACATCCCCCAGGGCAAAGATATTGTCTACTGATGTCCTGAATTCCTCATCTATGATAATTGCCCCATTGTCCCCACATCGCACATCGACATTTTCAAGGCCCATATCATGAATATTGGGCTTTCGACCGGTTGCATACAGGACCAGGTCCGTCTCCATTTCGCTACCATCTGCAAAAGACACCCGCAGGGAGCCATCGGCGTTTTTACTTATTTCTTGAACAACACTGTCGAAATGAAGAATCACACCCTTTTTATCCAGTTCATCCCGAACACAGAGGCGAACATCCTGGTCGAATTGGCGCAGAAACAGCGGTCCACGGTAAGCAAGATGACTCTCTACACCCAATCCCTTGAAAATTCCGGCAAATTCAACAGCGATATAGCCGCCACCCACGACCAGTGAACGCTTTGGCAGTGTTTCCAGGAAAAACGCCTCGTTGGATGTAATCACGTATTCCCTGCCGGGAAAATCCGGCACTGAGGGCCAACTACCTGTTGCAATCAGTATCTTCTCCGTGGATACGATCTGCTGATTGATTGAAACATGGTGAGCGTCAACGATTCTGGCTCTACTATCGAAATGGGTGACACCGGCGCCATTCAATAAACCCCGGTAGACATCATTCAATCGCTGGATTTCCGTATTTTTATTATTCAGCAATACCGGCCAGGTAAATCCGGGGTTGGTACGAGCCCACCCAAACCCTTCTGCCTCTTCGTATGCTTCACTGAAATGGGATGCATAGACAAAGAGCTTCTTTGGCACACATCCGACATTAACGCAGGTTCCCCCCATGTAACGATCTTCCGCCGTTGCTACCCTGGCGCCGTAAGTTGCACTCATACGCGCAGCACGGACACCACCGGAACCGACTCCGATGACAAACAGATCAAAATCGTAATCTGCCATGCAATTCTCTTCTCATCTTTTCAGTCCGGGTAAGGTAGCATATCAATATCGCAGGTATCATTATCTACCTATGAAAAACTTCGGCTTCGGTATCGACAACCTGCTGCAGGATCCAGCACTGAAGGCAAAACTGGGTGGCAGGCGAGTCGGTCTGGTGGCACATCCGGCTTCTGTCACTACCCAAAGTGAACATTCCCTGGATGCACTGATAAATGCCGGTATTCGGGTTGAACGGGCATTTGGTCCGCAACACGGACTGCGGGGCGACCGGCAGGATAACATGATGGAGTCCGGGGATTTCACAGATCCCAGACATCGTATTCCCGTGATCAGCCTTTACGGCACTTATCGTTATCCCCAACCGGAAATGTTAAACGGCCTGGATGTCGTCCTGTTCGACCTGCAGGATATCGGTTGCCGTGTTTACACGTATATCACCACTCTCCGCTATTTTGTCAAAGCCTGTATGGAACATGGCGTTGAACTCTGGATTCTGGACCGTCCCAACCCCTCCGGTCGCCCGGTAGACGGGATGTATCTTGTCGATGGCGAACAGAGTTTTGTAGGATGCGACCTGCTACCCATGCGGCACGGCCTTACCATTGGTGAACTGGCCATCTGGTTTGCAGACCAGTTGAAATGTTCTCATCCAAAAATAATACCCATGATGCACTATGAGCTATCAAGTTCCCCGGGATTTGGCTGGCCTCTATCCCGGATACCCTGGATAAATCCTAGCCCAAACGCCGGCAGTCTGAACATGGCACGCTGTTTCCCTGGTACTGTATTGCTGGAAGGCACCACATTATCCGAAGGTAGAGGCACCACGACACCGCTGGAAGTCGCCGGGGCGCCGGATATTCCTGTTGATGAGTTGATATCCTTAATGGAACCTCAATCAGGTATCCGCCTTCGTCCCTGTTGCTTTACACCTGTTTTCCACAAACATGTGGATGCATTATGTCAGGGTTTTCAGATACACACCGATTCCCCGGATTATCTTCACGATGCCTTCAAACCTTTCCGATTGATGGCCGGTTTCCTGAAAGCACTCCGGCAATTACTGCCGGAATATGATTTGTGGCGCTATCACGAATACGAATACGAAACAGACCGCATACCTGTCGATGTGATCAACGGTGGACCATTTTTGCGTCAATGGGTCGACGATGCATCCGCGGGACCGGAAGAACTCGACACAAGACTGGAACAGACAGAGTTGGACTGGCTGGACCAAAGACATCCCTATCTTCGCTACTAACCTGGTCCGCCGTGATAGAATCACGCCTTTTTTAAACTTCCTCGATAAGGAACACCAAAATGACTAATGCCCTCCGTGTGGCGGTTCTACCAGGAGATGCTATCGGGCCTGAAATCATGGCTCAGGCAATTCGTGTATTCGACATTGTTCAGAAACACCGGGATGTGGCATTTGATCTGATTGAATGTCCATTCGGCGCTGGCGCTTACTTTTCCCACGGCACTGCCTTTCCGGAAGAAACCAGGACAACCTGCGATGCCGTGGATGCGATTCTCAAGGGACCTGTTGGATTGAGTCATGAGGAATCCAAAATAATTCCGGTGGAAGAACAACCGGAACGTGGCGCAATTCTTCCACTCCGTGCACGCTACAACACGTTTGCAAATTTCCGTCCAATATTCCTCAGCAGGCAGATGGCGCACTTCTCACCTCTCAAGGAGTCCATTATAGGTGACGGTATTGATATTCTGCTGATTCGGGAACTGGTCGGCGGATTGTATTTTGGCGAAAAGGAACGCGGCGTCAATTCCGATGGCCAGCGTTACGTCAGGGAAGTTCTCGAGTATGATGAAATTCAGGTTCGCCAGGTATTGAGAGTCGGTTTTGAGCAGGCAATGCTACGCAAGAAACGCCTGCATAATATCCATAAAAGCAATGTGCTGATGTCCAGTGTCTTCTGGAACGAGATATTGGATGAAGTTCAGCAGGAATACCCGGAAGTCGAGGTTATACATCTGCTGGTAGATGCCGCCGCTACCGCCCTGTGTCTGAATCCGGGTCAGTTTGATGTCATGGTCATGGAAAACATGTTCGGTGATATCCTGAGCGATCAGGGTGGCGGTATCCTGGGTTCTCTGGGTCTGATGCCCTCTGCCTGCCTGGGACCTGACAAAGCATACTACGAACCCTCGCACGGCTCAGCACCGGATATCGCAGGCAAAAATATCGCCAATCCCTATTCGATGATTGGCTCTGTCGCCATGATGCTGGAGATGAGCTTTGGTATGAAATCCGAGTCAGATGCCGTCTGGCAGGCGATGAAGTCGGTTTTTGAAGCCGGGTATTCCACCGCAGACTTATCCGCCAGAAGCGATATGACTCTGGTTTCCACGGTTGAATTCGGTGATCGTGTCATGGACTCCCTGGATGCGTTGCTGCGCTGACCACCTGCGGAACCGGTCACACCACGGTGGTGATAAAGCTCATTACAAGAACCAGCATGGAGATCCAGCCCCAGCCGATAAACACCCACATGGACCAGTGTTGGTCAAGCAGACCCCCAGGAGTATTGAGAATACGCAGCACCCATTGTTTGATCATAAAAATTCCGGGGAATAAATCAGACCATGATTCTAACGACTGCGACCAGCCGGGGCAACCAGCGATGATGGTAACAGCTTGAACTGATTGATTTCAGTGACCAGCTTATCGTAGATTTCCCGGGCATCGGGCTTTTCATTGAATCGTATCCGTTTGGAGAAGAGCGTGACCGGAAAAACAAAATTGTCGGTGTCTCGCCACTGCAATGCTTTGCTTACCCCCAGATCATCCTCGTAACTTACCCAGTTCAAATCGAATTCAGCAACCAGAATATCCCCAAAAACCACTCCAAGGTATTGCCACTCCCTGATCTGGTCTTCACCAAGAATATCGCGATCAATAATCTGCTGGATCACCGCCAGGTCTTCGGTATTACCCTGTAACGAGCGTATTCCAATGTA
>JAPOOX010000025.1 GCA_026713185.1 Gammaproteobacteria bacterium
ATGACTCAGTGTCGACATGACCTCCAGCAGGCGAGAACTGCAATCCGGGACTACGCGGTGAATAAAATCGCTGAAGTAGCGGTCGATATGACGCAATTCATCTTTATCCAAAAGATATCACCAAGAGCCCTCAGCGGGTCTCCATAAAGAGCCCTCAGCGGGTCTCCAAAAAGAGCCCTCAGCGGGTCTCCAAAAAGAGCCCTCAGCGGGTCTCCATAAAGAGCCTTCAGCGGGATTCATATAGAGCCTCATCAAGCTGTATGATCAATGACTTTGGCGGGTTGTCCCGGTAAATTCCGGTCTCACCGGACGTACCCTGCATTCCGCGTAAAAACAGATACAGCACCCCGCCGAACGAAACATCGTAATCATAATCCGGCAGCCTGGACCTCAGAAATCGATGCAGTGCGACGCTGTAGATCAGATATTGCAGGTCGTAATGGTGGTCCTGAACAGCCACATCCAATGAATCCTTGGAATATTGCCTGAAACCATCGCCGAGATAGTTGGATTTGTAGTCGATGATGTAATACCTGCCATTAACGCGTAGGACGAGGTCAATAATCCCTGTCATCATGCCGTCGAGGATCACATTCCGTTCCGGCGATACTGCAACCAGATATCCCTGTGCTCTGAGAAGGTCCAGAAAACTCTCTGAAGTTCGCAGTGGGAAATGGAACTCCAGTTCGGAGATCCTGTCCTCAAGGGAAACATCGGATAGGCGGAAAGTACCTTCAATGTCTGGCAGGGGGGTCTGAATCACGTCGCTCATCCAGTCAGAGAGTACATCAAGCCAAAGCTCCTCCTGGCTGGTGATACCCAATCGTTTGAGGTAACGGGCACAACGGTCACGAATAGTGTCTTCGGATGCGGTAAAGTCCAGACCTTCGAGAAGACTGTGTAATACAACGCCAACCTGGGGGCCTCGCGGGAAAGCAAAACGGTCAGGTTGCAGTTCCGGAGTAGTCTGTGTGACATTATCGTCGTCGCCGTACCCGGCTGCAATGATGAGGTCGTTGTCGTCTTCCTGTTTTCTTAATCGTCGTGATACACCGGTATAGCTGTGGATTCGCCAGCTGTCGTTGTCGATTTCCGGTATGGGTGGAGGCGGCGGTGGTGCATCGTTATCAGGGTCGGTATCTCCTCTCTTTGTCGTGCTGACATCTGAAATAGGACAGACCCCGAAAAGACTTCCGGGAAGATTGTCAAACAGGAATTCAACACTTCGATTCTCTTTCAACGTTAATCCCAGTAATCTGGATATGGCGGAATTATTCAGTTCATTTGTGTTACTTAAACCCAGATAACACAGATATCGAGCCCGTGTGATCGCCACATACAGCAGGCGCATGTCTTCCTCGTATTTCTCCTTCAGCGCTGTTTCCCAAGTAGCAGCGTCCGGGAGAAAATTGAGGTGAGTGGTAAAAAGGGCTTCATTGTCTTCACGATCCTCTTTTTTATGGAAAAGGACGGGTTCATTGTTGTTCTGCCGGGAGATAAATCCTGCCATGGGAATCACAACGATATCGAATTCAAGCCCTTTGGCTGCATGTAATGTCACGATCTTGACCAGATCCTCGTCACTTTCCAGTCTGAGCTGACGGTCTTCATCCGATGCGGATAAGGTTGCGATTTTCTCACTCGTGAACCATTTCAACAGTCGACGCATACCCGGTGCGACAGTTGAGCGCTGCTGTAGCAACTCCGCCAGGTGTCTGAGGTTGGTTAACTGCCGGTCACCGTCCGGTAAATGCAGCCAGTTTTTGGCAATACCTCGCCGGGTGATCATCGCTTCTATCATCGGGGCAATATCCCTTGTTGCCCAGATTCGGTGGTATTCCTGAAATTCTGCCAGTATTTCCTGATGTTTGACGATATCAAGATTGATCCTGTTGATTTCTTCTACAGTACTGTGCAGAAGTGAAGTCGCCAATGCGGCCTTGATGGCGTAATCGTTGGTGGGGTCAATCACGGCTTCAAGAATCAGTCTCAGGTCTTCTGCGGTATCTTGAAGGAATACACTCTCCAGGGTGACGTAGACACTGTTTATACCCCGGGCTAATAGCGCAGACTGCGCCGCACGGGCATCATTACGGTCCCTGACCAATATCGAAATCTGACCCGCATGTATCGGTTTGTCATTGATCATTGCGGCGTTGTTATCAGCAAGCGCAAGCAGTCGTACGATCTGCTCACCTGCATGATCCATGCACTTCACCCGTCCTTTTGACTTGCTCATGACATCCTGTAAAAAGCTGATTTGACAAGGTGGCGGAGAGACGCCGTTGATAATGACAGACATGTGCTCAGCTCTTGCCGACGGTTGGTTCCTGGTGTAGCCGATATTGGCATCGCCAAAAATGTTATTCTGGCCGAACAGGTGATTGATGGCGGCTACCATAGATTCCGTCGAACGCCAGTTTACCGACAGAGAGCGTTTATCGTCCGCGACTTTTCCGGCATTGATATAGGTGTAGATGTCCGCACCGCGAAACTGATAGATCGCCTGTTTGGGATCACCAATGAACAACAGGCAGTTGTCCTGGCCCCTTTGTTGCCAGGATCTGGAAAAAATTCTGTATTGCAGATCATCAGTGTCCTGGAATTCATCGATCAACGCTACCGGCCACCGTCTGGCGAGTTGTCCTGCAAGAGATTCGTTGTTGTTCAATGCCCTGTCCACCTGCACCAGGAGATCATCAATGGTGAGTTCACTGGTTCTGATTTTCAGATTGTCGATTTTCTCTTTCAGGGAATCTGTTATCAGGTGCCACAGGTTGATTTTAACCTGCTCCATAATTTGCTTTTCCTGGGAGACTTCATCTATCAGGGTAAGCACCTCGTGTTCAGGTAATTCCATGTTTTTCCTGAGGGCTTTTTGCAGACTCTCCCTGCTGTAAACATCCCACAATTCAGATGAGAGATCCGCAATTCCGTTAGATTGACTGAGACTGGTCATGGCATCAATGCGAGTGATGACCTTGCTCTTTTTGCTGAACCCGGCAGCATTGAGGATGCCGGGTAAATTGTCCTCTTTCCATCGCTGCTTGATTTTGTCGATTTTGGCTAACAGTTTTGTACACTCCGCAGACACGTCACGTTCCGGTGGACCGATGTGCAGGTTTGACCGGAACAGGAACTGTTGGGTCTTCTGAATAAGCGTTGCCGGACTATTCCAGAGTCCAAGTGCTATCTCACGCTCGAATTCAGGTAGTTCAAGAATTTGTTTCCGGAAGCAGTCTTCCGCGGCAATTTGTAACAGGACATTTCTGTCGGCGGTGAGATTCTGGTCGAACAGCACACCGGTTTCAAAAGACAGTTCCCCGAGGACGCGTGCACAAAACCCGTGAATGGTAAAGATGGCGGCGTCATCCATTAACTGGCTGGCGGCGGTGAGGCGCTTGAAATCACGGCCAGGATCATCGCTTTCCGATTTCAGGGACTGCAGGAATGGGTCTTCCAGTTGATCGGAATCGCTGAATACCTGTTTGGCATCCACAATCCTTTGCCTGATACGATGTTTCAACTCATCTGTGGCGGCGTTGGTAAACGTCAGCACCAGGATGCTGTCTACCGACAGTGGCCTCTGCCTTCCATGGCCAAGAAGCAGGCGAATATAGAGATTGGTGATGGTATAGGTTTTGCCTGTCCCGGCGCTCGCTTCAATCAGCCGGTTACCGGTCAGCGGAAAGGTGTCGGATGCAAGATCGTTCATGCGTTGTTCTGGTGTTGCAACAAGGGTTTGTAAATCGTCATGGCCACCTGCTCAAAGGCTTCATTAAACAGATGGTCCGCTTTATCCAGTCTTTGCCAGTAAGGGTTCTGGGGTTCCATACTGTAATCATTCTGCCAGGAATCCAGGCTGGCCTGCAGTGCCTGCTCTCTGGATTTTCCACGTTTCAATGCATTGAAATACTTATAACTGCATTCCGGCAAAAAATTCAGGGGTTTTCTAATGCCGGAATCGTAGTATTCGAGCAACTTGCGCAGGATGTCGACGGCCTCAGTAGCAGGCAGGGGATTGATGCCTGACACTGCCGGCTTTGGGCTGCCTTTGGATATCATCAAGGTAGGCAGTTCATGCCCACTGGCGTTAAGGCAAAGATGTCTGATCCAGACTTCGACCAATTGCCGTTTGCGCAATGTCCCCGGGCGGAGGTCGATGTGCTTTTCGGCATACAGACCGGGCACTGTAATGGAGAGTTTACGCCCGTCAATATCCAGGGTTTCCCGTACCGAAACCGGTTCTTCGTACCCGATTCTCTTGATCAGTTCGTTGTGTATGCTTCTGGCAATGGCAGTTTGCTGATCCAGATATCTGCGGCCCAGGGAATTGTTCATCAACATGCCACTGGCAAACAGTCTTCGTTGCCATTCGTCTTCATCTCCGCCACTGATCAGATTCTTCAGGGCAAGGTCGGTCAGGGAGTAGTTTTCGAGAGAATCCAGGACAAAGGATTCGGATTCCTTCAGTTCAATACTGCTGTCATCAAAATATACCCCGAGACAATGTTGGAAATAATACTGGGCAGGATTCCGGAAGAATGCCACCAGTTGCTCCATGGACTCGGCATTCAGTTCCTGGCGAAGTTTCAGGTCATACTGAATAAAGGGCGCCTGTTCCCGTGATGAGTACAAGGCGTCGTACCACATTCTCTGATAGGAGGTCAGTTCGCCATTGAAATAACGATGACTGAACGGCTGCAGGGGGTGCTCGGTCACACTGAAGTCGGGGTAAATACCGCTGATGTACTCCAGCAGTTCACTGACCGTCGTAGCCGGTGGGCGCACCTGGTTGTCACGAGTACCCTTGCCTTCGTAACTGATATAGAAGATCCGTCTGGCTGACAGAAGAGCCTCCAGGAACAGGTAACGATCATCTGTACGTCTGGACCGGTCTCCCTTGCGCGGCCCGTGGATATGCATGAGATCGAAAGAAACAGGTCTTGATTCCCTGGGAAAATCCGCATCATTCATCCCCAGGAGACATACAACTTCAAAAGGTATGCTGCGCATGGGAACCAGGGTAGCGAAGGTGATGCCGCCCGTAATAAACCCTGGTGACTGCTTTTCGGGTGACAGTTGCTGTTCCAACCAGTATTGAACAAGTTGACTGGAAAACCGGTCAGTATAACCAGCGGCTTCGGTATCCTGCTGCAAGCGGTCCATAATGCTCTGCAGTTGATTAATCTCCAGTGTTTCCGGTTCATTGGGATCAAAGAATTCACGCAGGATCCGGTTCAGGATATCTCTCCAGGTGCGGGCGTCATGGGGTTGTGAGAGGATTTCCCTGGTCTGCAAAAGCTGATCGACGATGTGACAGAGGGTACCGAGCAATTCACCGTCGGCGGCATCCAGATCATAGGGCAGGCGGTCTGCGTACAGACCTTCTCCTGAGTCCATGGCATAACCGAGTAACATTCTGTCCAGACCGAATCGCCACGTATTCATATTCTCGGCTGGCAAATCCCAGCGTTCCGATTTCATTTCTCCATCGAATTCCCAGCGAATACCTGTTTGATCTATCCATGTCGCAATGCGATTGATCTCATCTTCATCCAGGTCGAATCGACGTGCGATGCCCGGCACTTCCAACAGATCCATGACTTCCACACTGGTGAGTCGGGTATGGGGCAGGGCAATGATGTCAAAAAAGCTGGCAATCAGTGTTGATTGCTGGATTAAAGTGCGATCGGCAATACTGAAATGAATTTTGTCTTTGAAGACCGTATTGATGAAAGGAGCATATAGGGAAATATCCGGCGCCATGACAACCACATCCTTTGGCTCGATGTTGCCGTGGTGGTCAAATATTGACAGTAACTGGTCGTAGAGAATTTCCACTTCGCGCATTCTGCTGTGGGTGGAATGCACCCGTACGCTGTGGTCAGCTCTGTCTGGCGAGTTCTTTTGTGCAGGAGATTCGTCAATACCGCCATACTCAAGATTGAGAATGTCATTCTTGATGATGGCAAGTATGGATTCACTGTCCTGTTCCAGGAAACACTCACTGGCCACGACAGCATCGTCCTCCAGGAGCAACTCAAGGTATTCCCGCCCCTGTTTACCCAGCGATCCGAGCAATGGATTTCCTACAGTCAAATAGTCCTGTTCCGTCAATTCGCCTTCTGTACCAAGCAGTTTGCGCACCGACCTTCTGGCCTTGTCCCGTGGTGAAACGATATCTCCCCAGTAATGCTGGCAGGGATTCAGAAAATACACGTTCACATCCATGATTTCCGATAGTTTGCTAAAGGTTTCCAGTTGGATGGGTGCTATTGAAGAAAGTCCGAAAATGAACAGGGTATTACCTTGCCCGGACGGCAGAACGGGCTTTTCCGTAATTCTTTTCAGTAACTGCCGGTGTAGATTTGCGCGATGCAGTTTCGAGATGCCGGGTTTGTCTGCAAGTATTTTCTGCCACAGCGTTACCTGCCAGGTTCGTTGCCCCGGATTATCGATATCTGGAAGAGGTTCCCCCTGTTCCCATGCCAGTGGCCAGTTCGGCCGGTACATCAGGTATTGATCAAAGACCTGTGCGATCTGGAAGCTGAGTTGAAAAAGCCGGATGTCCGGATCACCGGTCTTATCAAGATAGCGTTTCAATGGCTCATGGTCCGTATCAGGTATCAGCCGCATGAGCCGCCAGGCCAGTCGTTCACGATCAAAGGGTGATTCATCCGGTAGAGCTGTTTCCGGGAGCAGGGATCGATACTGACGCCAGATGCAGGTGGCGGGGAGAACACAATCCAGATTGGCTGAAATACCCCGTTGTTCTGCGAGCTGTAGTTTCAGCCACTGTCCGATACCGAAGCTTTGGACTACGACAGTAGTTGGAACCATCGGATCGATATTCTGCTGACTGTGTTCACAGAATAAGCTGGCAAGAACACGCATATGGTTCGACTGATAAAGCCGAAGCATTGATTACCCACTTAAGTTCGAAAAAGACCTATCGTAACTGACAAGAAGTCAGGATAGAACCGGATTGTGCAGTATTCAGCACTGATGTGGGCAGTCAGTTACCCGCAAAATAACGCCGGGGGTTGTCTATGAACAAAGTATTAATGGTCTGGTCAGTTACTCCCATTTCCTTCAGTTCCGGAATGACCTCGTGTTTCATATACAGATAACGATGTGGGTTGTTTCGGGAGAACTCGTGTTCATGCGGCATGGAGCCATCTTCCCGCTGTTTCATTACGGCCAGACAAATGCAATCGTGAGAAGGACACAGACGGTCGGTATAGCCTTCGTCAATCAGTGTCTTGAGTGTCACGGTCCGCATGTGGGGGCTTACATGTCTGCCTGGATATCGATCCATGCCAAGATAACATCCCTGATCCAACACCCACTTGAGATATTCGACATCAGTCGTATCGTTGGAGTGGTCGATCTTGACTCTGGTCAAGTCAACACCTTCCTCCTTTAAGATGGCAATCTGCCGGCGCGCCACCTGCCCTGTGGGGTAGGAATGAACCATGATCGGCAATCCCGTTTCGTTATGGACTCTTGCAACGGCACGGCACATCACTTCCAACGGGGGAGTAACACCTTCAAAATCCGCCGCACATTTTAACAAGCCTGCCTTGACATCTGTATCCCGGAAGCCTTCACGAATGTCTCTCAGAAATTCCCTGGCCATCTGGTCAACTGATACTCCAGCCAGGAATCGGGGTACATCCAGCCACCAGCCAGTGACATTGATAATATTAACCCCGGATGCTCTGGAAACCTCGGCCAGCAAGGGTGCTTTTCGACCGAGATCAAAAGTGGTGGCATCGACAATGGTATCCACACCCCCTTCCTTGGCATCTACAAGGCTTTGGATGGCCCGGTTTTCCCTATCCGGCCCGAGCAGGTCAGGATAACAGTCCCAAAGTCCACTCGCGCTGACCATGACATGCTCGTGCATCAGGGTAAAGCCCAGTTGGTCAGAAGAGATAGGGCCTGTTACTGAATTAATCATCATAAGCGTTTGCCTATTCCTGGATATGTACTCCTGTAGCTACTATGCCAGACTCATGGAGAAGGTCAATTTCTGATTTAGAATAACCTGCTTCCTGCAGGATCTTACGAGTGTGTTCGCCGGCTTTTGGTGAACGGCCACCAGGAACAACCGTTGCATTGGCAAACCGCATCGGGATTCTCACCGTTCGATATTCGCCAATGGTTTCATCCCGCAACGATGGAAATAATCCTATGGCATCGGCTTGCGCATCGTCTGCAACTTCGTGCAAACCCAGCACGGGACCCCAGATCAATCCGGCTTCGTCAAAAATTTTACCCCATTCATCACGACTGCGGGTTGACAGTATCGCATCAACAGCCGGGACCAATTCAGTCATTGCCCGGAATCGTAGTGATGGTGTCAGATAACGTTCATCCGATATCCATTCCTGTTTTCCAAGAGCCTGGCAAAATTTTGGCCAGTAAGATTCCTCTGGCATGTTGAATACAATCCAGTTCTGATCACCGCAAGGGTAACGATTTACAGTTGGTGCAAACTGTTGATGTCGTGCTCTATGTCTTACCGGCGCCTTGTCCACGGCAGTGACTGCAAAATCACTGGCCTGGGTCCAGACCGCTGTTTCCAATAATGATGTTTCAACAACTTGTCCCTCTCCAGTGCGTTCTACCATTCTGAGCGCCGCCAATATAGCAGTCGTGAAAGCCAGACCGGTGGTATGATCACCCTGGGCAGTTCTTGCCATGGGTACTATGCCGTCGTCTCCCTCGCGCATGGCGTCATACAGGCCAGAGCGGCCGAAAAACGCAGTCACATCATATCCCGGACGCCATGCATCCGGACCGCTGGTACCATATCCAGTGAGGGTTGCATGCACCAGTCCTGGATTGGTCTGGAACAGAGACGTCGAATCCAGGGAGAATTTTTGTTGCCGTTGAGGGAGCAGATTACACAGGAAGACGTGTGCGTCAACACACAGTCTGTGAACGATTTCCACCCCCGCCGGCGATGCAAGATCCAGTTGCAGTGATTGTTTACCTCGATTGTCCACATCAAACTGGAAGTCATAGTCAATACGACCTTCTCCCTTTTTGGCCGGGCGCCCCATATCCCGCATGGGGTCACCCGAGAGTGGTTCAATCTTGATGACCCTGGCGCCGAGGTCCGCCAGAATGACACCGGAGCTTGGAGCGGCCATCCAACTGTCTATTTCAATTACTGTTATGTCATCCAGAGGTGAGATCATGTTGTTACTGCTATAGAAAAAAAGCTGTGATTTCTAATGCCAACCTTGTTGGAAAAACTAGGGCTCGGAAGGCATTGTAAAGTCATCACCTGTTACGATGATCGAAGGTCTGCCGCCACCAGATGAATCCGTGATATCCACTCGATAAATTCCTCTTTCCGGCATGGACAGAGGATGAGGACCACTGTCTATAGTCTGCGAATCCGCTGGAGTAATGGTCAGGTCGTAATCA
>JAPOOX010000215.1 GCA_026713185.1 Gammaproteobacteria bacterium
GCACTGGCCTCGCTGAGACAGCGTTTGATTTGACTTTGTGACTCCATCGCACCACTGTACACAGTGGCGGTGAGCTTGTCCAGCAAAACTTATGGGTATAGGGCAGGGCTAGTCTATCTCTAAAAATCGAGATAAATCGGAACGGGTCCACAAACATCTCCGCCAACTCGCCAACCTGAGATCTGCAAAAGATTCGTTTAATTACCCGTTGATCCTTGGGACCTGATGGGCAGGTTGTCAGGATTTAAATATTGGGTCAGGCAGGGATGGCACTGACTTACCCATGCCTAGTGTATTGCTGACTGGCAGTATCAGTGGATTAAATAGGTGGTAGTTGCCAACTGGGCGGCCCCCACATAACAATTTCTAACTTGATGCGTCCCTTTGATGTTGGACATGGCGACGTCCCAACACCTGATCCACAATGATTCCAAGATCGCCTCTCTGGTCGAGTCTCTCGGCGTCAATTACCCTCAATTCCTCTATCGACCTGCGTGACAATGTTGTCAATACAGTAGGAAGTGCATCGGCGCGTGACCGGATTTTAGTGGTGGAGACACCATTTGTTTCCAAAAACCTCCTGACTTCCCGAAGTACGGGCAAGAATTCTTTGCACTCATAAGCGTTCCCCAGTGTCTCGACAAGACTCTGTATGTCTGGGTCAGTTAAGTCAAGATCAAGAATAATGTCCTTGACCGATTTTCTCGGTCGACGTCGACCCCTCTTCGCTCTCCTCTCCCTGGAGTCAACCTCAAATGTCTTGACATCAGAGTCAAGCTGTATCACTTCTACTTCCTTGATCTCAGATAACGTCTCCAAAACTTCCTTACGACCGTGACGTGCAATCAATAAACGCAATTCAAGGTCAAGAAGTATAGGCTTCTCCACGGTAACCCCCTAAATTAACCCTATGATTTTAAAAACTTCATCCTTGAATTCATTGAATTCCTCCGATACTTGGAACTGACAATACGGCGTGGCTGCTATCGGTAACGCTTCGCGCGAAGCACGAGGATAGGATGCAGAGTGCCGTATTTCGCTATCGAAAACATACCAATCGTGCTGAAGAGCCTGCTTTTTGACCTCATTTTTCGATGCCTGCGCCTCAGGTCCATCATTGTAGTAGGACGACTCCACAAAACACAGTCCTGCAATGTCAATTTGATGATCGTCGTTCTCAAGACGGAACTCCTCTATCGATCTTACAAGCAGTGGTAGGCCTATGGTTGCCATAAACTCTGGCTTGATAGGAACTATGACATACCTACTTGCGAAATATGTGGCCTGGGTGAGAACGGATTCGGTTGGTGCACAGTCGATGAGAATCAGGTCGTACTGATCACTGACTTTCGCAAGGCACTTGGCAAGGCGACGCTCCTTTCCCATCGGATTCTTGAGCGTGCGGCTAAGTTCCAAACGAGAAGGAATCAGATTCAAAGGATACACGCTCTGATGTGTCCTCAAACTCACTATGACTTCGTTGACATCCAGTGGGCGTGGCGACCCAGAGAACGGGCTTGTTGGAATGTAGTTATCCAATACCTGAGCCACAGTAGGTTTGTCGTGCTGTAAGTGGCTGACATATTCACGGGCTCCCATCAAAGCATGGCTCAAATTAGACTGTGGATCCAAGTCTATTGCCAATACCCTGTATTTATCCATTTGGGCAGAATGTGCAAGTTGTGCTGCAATTGTAGTCTTGCCTACACCACCCTTCATATTGATTAGGCTGACCACCACTGCCATCACTTTCCCTCACAAACTGGTATAGGAACGCATTATTACTAACGGGTTCCACGGCGTCAAGTTAGTAGGGAAATGGCCAGGAAACATGAAGAATACTCATGTTGGTGTTTCAGATGAATGACACTTCGCTGGCTCTTTTCGATTAGACAGACCGTAACTGTTCGAGGGACAACAGCGAGTCATCTACTACATCATTTACCCGATATTTTCCGTGGTTTCTTGATTCTCGTTTAATTAACTTGATTGATTCTTGAACTATACTTAATGGGTCTCCACCGCCAATTGGGAGGACACAATCGAGATGAATTTGTAAATCATGTTCGTCAGCAATTTTCCTCAGATATTGTCCGTAGTTTCTTTCACTGATTCCCTCAGACCCAAGGAAAACCCTTTTTCTCGGTTTTCTTCTTGCCATTTGGAATAAATCTCAACCTATATTCGGTACGGCGCCGAATACACCACCCAAGTATTTTTTATAAAAATTGTCTACTCTCCTGACCCCGGCAATTTCTTTTAACCCGTAAATCTCAGTTTTACCGTCAGAGGATTTCTCTGTGAAATAGATTTCTTCCTTCTCAAGATGTTCCAGTATTGATGCGTTATGACATGCCATAATTAATTGTGCGTGATGCGGGTTCGTTCGCTCATCGTGAAACCACCTGAGGATTTCCGGCATCAGTGCTGGATGAATATCATTATCAATTTCATCCAAAACCAATAATCCCCCTGATTCCAAAAGAAAATTTATATAAGGGAATATGGTAAAAAACTTTAATGTTCCTTGTGATTCAGCTAGAACTGCCAATTCATTATTCAGCCCGTAATGCCTAAAATAAGGCATTGGCGTATTATTGTAATTTGAATTGATTACAACTTCCTCTTAGACGAGGTAGTCGATGAGTGAGACCAGTGAGAACAGTGACGAGGGAGTTTATCCCTATTATCGTACCCTGAGACAGGAAAATCCTGTATGCATCGGTGTCGGGGGATTCTGGCAGGTTGCCCGTTATTCTGATGTACAGCAGTTATTACGTGATAACAGGACATTTTCATCCGATGTTTCGACACGGCCACCTGATGAGCGTGGGCCATCCATGTTGTTCAGCGATCCGCCATTGCACAATCGACTGCGCAAACTGGTCAGTTATGCCTTCAAACCGGGTCATATCGAGAGTCAGCACGACCTGATCTCGGAAAAATGTGATGAACTGATGAAGACGATGTGCCAACAGGAAGATGTTGACCTTGTCGAGGCCCTTGCTGCGCCGCTGCCAGTGACTGTCATTGCACGAATGCTCGGTGTGGAAGACGGCAATCTTGGCGTATTCAAACACTGGTCCGATACTATTTTCAGCAATATCGCCGAGATTCTGTTTGCACAACCGGATGAATCAGTCATGCAGGCCGCTGCAGAAATGGACGCTTATTTCCTTGAACGAATTGCCGGCATCCGCAAGACGCCGGTGGATAATCTGCTGGGTAGGCTGGTTGAAACAGAAACGGAAGAGGGTCGACTCAGTAATCAGGAACTGTTGAGCTTTTGTCGTTTGCTGTTGATTGCGGGTAACGAAACGACCACGGGATTGATCACGGGATGTGTCCGGGTTTTTGATGAAATGCCGGAAACATTTACAGCATTGAAACAAGACCGGACATTGATACCGTCCTTTATTGAAGAAACCCTGCGCTTCTATTCGCCATTCTCGGCAACGGTAAGACGTACTACCTGTGAAACCGAACTTGCCGGCACACTGTTACCCAAGGGAGTTCTGGTGGTTCCCCTGATTGCTTCTGCCAATAGAGACGAGTCGGTATTCGAACGGGCTGGTGAATTTATCATTGACCGCGACCCCAATCCGCATCTGGCATTCGGCTACGGCATTCACAATTGCCTGGGCGCCCATCTTGCGAGACTGGAAGGCAGAATTGCTGTGGCTTCTATGGTTAATGCCCTGGACGAAATCTCCATTACCGAAGAGGACCGGACGCAGTTCAATCGTCTTGGGGGACCGGAAAAGTTGCAGGTGAAATTGAAGATGTAAAAGGATAAGATGCGCTCCACATCAGGATTGTTGATCATTCATGCGTCGTACATACATTTCCGCAATCGTCATTGCGATACTGGCGAGCCTGTGGCTGGCATCCGGTCAGTTACGGGATAAACCACCAGAACCGCCAATCAATATCGCTACCCAGAACCGCGTGACAGAGATGATCAACGAGGAGCGCCCATTGACTTCCGTGCGTGTAAGCCTGATCCACGCGAGTGAACAGATTCGTTACGCGACAATCAGGGGACGGACCCAAAACAAGCGCACTGTTGTTGTCCGTGCCCAGGTTGGTGGAACTCTGGTTGAAAGACCTGTTGAACGTGGTGACCGGGTTGAGCAGGATCAGATGCTATGCCGGATATCAATGGATGATCGGGATGTGGCGCATGCGGAAGCCAAGGCCAAATTGAGCCAGGCGCGAATGGAATATGAGGGCATTTTGCAGTTGTCAAAGGAAGGCCTGCAATCAGAGATCGTCATTGCCCGGGCCAGGACGGGGCTTGCGGCAGCAGAAGCCAGTGTCAGACGATCAGGACTGGAGTTGTCCCGATTGGACATTACCGCACCCTTTGCCGGCGTTATAGAAGAAGTGCAACTGGAACCGGGAGACTATGTCACGCCAGGCACCGCCTGCGCAACACTGGTTGATCTGGACCCAATGCTGCTGGTGGGCGGTATTCCGGAAAGAGAGTTTGGTAATGTTAGAACAGGCGCCATGGCCAGGGGAGTTGTGTCCAACGGGGTTGCTGTTAACGGCCCTGTGACTTTTGTCGGAAAAACCGCTGATGAAGATACTCGTACCTACGGTATAGAAGTTCAGATTCCCAATGCGGACTATTCCATCCCCAGTGGAGTGTCTGTGCAGATAGATATCCCTGTGGAAACGGTAATGGCCCAGAGAATTTCCCCGGCTTTGCTGACACTTGACGATGAAGGCCGGATGGGAGTGAGGACCATTGACAAGAGAAATATCGTGTACTTTCATACTGTGGAGATTGTGGGTGATGCCGATGGCGCTATCTGGGTGACCGGCTTGCCTGACATTTCGACAGTCATCACAGTAGGTCAGGAATTTGTCGTCCCGGGAGAAGAAGTCAATCCGGTTTTTTCGACGGCGTATTAACGGGAATCTCTGGTGCATTATGCAGTATGACAAATGTCAGGTCGGGTGGCTTATACCGGTGAGTGCAGGGATGGGGAGTGAATGATGTATGCCATGATTGACGCGGCAGTAGCCAGAACCCGGACATCGTTGTTGATCATGTTTATGGTGCTGCTTGCCGGCATAGTCTCCTTGAACAGTATTTCCATAGAGAGTGATCCTCACATAGAAGTGCCGATTTTCGCGATCTCGGTAATCAATGAAGGGGTTTCCCAGGAAGATGCAGAAAGGCTGTTGGTAGTCCCCCTTGAAATAGAATTGCGTCGGGTGGAAGGGGTAAAGGAACTCACTGCATACGCCTCGGAGAACATAGCTCAAATCGTGGTTGAATTTGATGCTGACTATGATCTTGATTCGGCATTGATTGATGTGCGGGAAGCAGTGGACCGGGCAAAACCGGAAATACCGGATACAGCGGAAGAACCCGTTATCAGGGAAATGAGTACGGCGGATTTTCCAATTCTGCAGATCAACTTCGTGGGTCAAAATGTACCGGAGAGAGTTCTCTACAATATCGCTCTGGAAGTACGCAATGAAATTGAAGAATTGCCGGAGGTGATGGATGCCCAGTTGCAGGGGAACCGGGAAGAAGTTCTGGAAGCAATTATCGACCCGGTAGCGCTTGAGTCCTACCGGATTTCCGGCGAAGAACTGATCAACACCATCCTGCGCAATAATCGCCTGATCCCGGCTGGTAATATCGACACTGGTGAGGGTCGATTCTCCATCAAGGTGCCCGCCATCATTGAAGATGTCAGTGATATAGTTGACCTGCCGTTAAAGGTTAATGGAGACAGAGTTGTAACACTGCCTGATGTTGCAACGGTAAGAAGGACCTTCAAGGATCGTACCACCTACGCACGCGTCAATGGGAATCGAACGATTTCGTTGAATGTCATTAAACGCGCCGGCGCCAACGTTATCGAAACGGTCAATAAAGCCAAGGATATTGTCGAGCGTTACCGTCCCAACCTCCCGGGCAAGGTGGATGTCTTCTATACGCAGGATCAGGCGCCTCTGGCTCAACGCCAGGTCACGGAACTGCAGGGCAACATCATAACGGCACTGGTTCTGGTCATGGTGCTTGTGGTTGCCGCCATGGGATTGCGTTCCGGGATCATCGTTGGTATGGGAATTCCGGTTTCATTTCTGTTCTCCATTATTATCCTCAATCAGATTGGATACAGCTTTAATTTCATGGTGATGTTCGGGATGTTGCTGGCGCTGGGCATGTTGATTGACGGCGCGATCGTTGTGACCGAATACGCAGACCGCAAGATGGTTGAAGGCATGCATCGGCGGCAGGCCTATGCGAACGCTGCAAAACGTATGTGCTGGCCGGTAGTGGCCTCAGTGGCAACTACCCTGGCGGCTTTTTTGCCACTGATGTTCTGGCCTGGCGTTGCCGGGAAGTTCATGCGTTATCTTCCGGTTACCGTATTTACGATACTATCGGGTTCCCTGATGTATGCATTGTTTCTGGGCCCGGCAATGGGCGCCGTGTTCGGAAAAGCCGGTTTGGTCAGTGGCAAAAGTGTCCGGACACTGCAGCAACTGGAAAGCGGAGATCCAACGGGCCTTCCCGGCATAACAGGCTGGTATGCAAGATTGTTGCGATGGTGCAGCATCCATGCCCTGTGGACGATTTTCGTCACTGTAATAGTTCTTGTGAGTAGTTATATTGCCTATGCCCAGTATGGCCGGGGAATGATCTTTTTCTCCGATAATGAACCGAATTTTGGTCAGATAACCATCCGTGCCCGTGGCAATCTATCCGGTGGGGAAATCAGTGATCTTGTCTACGAAGTGGAAAAAATAGTCGTTGGGATTGATGGAATCAACTCTATTAACACAATAACCACCATACCTGGGGGAGAGGCGCGATTTGCCGGGGTTGATCAGCTTGATCTGATCGGTTCGATTTATCTCGAACTGCTGGATGAAACAGACAGGGAAAAGACCGGCACAGAAATCTTTGAGGAAATACGTGACCGAACCGCTCACATTGCCGGTATAAGAATTGAACTCAAGAAACTGGAACAGGGTCCGCCGGTGGGAAAACCTGTTCAGCTCCAGTTTTCATCACATAACAAGGCGTTGCTGGAACCGGCAGTTACCCGGGTTGTGGAATTCATGAAAACATTGGAGGGACTGAGAGACTTCGAGGACACTCGTTCGTTACCTGGCATTGAATGGAAATTGACGGTTGATCGCGCACAGGCTGCATTATTTGGCGCGGATGTGCTTCAGGTAGGAACGGCAGTCCAGTTGGTAACCAATGGTGTGAAAGTAGGTGAGTACCGGCCGGACAGGTCGGATGACGCGGTGGATATCCGGATTCGTTATCCCGAGGAATATCGTCATATTGATTCCCTGGACAGCCTGAAGGTAATGACTGCCAAAGGGGCGGTGCCGATTTCGAGTTTCGTGACCAGTGAAGCTGTGCCAAACGTGGATATGATTCA
>JAPOOX010000012.1 GCA_026713185.1 Gammaproteobacteria bacterium
GAACACTGGCTGAAAATGAGGACACGATCATTCAGGAACTGCTCGATGCACAGGGAGCACCTGTTGAGTTGAATGGCTACTATAAGCCGGATCCGGAATTCGCTATCCCGGCCATGCGTCCATCAGGAACGCTGAACGACATACTGGCTTCTCTGTAGTTGTCACGGGCAATGACGGCAATATCCACCCTTGCCACTTTCATCACTGGCAGCACCACAGGTTGCATTTACCTGATGAACACGTAAAATTTTCAACATATCTGGAAAGGAGTTTTGCATGGCAAACGCACAATTTGTAACTGACCGTCAGTCACCTGTTGTATCTACCAACAAGGTTCTACGGAACACTTATTTTCTACTATCCATGACCTTGATATTCAGTGCCGCGATGGCTGGTTTCGCCATTGCGTCCGACGCACCCTACATGGGATGGATTCCCCTGCTGGTCGCTTTTGGCCTGTTGTTCGCCATCAGCAAAATGCGCAACAGCGTCTGGGGTATTCTTCTGGTCTTTGCTTTCACCGGAATACTGGGATATTCGCTGGGTCCGGTAATCAACTTGTATCTTCAAACCCCTGCCGGAACACAAACGGTGATGACTGCTGCCGGGCTGACCGGTGTGATCTTCCTGTCCCTGTCCTGTTATACCCTGGTCACGCAAAAGGATTTCTCCTACATGGGTGGATTCCTGATGACCGGGCTGTGGGTCGTGATCGGCTGCATCGTATTGATGATCTTCGGTGGACTGATGGGATTTGACGTAACCCTCCTGAATCTGACTATTTCCGCGGCAATCGTCATCATCATGTCGGGTCTGATCCTGTATGAAACCAGCCAGATTGTCCATGGTGGTGAAACCAATTACATTATGGCAACGGTTTCTCTTTATCTCAGCATCTACAACCTGTTCACCAGCCTGTTATTTCTCCTCGGGTTCAACGACGATTAACTGCACTGGAAACAACTTACAGCGGGCCGTAAGGCTCGCTGTATCCGGGCGGGGAGTAAACCTGGTTCCATGATATCTATCTGTCGTCCAGTGCATCCATGAAATTCGCGATTCTCATCCACGGGGCGCCATACTCTCACCAGGCTTCGCGTTCCGGTTATCTGTTCACGCGGGCAGCGCTGGCAATGGGTCATGAGATTTATCGCGTATTCTTCTATCACGATGGCGTCTATAACGCGAACCAGTCAAGTGTAGCGCCACAGGATGAAGCAGACATACAGAACGAATGGGCAACCCTTGGCAAAGAGCACCAACTTGATATGGTGATCTGTATCTCCTCATCTCTACGACGCGGCATGCTGGATGCAACTGAAGCGGAGCGCTATGAAAAAACCGGGATAAGCGTTTCGCCGCAATTTAACGTATCCGGACTCGGACAATTGATCGACGCCGGTATCAACGCCGACAGACTCATTACCTTCGGCGCCTAGAATGAGCCGCATCCTGTTTGTCATGACTCATTCGCCGGGCACAATCAACGCCCAGGAGGGTTTTGATGCACTTCTGATGGGTTCCGCGTTTGCGAATTGTTCGGCACTGTTTCTCGGGCAGGGACTGTATCAACTCATCAATAGCCAGAACCGGGAACCCATCGGCGGCAAGAACTATACCCTTGGATTTGCCGCTCTCCACGACTACGGTGTCCAGAATATTTACGGCAGCAGAAGTCAACTTGAAGATACGATACTGTCTCCGGATGATTTCTGCATCAATGTCGAATTACTGGCGGATGATAAAGTCAACCGGTTGTTCGACAGTCACGATACCATTCTGACATTCTGAGTATTGATGACATGATATTGCACACTTTCAACAAGCCCGACGCAGTTATGGAGAATCTCCGCTTTGTCGCGCAGCAGGATAAGATCGTGCTCATTGAAGACGGTGTGTATGCCCTGCTGCAGAAAACAGAACTTGACAATTTTGACACAATCCATGTGATCCAGACGGATATTGAAGCGCGTGGACTGACCGGACTTACCGGTACTCGTTGTAAAATGATTTCATACAATGACCTGGTCACAATGTGTGTCGAAGCTGATCGCATCATGAACTGGTTCTGAGATGTATACCATTGAAGTCGATAAAGAAGGATTTCTGAAGCATCTGCAGGACTGGTCACCGGAAGTTGCCAGCACACTTGCGCAGAAAGAAGACATCCGCCTTACCCGGGAGCATTGGGAAATCATTGATCTGGTGCGTGGTTATTACAAGCAATACAGGATCTCACCAGCCGCTCGTATCATTGTCCGACTGCTGCAAGACAACCTTGAGGTTGATAAGGGTTCCAGCATCTATCTGATGCAGCTTTTTACCGGTCGACCGGCTCGTATGGTGAACAAAATTGCCGGCCTGCCAAAACCGGCTAACTGTGATTAGGAGGACGCGTTCCTGGAAGATTCATGGGATGGTTCTGATACAGACTGACCACCTGTCCGATGATAATCAGAGTTGGCGTTTCTACCTGTGCACTGGCGACCAGACCGGTGATGGTGTTCAGACTTCCCCGTACCACTTTCTGTTCCGGGGTAGTGCCCCTGGATACGACGGCTACCGGTGTATCCACTGCAAGTCCATGTTCTGTCAGATGTCGGCAGATTGAGGCAAGTCCTCCCAGTCCCATGTAAAAAACTATGGTCTGATTAGGTGAAACGAGTTCATTCCATGACAGATTTACATCGCCATCCCTGGGATGACCGGTGACAAAACGAACCGACTGGGAATAATCCCGATGTGTGAGCGGAATACCGGCATAGGCGGCACATCCGCTGGCGGCTGTTATTCCCGGTACGACCTGAAACGGAATCTGTTCCGCCACCAATGCCTCTATCTCTTCACCACCTCTGCCAAAGATAAAGGGATCTCCTCCCTTGAGCCTCAAAACTCTCTTTCCTTCCCTGGCTAATCGGACCAGCAGTTCGTTGATGTTTTCCTGTTGCATGGACTGATAACCGCTACGTTTGCCGACAAACTCCTTGTATGCATCCCGTCGCGCACGGTTCAGAACTTTATCGGAAACCAGATTATCGTAGAGGATGACATCTGCCAGTTGCAATAATTGCAATGCCTTCAGGGTGAGCAGGTCCGGGTCTCCGGGGCCACCGCCTACAAGATAAACTTCTCCCTGAACAATAGCTGCATCGGCATCTGAAAGGTATTCATCCGCAGCTTCAAACCTGCCTTCCAACGCGTAATTCATTCCTGGTGACGACATGAACTGCTCAGTGATCCGGCGACGCTGGTCTACATCGGGCCAGATCTGTTTAAGCCATTGGCGTTTACCCTTAAGGTACTGCGCCAATCGGGAGATACCGTCCGGCAGAGCCTGTTCCAGCAGCAATCTCAAGTGTCGGCTCAGTACAGGTGAAGTTCCGCTGCTGCCAATGGACAAGAGCACGGGAGACCGGTCTACAATAGCGGGGAAAACAACCGTACAGAGTGCCGGTGCATCGACCACGTTTACAGGTATTGATTTTTCCTGTGCATCCCCGGAAATACGGCTGTTTACCACGGGGTCGGAAGTTGCGCCAACAACCAGTACTACCCCTTCCAGATACTGTCTGTCATAGTGCGCCTCGATGATCTCATGTCCGTCTGCGAGCTGTTGCCGTAAAGTATCATCCACAACAGGAGCTACCAGCCGGACCCGGGCGCCCGCCTGTAACAGCAAATCAACCTTTCTCGAAGCAACAGTACCACCACCGACCACCAGTACTAACCGGTCCGAGAGGTCAAAATGTAATGGCAGGTAATCCACAGGAAACTCCCGTTGATTCGTGGGTAAAACTACAACTCGATAGCGGTCAACCCCCCCATATACGATTGCAATATCTGTGGTACGCGCACAGTACCGTCCTCCTGCTGATAATTTTCCAAAATTGCGATCAGAGTACGCCCGATCGCCAGCCCGGAACCATTCAGCGTGTGAAGTAATTCCGGTCTTCCGGTATCCGGGTTCCGCCATCTGGCTTGCATACGACGCGCCTGAAAATCAAGGAAGTTACTGCATGATGAAATTTCCCGATACCTTCCCTGACCAGGCAACCAGACTTCCAGATCATAGGTTTTTGCTGCAGAAAAACCCAGATCGCCGCTACAGAGATTGACAACACGATACGGTAGGGAGAGTTTCTGCAGAACCACCTCTGCATGACCGGTGAGTTCCTCCAGAGCCTTCCATGAATCATCCGGCTTGACCATCTGTACCAGTTCCACCTTTTCAAACTGATGCTGACGAATCATTCCCCTGGTATCTTTACCGTAACTGCCTGCCTCACTACGAAAGCATGGACTGTGGCATACATACTTCAGAGGCATGTCATCTGACGGAATGATCTCGTCTCTTACGATATTGGTAACCGGTATTTCCGCAGTGGGAATCAGATATAAATCACGTTCATCCCGTAATTTGAACAGGTCTTCCTCGAATTTGGGCAATTGACCTGTACCAAGCAGAGATGCCCGATTAACAATAAATGGCACATAAATCTCACTGTATCCGTGCTCTTCGGTATGGATATCCAGCATATACTGGATCAGTGCCCGGTGCAGGTGTGCCAACTGGCCATTGAGAACGGCAAATCGTGATCCTGTTATTTTCGCGGCAACTTCAAGATCAAGCAGTTTACCGTTGTGGGTAAGATCCACATGGTCCCTGGGTTCAAAGACAAAATGTGTTGGATCACCCCAACTTCTGACCAGTTGGTTTTGCGATTCATCTTCACCGGCAGGCACTGAGGTGTCCGGCAGGTTCGGAATAGACAGGGTGATGTCACTGATTTCCTGTTGAATTGATTCCAGTTTACCCTTCTGACTGTCCAACTGATCACCAATGGCAGCGACTTCCTGCAGCAGAGGTTCGATATCTCCACCTTCAGTCTTGGTTCTACCGATCTCTCTTGACCTTTTTTTACGTTCAGCCTGCAGGTTCTCAGTGGCAGTCTGTAGTTCTTTCCGTTGTCGCTCTAATGAGTCAAACCGGGAGACATCCAGATTGAATTCCCTGAGTCTCAATCGTTCGACAACCATGGCAAGGTCATTTCTGAGCAGTTTTGGATCAAGCATTGCAGTTTAAGGTTTGTAAAAAGGCGGCAATGTTATCAGCAGTTAACC
>JAPOOX010000011.1 GCA_026713185.1 Gammaproteobacteria bacterium
ATTATTCCACCCATTCCAGCGAGAACCAGGAATATTCTGCGCTGATCTACAATCGCCTGAAGGAAGCGGGTTACATCAGGGTAAAAACTGTTGATCAACTGTATGACCCCGAGCGAAAACTGTTTCTGGCAGACCGGTTCATTGTCGGCGCCTGTCCACGCTGCAGGGCTGAAGGACAGTACGGTGATAATTGCGAAAACTGTGGCGCAACCTATGACGCAACGGACCTCATTGAGCCCAGGTCAAAAATCTCCGGCGCCAAACCGGTTCTGAAGCAATCCACTCACTTCTTCTTCGCCCTGTCCGAGTTCACGGATTACCTGCGTCAATGGACCAGAAGCGGAACTCTGCAGGAACAGGTGGCCAACAAACTGGCTGAATGGGTAGACACAGGATTGCAGGACTGGGACATCAGCCGCGATGCACCCTATTTTGGATTTGAAATTCCAGGAGAAACCGGCAAGTACTTTTATGTATGGCTGGATGCCCCGGTCGGTTATATGGCAAGTTTTAAAAATTATTGCGAGCAACATGAGAATCTGTCTTTCGATGATTTCTGGCAAGAGGGATCTTCCTGTGAGGTACATCACTTTATCGGCAAGGATATTATCAATTTCCATGCACTGTTCTGGCCTGCCATACTGAGCTCAGCCGGGTTCAGGACACCCAGCAGGGTCCATGCCCATGGATTTGTTACCGTTAACGGGTTCAAGATGTCGAAGTCCAGGGGTACTTTCATCAATGCCCGAACCTGGCTGGATCATCTGAATCCGGAATACCTGCGTTACTATTTTGCCGCCAGGCTTAACAGCACCGTTGATGATCTCGACATCAATCTTGACGATTTCATCCAGCGGGTAAACTCGGACCTGGTGGGCAAGGTCATCAATATTGCCAGTCGCTGCGCCGGATTTATCAACAGGCAGTTCGATAATGAGCTCTCGGCCCTGCCAGGGACGCCCCTGGTGGAAAAATTTGCGGCCCGGCAGGATCTGATTGCAGAATATTATGAAGCCGGTGACTACAGCAAAGGCATCAGGGAAATCATGGCCATGGCAGACCATGCCAACCGGTATATCGACGAACACAAGCCGTGGATCATGATCAGGCAGGAGAATCAGCGTGCACAGGTTCAACAGGTCTGTTCCGATGGCATCAACCTGTTCCGGGTGATCATGACCTACCTGAAACCCGTTATGCCGGCGCTGGCAGCGAAGGCTGAAACGTTCCTGGGAGTGGACACCCTGGACTGGAATAATATCGGGTCACCGTTGGTAAACCACAGGATCAGCAAATTCAAACCCCTGCTGACCCGGGTGGAAGTATCTTCTGTGGAGGCGATGATCAATGCCGGCAAGGAGGAAGACGAAACGACTACTGACCATCCGATCAGCTTTGACGAGTTTGCAAAGGTAAACCTGTGTATTGCCGAAATCGTCAATGCGGAAAGTGTAGAGGGGGCCGATAAACTCCTGCGGCTGACACTGGATCTCGGGACTGAACAGCGCACCGTATTTGCCGGCATCAAGGCTGCCTACAGCCCGGAGAACATCATTGGCAAGTTGACAGTTGTCGTGGCAAATCTGGAACCGAGAAAATTGCGGTTCGGCATTTCCGAAGGCATGGTGCTGGCGGCAGGACCTGGCGGCAAGGATGTATTCCTGCTTGAGCCACATCCAGGCGCCAAACCGGGAATGCAGGTTACCTGATTAGTATCGTGCCTGACGCACTCATAATCCTTTTGACCACCATCTTTGTTAACAACTTTGTCATGGTGCAGTTTCTTGGCCTGTGCCCCTTCATGGGAGCGAGTCAGAAAGTTGACAGTGCGGTGGGCATGGCTGCGGCGACGACATTTGTTCTCACCCTTGCTTCGGCGACCAGTTACCTGGTGGATCAATATTTGCTGGCGCCTTTTGATCTGGGATACCTGCGCATTATCGTCTTCATCGTCATCATCGCTTCCCTGGTGCAGTTTGCCGAAATCGTCATTCGGATGACACAGCCGTTACTGCACAACATCCTCGGACTGTTCATCCCGCTGATAACGACAAACTGTGCGGTACTTGGCGTGGCGTTACTGAATGTCCGACAGGCCGCGAATTTCACTGAGGCGGTGATTTTTGGATTTGGCGCCGCACTTGGCTTCTCCCTGTTGCTGGTGGTCTTCGCTGCCATTCGGGAGCAACAGATCGACCAGGAGGTACCCCGGGCTTTCCGGGGTACCGCCATCAACATGATCACCGCCGGATTACTGTCCCTTGCGTTTATGGGATTTACAGGAATGAACTGATGCTGACCGGAATTCCAGCAATACTCGTACTCGCCGGTATCGGATTACTGTGCAGTGCTTTGCTGATCCTGGCATTCCACAAATTCAGGTCCGGCGATAATGAGGTGGTCGAACTGATCCTCAAAGAACTGCCACAGACCCAGTGTGCACAGTGCGGATATCCCGGTTGCAGACCTTATGCGGAAGCGATAGCAAACGGTGCAGACATCAACAAATGTCCACCGGGGGGCACAGAAACGATCAATGCACTGTCCCGCCTGCTGGGCAAGCCGGCGCCACCACTGGATACCACCGGTGGCGATGGCATCACCCGCATTGCAACCATTCGGGAACAGGACTGTATCGGCTGTACCCTGTGTCTTCCTGCCTGTCCTGTAGACGCGATCATTGGTGCGCCACAGTTACTGCATGCTGTCCTCAGTAAGGAGTGTACCGGCTGCGAACTGTGTCTGGCGTCCTGCCCCGTGGATTGTATCGACATGCTGGAAGTCCAGGAACCGCTGGCGGCAATGCACACGGAAACCAGTGCTCCCTGTATACACTGCGGTGATTGCATCGAAGCCTGTCCCCGCGACCTGGCGCCGCAACAACTCTATTTTCACGAAAAATCAATGGATGCCCTGGAAACGCTTCGCCTGATGGACTGCATTGAATGTGGCCGTTGTGATCAGGTCTGCCCAAGTGGTATACCCTTAACGCAGACATTTGTCGCCGCCAAGCAGCGCATGGCCAAAAAACAGGTGGACATCGAGCGCGCCGAAGCAGTACGCAACCGGGTGGACAGACACAACCAGCGCATGGAACAGCGCATAGCGGTCAACAGCCATCCAACAGACAGCGCGGCTCTGATAGCAGATGTGAGATCCCGGCAATGACGACCACGCGGGGGCTGATGAATCAGTTGTTACTGGCCTTGCTGCCTGCTGCCGTGGTCATGACCTGGTGGTTTGGGTTCGGCATTGTTCTTAATATCGTCATTGCCGGGACGGCGGCAATTCTGTGTGAATTCGTGGTGCTCAGGATACAAGGCAAACCTCTGAACACACTCCTGGACGGCAGCGCCATCGTCACCGCGGCACTGCTCGCCCTCGCCCTGCCCCCAATGTTGCCCGGCTGGATGATTATCCTCGGCACTGGCTTTGCCATACTGCTGGCGAAGCATGCCTATGGCGGCCTGGGACATAACATCTTTAATCCGGCCATGGTGGGCTATGCCGTACTGATTATCTCTTTTCCCCTGGCCATGTCGCAGTGGCCAAATCCTGGTCATCACTTGCCATTGTCAGAATTATTGCCGGTTAAAGCAGGCATGGCTGCTGTGGATGGCTTCACAATGGCAACGCCTCTGGATCAATTCAAGTTTCGCAACACGGGTGAACACTGGACACAAACCATGCAACAGAACCGGTATCCGTGGATGATGATCAATGCCGCGTTCCTGTTGTCCGGTTGTTACCTGCTGGTCCGTAAAATCTGCCGGTGGCATGGACCTGTTGCCATGCTGGGCACACTCGCTTTGCTTTCCCTGCTGTTCTACGACGATGGCAGCGCACGGAGTCTCGGATCACCATTGCTGCACCTGTTTTCCGGGGCTACCATGATGGGGGCATTTTTTATCGTTACCGACCCGGTGACCTCACCGGAAACAGTACGCGGACAGTGGCTCTTTGGCATCGGTGTCGGCATCTTCACCTTCCTCATCAGAACCACAGGCGCCTACCCGGAAGGGCTTGCTTTCGCTGTGCTGCTGATGAACGGGGCAACACCGTTCATCAACTATCTGGAGTATCGCCGGTGAACTACAGATCCTGGTCATTCATCATCCTCGCTCTGCTATGCGGCATACTGATCAGCAGCTTATATGGCCTGACTCGCGAACAGATACGGACCAACAGTGAGGATTACGCCAACCGGCAATTGCTGGAAGTCATCGGCAGTACTACAGCCGGACTGGAACTCATTGGCGCCAACCGATATCGCATCCTGGATGAGGATGGCGGCCTGGTCTTTCAGGTCCAGTCCAATGAAGGATACAACGGGCTCATCTCGCTCTGGATTGCAATAGATGACAGCGGCAATATCCGCGGTGTCCGTGTATACAACCATCAGGAGACGCCTGGTATCGGTGACTTCATCGACAGATCAGTGTCCGACTGGATCGACCGTTTTGTCGGCAGAGCCGATCAAGGTCATGATCATGTATCTGGCGCAACGATTACCTCAAGGGCAGTCATAAACGCGGTGTATCAGGGACTGGAGGAATCCGGGCAATGAATTCATTGGTAACCGATGGTCTGTGGCGCGAAGGTCTGTGGCACAACAACCCTTCCCTGGTTCAAATGCTGGGACTGTGTCCATTACTGGCGGTATCCGGTTCACTGGTCACTTCCCTGGGACTCGGCATCACAACCCTGCTGGTGCTGACTGCGTCCAATGTGGTCATCAGCCTGCTGCGCAACGTGACTGCCAGGGAAACCCGGTTACCCTCCCAGATCCTGGTCATCGCCGTATTTGTCACAGCAGCAGACATAATATTGCAGGCCTGGTTTTTTGAACTTCACCAGAGAATTGGTCTGTTCATTGCCTTGATTGTGACCAACTGCACCCTGCTTGGCCGTGCTGAAGTTTATGCCAGTCGCAATCCGGTGTTGGTATCGGCAGTAGATGGTTTTATGATGGGTATGGGTTTCCTGTGGGTGCTGTTAGCCATGGGTGCAGTGCGTGAAATCCTGGGGCATGGCACACTGTTTCACAATATGCATCTGCTCCTGGGACCCATGGCAGAAAATTCGACCATTGAAATCGCCGACTCGGGCTTTTTACTGATGGTGTTGCCACCGGGAGCCTTCCTCACGCTGGGCTGTCTGATTGCGCTTAAAAACCTTATAACCCGGGATGTCTGAAAATGAACGCAGAAAAAAGATACCAGTTTCTCGCGGCACTGCGGGAAGCAAACCCGACGCCAAAGACTGAACTCGTCTATCAATCGACGTTTGAACTCCTTGTTTCAGTGATTCTGTCGGCGCAGGCAACAGATGTAAGCGTCAACAAAGCGACCAGCAAACTGTTCCCCCTGGCCAATACACCGGAAGGGATATTAAAATTGGGCGAGGAAAACCTGAAAGCTCATATCAAGACCATCGGTTTATTCAACAGCAAGGCCAGGAACATCATCAAAACCTGCAAAGCACTGGTTGAAGAACATGATTCCGTCGTCCCCAACACGCGCAAGGCACTCGAGGCTTTGCCCGGTGTCGGCCGCAAGACCGCCAACGTGGTGTTGAATACCGCCTTCGGTGAGCCTGTCATGGCCGTTGATACCCATATCTTTCGTATATCCAACAGGACCAGATTCGCACCGGGAAAAAACGTGCTCCAGGTGGAGCAGAAACTGCTTAAGGTAATTCCTGATGAATTCATCCTGGATGCACATCACTGGTTGATACTGCATGGAAGATATATATGCACGGCGCGCAACCCCAAGTGCGGCGCGTGTGTGGTCTATGATCTGTGTGAGTTCAAGGGCAAGAGGAAGGACCTGGACTAGAATGTACGACCCTTCATGGCCGCAATCTTCATGCGCAACGCATTGAGTTTGATGAATCCGGAGGCATCCGTCTGATCATAAGCACCCGCATCATCCTCGAATGTCACGATATGGCCGTCGTACAGACTGTCGCTGGCGGATTCACGACCGACGACGATGATGTTGCCCTTGTATAGTTTCAGATACACCGTGCCGTTGACATATTGCTGGGAGTGATCAATCAATGCCTGCATTGCCTTGCGTTCCGGTGACCACCAGTAGCCGTTGTAGATCAGACTGGCGTATCGGGGCATCAACTCATCTTTCAGATGCGCCAGCTCCCGGTCCAGGGTAACCGATTCGATGGCCCGGTGCGCCTTCAGCATGATTGAGCCGCCAGGTGTTTCATAGCAACCGCGGGCTTTCATTCCAACATACCGGTTTTCGACTATATCCCCCCTGCCGATACCGTTTTTACCACCTGCTTCATTAAGATACGTCAGGATTTCGGCGGCGGACATGGTGTTACCGTCAACAGCCGTTATGTCACCATTTTTATAGTTGAGTTCAAGATATGTCGGTTGATCCGGCGCATCCTCGGGTGAATTCGACCATAGCCACATGGACTCTTCCGGCGCTGCAGCCGGGTCTTCCAGGATCCCGCCTTCATAAGAGATGTGCAACAGATTGGCGTCCATGGAATAGGGGGACGCGCCCTGTTGCCGGTGCTCCACGCTGATCTGGTGCCGCTCGCAGAATGCCAGCAGCGATTCACGTGAGGTGAGGTCCCATTCCCGCCAGGGGGCAATCACCTGTACATCCGGTTTCAGGGCATAAATTCCGAGTTCGAATCGAACCTGATCGTTGCCCTTTCCGGTTGCGCCATGGGAGATGGCCCGGGCATTGGTTTCATTGGCCACGTCAACCAGTCTTTTGGCGATCAGGGGACGCGCAATTGATGTGCCAAGCAGATACTCTCCTTCATAGATCGTATTACATCTGAACATGGGAAAGACGAAATCCCGGACAAATTCCTCGCGAACATCATCAATGAAAATTTCCCTGACACCCATGCTTCCCGCTTTTTCACGGGCTGGTTCCAGTTCTTCGCCCTGTCCAAGATCAGCCGTATAGGTGACCACCTCACAGCCATAGGTTTCCTGCAGCCACTTGAGAATCACGGAGGTATCGAGTCCTCCCGAATAGGACAACACAACTTTGTCTATTTCACTCACCTGGTGTTTCTCCTGAAAGTCTTTGATCATATTTAAAATGTCATGTACAGTACAATAAACAATGATACGCCTGAGGAGAGCATAAAAAGGCCCTTGTCAAATTCGCTGAAGGCTCCCTAGTGCGCAGTATCACTATAACCCGCCCGGATGACTGGCATGTACATCTTCGCGATGGTCACTATCTCAGACATACAGTCCCGGATATCAGTCGATATTTCGGCCGGGCAATCATCATGCCAAACCTCGTGCCCCCGGTGGAAACTCCGGAGCAGGCAAAGGCGTATCGAGACCGTATCCTGTCATTTGTACCGGATGATGCCGATTTTACACCATTGATGACATTGTATCTGACCGACAATACGGCGCCGACCACGGTCTCCCTGGCAAAACAATCGGGATTTGTGCATGCGATGAAACTCTACCCCACCGGCGTCACGACCAATTCTACCAGTGGTGTCAATGCCATCGAGCAGTTGTACCCCGTCTTTGAGACGATGCAGGAACAGGCGCTGGTATTGGCGGTGCATGGCGAAGTCAATGATGAATCAGTTGATATCTTCGATCGGGAAGCGGTCTTCATCGACCGCCATCTGCGAGACATCCATCAACACTTCCCCGAGTTGAAGATTGTTTTTGAACACATTACCACCCGGGATGCAGTAGATTTTGTCACAGACTGCTCAGCCAGTGTCGGCGCCACCATAACGACGCACCATTTACTCTTCAATCGCAATGATCTCCTGGCAGATGGCATAAAGCCGATCTATTACTGTTTACCCGTGCTTAAAAGAGACATCCACCAGCAGGCTTTGATCAGGGCGGCTACTTCCGGTGATTCGTCCTTTTTCCTGGGTACGGATTCCGCACCTCATTCCCGGTCGGATAAGGAGAATGCCTGTGGGTGCGCCGCCGGGTCGTATACTGCACATGCAGCACTCGAACTGTATGCGGAAGTTTTTGATCGCGCCGATGCGCTGGACAAACTCGAGGGATTCGCCAGTCAATTTGGCGCAGAATTCTATGGGCTTTCCCCAAACAATGATCAGGTCACACTTCATGAACAAAGCTGGCAGGTTCCCTTGACTTCTTCTTTTGGCGACGAAGAAATGATTCCCGTGCGCGCCGGTGAAGCAATCACCTGGACTGTCACGGCAAAATGAATACTGAAACCGGAAAGGTGAAAGAAAAATCGCCTATTGCCGGACGCTTTCGCGGCTATCTGCCAGTGGTCATTGATCTGGAAACCGGAGGATTCAATCCCTCAACCGATGCGTTGCTGGAACTTGCCGCAGTCATTATCAACATGGACGATGCAGGAAAATTACAACCGGGGGAACATCTGTTCTACAACGTGGAACCCTTTGCCAACGCCAATATCGAACAGTCTTCACTGGAATTTACCGGTATAGACCCGCTCAATCCTTTACGGGGCGCAGTACCGGAAAAGGAAGCCTTAACCGGGATCTTTCGGAAAATCCGGACCGAAATTCGTCGAACCGGTTGCAATAGAGCGATACTGGTCGCACACAACGCATCCTTTGATCTGGGTTTTATCAATGCCGCGGCAACGCGCAACAATATCAAGCGAAATCCATTTCATCCATTCTCTACGCTGGACACGGTTTCACTCAGTGGACTGGTATTTGGTCAAACCGTACTGGCGCGAGCATGCGCCAGTGCCGGTATCGAATTCAACGAGAAAGAAGCCCACAGCGCCAACTACGACTGTGACAAGACAGCTGAGGTCTTCTGTTATATCGTCAATCGGTGGAAAAAGCTGGCGTCAGCTGCAGAAACCTGACTTCTTCTCTATTATTCGTCCAGATTGTCGAGTGCTTTCTGAAATCTGTTGGCATGAGATCTTTCCGCCTTGGCCAGCGTTTCCATCCAGTCGGCAATCTCATCAAAACCTTCGTCCCGGGCTGTTTTTGCCATCCCTGGATACATATCAGTGTATTCGTGCGTTTCACCGGCAATCGCTGCAGCAAGATTTTCCGATGTTCCGCCTATTGGCAGTCCGGTAGCCGGGTCCCCTGTTTCTTCCAGGTATTCCAGATGCCCGTGTGCATGGCCTGTCTCGCCTTCTGCCGTTGATCTGAATACGGCAGAAACGTCGTTGTATCCTTCTACGTCAGCCTTTGCCGCGAAATAGAGATAACGACGATTTGCCTGCGATTCACCGGCAAACGCATCCTTGAGATTTTGTTCAGTTTTACTGTCTTTCAGGGCCATATTGACATCTCCTGTAGTCTGTTATGTGAGTTAAAGCAGGCGTGCGAGTATAGCAGTTCCTGCTGTCCATGAAACACTCCATCATGTCTCGACTGCATCCTTCACCATACCCTGCAGTTCTCCGCTCTGGTACATTTCCGTAATAATGTCACAGCCACCAACCAGTTCACCATTGATGAACAGTTGCGGGAATGTCGGCCAGTCAGAATACTGTGGCAGGGTTGATCTGATTTCGGGATTGGCAAGAATGTCGATATAGGCAAACCGCCCGCCACACGCCATCAGTGCCTGTGATGCCTGTGCCGAGAATCCGCACTGCGGCTGATCCGGTGAACCCTTCATATAAAGCAGTATGGGATTACTCTCCACCTGCTCCTTGATAACTTCTAATATTTCCATAATCCTGCTCATCTGAATTGATAGTCAAGTTTACCCTGTTTACACATAAATTGCTCAATCCAATCATTACAGGCGACTTTCGTCTTTAGAGTTTCTTCAATCTGGTTTATCATCGCTTTCTTTTTTGCGAGGTACAAGATCATGACCGATCCTGTCATGTATACCTATGGTCGAATGGACATTGCATTTGTACGGGGCGAAGGCGCGTGGTTGATTGATGACAAGGGCAATCGGTATCTGGACGCCTTGTCCGGCATTGGTGTCGTCTCTCTTGGGCACGCCAATCCGGTAGTTGCAAATGCCCTGGCAGAACAGTCCACTTGTCTGATTCATACCTCCAATCTTTATCACATTCCGAAACAGGAAGAACTGGCGGCAATGCTGGCCGAAGTCTCAGGCATGGACAACATGTTTTTCGCCAATTCCGGTGCAGAAGCCAATGAATGCGCCATCAAGATTGCCAGACTCTATGGCAATAATCGCGGCATCGAAAACCCGACGATTATTGTTGCGGATAACTCTTTCCACGGCCGTACCCTGGCGACTTTAACCGCTACCGGCAATCGAAAAGTTCATGCCGGTTTTGAACCTCTGGTAAATGGATTTGCCAGGGTTCCCTTTAACGATATCGAGACTGTCAGGCAAACCGGCGAACACAACAGCAACATTGTGGCTGTCATGGTCGAACCCGTTCTGGGAGAAGGCGGAATTCAGATTCCTGACGATGATTATCTACCGCAGTTAAGAAAACTGTGCGACGACAACAAATGGTTGCTGATCATCGACGAGGTCCAGTCCGGCAATGGTCGTACCGGCACCTATTTCTGTTACCAGCAGGCAGACATTCTCCCCGATGTCGTCACCACGGCAAAGGGACTGGCTAACGGCATTCCCATTGGGGTATGTCTCGCCAGAGGTGTTGCGGCTGAGACATTGAAGCCCGGCAACCATGCTTCCACTTTTGGTGGTACCCCGCTCGTCTGCGCCGCGGCAATCGCCGTGGTTAATGAGATCACCACCAGGAATCTTCCTGAGAGAGCCGCCGAACTGGGTTCACGCATGGTGAACAAATTCAATCAGCATCTGGGTAATTTAAACAACGTCAGGGAAATCCGCGGTAAAGGTCTGATGCTCGGGATAGAGATGGACTCACCCTGCACCGAATTGGTACAGAAAGCTCAGGATCGTGGACTCTTGATTAACGTTGCCGTAGACAATGTCATCAGGCTGCTGCCACCTCTCACCATCACTGATGAAGAGGCAGACCAGATTTGCGATGGGGTAATATCCCTGGTGAAGGAGATTTAGGAGCCTTCAGCGGGTTTCCAAAAAGAGCCTTCAGCGGGCCAAAAACTCGCCCTGCCGCTGTCGCGGAGCAAACAGGCCGGCTTACCTGGATTTTCTTCTTCATGTGTATGAGAGCTTGTTTCATTAACGAG
>JAPOOX010000009.1 GCA_026713185.1 Gammaproteobacteria bacterium
GGGCCTCGCCCCGCTCATGCGCGGCGGCACGCGGCAACCGGACGGTTCGGTAACGCCGGGCGGGATCTAAAAGACGATCATCGAACCGCGGTAAAAAATACCTGAAACAGGCTGGATTTTCCGATTGTAGTGCCAGAACAACTTTTTTATCATCATAAATTGCTGATATTTAGCATGTTTTTGAATAGCCTGTTAAACTTGGGTTAGGATGTTTTCTGTGTAAGGTGTTCTCAAGTCATCCGACAAGAGAATGAAACGGGAAGCCAGTACGGCACAAATGAGCTAAAGCTGGCGCTGCCCCCGCAACGGTAGACGAGTGTGTTACTTGAACATGCCACTGTGCATAACTGCATGGGAAGGCGAAGATAACCAGATGTATTCATCAACTCGTGAGCCCGGAGACCGGCCCGACACGTAGTATTTTCAGTCACGAAGGACATGATCCAACAGTTCCTTAAGGCTGCTTTGTCATTTAATTCACTCGGGTGAGAGTGGGAGGGATGTTTTGAGAATTATTATTCTGTCTGTAGTATTGGTATGTGTATCTTCCTTTTCATGGGCCGAGGAAGCCCTTGAATCCATCACTGTAACCGCGTCCAGAACGCCGCTGAAAATCCATGAAGCGGGCAGTTCGATCATTATCATCACCAGGGAGCAGATTTTACAGCGCAATGCTGAAAATCTTGCCATGCTGCTTCGGAATATTCCGGGTATGGCGGTAAGTCAGCAGGGTGCGCCGGGTAGTCTGGCCCAGGTTCGGGTGCGTGGAGCGGAAGCCAACCAGGTTCTGGTTCTGATTGACGGTGTTGAGGCCAACGACATCGCCCAGGGAAGCGAATTCAACTTTGCAACGATGCTTACCCATCAGATTGAACGCCTGGAAATCGTACTGGGTCCACAAAGTGCGTTGTGGGGCAGTGATGCGTTATCCGGCGTCATCAATGTGATCACACGACCACCACAAGACACTGATTCCACTATGGATATAGCACTTGAAACCGGTTCCTTCGGCAGTGTCATTGCCACTGCTTCGGTCAGTGCAGGCAATAAAAACAACCATGTTCAGTTAAGCATGGACCGACTGAGTACTGATGGCGCCAATATTGCCAGACAGGGTAGTGAGGAGGATGGATACAGCAACACAACCTTCAATCTGACAGGAACCTTCACACCCGGAAGTCTACTGTCAATCAACTATAACTTGAGGCAATCGGATATCACGACAGAGTTTGACGACATTGACTTCGGGACTACAGGATTACCGGTAGATGCAGATTTCGTCACTGAAACAGAACAACTGTATGGCGGTGTCACCGCTCAGCTCAGCTATCTGGACGGCGATCTCGACCAGATAGTTTCCCTCGCCAGGACCGATAGCGATAACGTCAACCGTACTGCATCTCCCACAAACAGTATATTTCGCGGTGTCAAGGATCAATTCCGTTACCAGACAAACTATTACCAGGGGAAAAAGGTCTTCACCGGCGTTCTGGAGTATGAAGTGGAGGATTACCAGCAACGGGGAGCTGAATCTTTTTTTGGCAATCCCAACAGAAATCTGAATACCAGCACAAGTAGCGCCGCCATCGAATACCGGCATGACCTGGATGTTCTGAACCTCTCATTAAGTGCGCGCTATGACGATAATTCCGATTTCGAAAGCATATACAGTTGGCGGGCAACGGCCGTCTGGCATATCAACAGTTCGATGAGTATTCACTCATCAATAGGAAAGGGTGTAAAGAATCCAACCTTCACAGAGCGGTTTGGTTTTTTTGATACTTTTTTGGGTAACCCGGGTCTGGAACCGGAGCGATCTCTCAGTTGGGAGACAGGTTTTCGAAAATCTTTTCTTGATAACAGGATGAACCTTTCTGCAACCTGGTATCAAGCCATTCTTGAAAACGAGATCAACGGGTTCGTTTTCAATCCGGATACGGGCAGATTCACTGCAGAAAACACCAGTGAAGAGTCAAATCGTCAAGGCGCTGAATTACAGTTTTCATTTGATCTCAGTGAATCGATCACACTGTTGACCGCATACAGTTACCTCGATGCAACACAGAGTGACAGTACCGGCACTCCTGTCACCGAAGTCCGGCGGCCAAAAAATTCTGCCTCGATCAGTGCGGAATTTTCATGGCCGGGTATCAATATTAACGTTTCGATGAATCATACCGGCAAACAGGAAGACGATTTTTTTCCTCCATTTCCCGCCACCCGGGAGAGGGTTGAACTCGATGGCTATACACTGGTAAACCTGACTGCCAGTTACCGTCTCTCGGAGCGTATGGTACTTTCGGCCCGGCTTGAGAATGTTTTTGATGAAAATTATGAAGAAGTTCTGGGTTTCTCATCACCCGGGTTCAGCGCCTACGGTGGCATCAGATACGTTTTCCGATGACCAGATAAAACAACGCACCGGTAAAGATAATGGCCAGTCCCGCCAGGCCCTCTACCGGGTTGTTCAACATGATATAGACCAGGGTCCAGGAAGTGATCGCCAGATATACCAACGGTGTAATCGGATACCCCCAGGTCTTATACGCACCTTGCTGGTTCATCCCTCGCCACCGTAATACAAACACACCCAGAATCGTAAAAAATGTATTCAGTGTCAGCACGAAACTGGTAAACAGCAGAACCGATTCAAAACTGGCTGTCAAAATAAACAGTACTGCCAGCAGGGATTGACAAACAATCGCAATGACCGGTACGCCATGCCGGTTGGTTCGTGACAGCCAGCGAAAAGTTACAAAGTCCTCACCTATCACCTGCAAAACCCGGGGTCCGGCCATGGTCATTGCACTCACCGTGGAAACAAACAACAGGGCGAATACAATCGAGATCAACATATATCCCGTATTGTCTCCCAGAGCATACCTGGCTGCGATCAGAGCGATTTCCGTTTCCCCTTCCAGCGCAGACATGGGAGCGGCTAACAGGAAGCTGTAATTAAGCATGATGTATAACACCATGACTACACTGGTTCCCGCCACGAGTACCAGTGGCAGGCGACGCCGCGGATCCTCCATTTCACTGATCATATACACGGCAGCATTCCAGCCGGTGTAGGCATACCCAACGAAAATCAGGGCAACAGCAAATGTGCCAGTCACCAGCATTGCCCAGTCTTCAGGCATTGGCTTGAGGGATACAGGCTGAGGATTGTCGGATACTGTCAGTACCATAAGCACAAACAAAGTGAGTAACAGCACTTTTATCGAGGTAAAAATCATCTGTGTATGGCTGCTGGATCGTCTTGAGATACTGTGGAATATGGCGAGCAGCAAGACCAGCGAAATAGCGGCCAGGGACGGGGGAATTCCGGGTGTAGCCGGGTGGAGATAGGCTGCAAAAGTCATTGCGACCAGTGCCGTGGGTGCGGCAAAGCCAACTGTCACCGATACCCACCCGGAGATAAACCCGAACATCGGATGATACAGCCGGGACAGGAAGTGATACTCGCCACCGGAACGTGGCAGATTTGCCCCCAGCTCAGCGTATGTCAGTGCCCCGCACAATGCGGTGACGCCGCCAACCAGCCATAACATCAATAGTACAAATGGAGATTGAATGTCCTGCAACTGGTAACCCAGACTGACAAAAACGCCGGTACCAATCATGTTGGCAATGACTATCGCGACAGCGGTCCGGGGCGGAAAACGGAATTCAGTCACTGAACTCTCATCAAACATGACCAAGATAATTCAGGTAAGCCGGCCTGTTTGCTGCGTGACAGCGGCAGGGCGGTTTTTGACCCGCTGAAGGCTCTTTTTGGAAACCCGCTGAAGGCTCTTTATGGTAAACCGCTGAAGGCTCTTTATGGTAAACCGCTGAAGGCTCCTCAGTAAATTGCAAAGAGATAGGTTACGTATCCAAGCAGAAACAGAATCCCGGTAGATTTATTGATTGTAAACTTCAACAGGACAAAAAACCAAAGGATGATGGAAGTGCCCAACATGATCCAGAGATCGAACTCAATAAATGTCGGATCCACAGGTATATCGGTCACTATCGCGGTAACACCCAGTATTGCCAGGATGTTAAAGAGATTACTGCCAATGACATTACCAATGGCAACATCAGAACTTCTGTACAACGCTGCCATCACAGTAGTGCTTAATTCCGGCAGAGAGGTTCCCAGTGCAATAAGACTGAGTCCGATGACCCTGTCAGGTACACTCCAGGTTCTGGCGAGGCCGGCGCCACCTTCAACAACAAGATTCGCCCCAAGGGGTAACATGATGATGCCCAGCAGTATCATCACGGTGATTGTAAGCGGGTAGGTCGGCAAGCGGAAATCACTGGCCAGTTCATCTTCAGGATTATCCAGACCCGGTATCACCACTGCGCCCCGGCTTGTCAGGAAAAGAAAACCGAACAGGATCAATAACAGAAATATACCGTCAATCATCGTGATGGGTTCAAAGACGCATAATCCGATGAATAGAATCGTCATGCCAATCATCAGGCTGGCTTGCTTGGTCAATCCTTTTTGATCGCAGATAATGGGATAAATCAACACGGGCACACCCAGCACCAGCAGGACGTTGGCGATATTACTCCCTACGACATTACCCACTGCGATGCCAGGATGGCCTGACAATGCAGAAATGATGGAGACCATCAGTTCTGGAGCAGAGGTACCAAAGGCAACCACAGTCAATCCCACAACAACCGGAGGTATCCGGCTTTCCTGGGCAAGACCAAGAGAGCCACGAACCAGTAACTCTCCGCCCATCAATAAAAATATAAATCCACCAAGCAGTTTGGGGTAATCCAGAAATTCAAGCATCAGGATTTTTTGTTCCTGGAATCCAGATGATCCATCATTTCATTAAGAGATTCAGCAAGATAGGCAATTTCATCGTCTCCCGTAGTATCCGCCCTGGCGTCCATGGCGCCATCACGAATTTTTTCTACAACGGCAACCAGTCTATTTATTGGTCTGGTGAGATAAATTCCCAAAAGAATACCGGCAATGATGGTAAAAGCAGATAAGGAAAGGGCTGTGTCGAATAACGCATCCCGGAGGACATCAGTTTTAGCCTCCTCTTCCACAGCATCCACCTTGACAATCAGCCCCCATTTTAATTCCGGCAGGTATCGAGTGGCAGACCAGACAGTTTCACCTCTATAGTCTGATACACCAACAGTGGATTTTTTCTGTCCTGCATTAAAAATCTCCTGAATGTCAGCCGGGGCATCCTCCAACCTGAACTCGCGTAATAATCCCTCGGGATCATGCCTCAGCGAGTTCAAAACCATGACAGTGTCATCATCCTCAAGCTTCACCATCATGGCCTCACCGGTTTCACCAAGACCGGTGTAATTTCCGGTGATCTGGAAGAGGTCATCACCGTCAACGATCATTTCGAGACCACCAACCACCTCACCATCCAGGGATACGGCTGTCTTCAGGACTACACGGATCCCGCTGGGCTCCCCGGGGAAACAACCGGCATAGGATATTCCCTTCTGTGGAAATTCATGAACATGATCTGATTTCACATTACCGGATGATGCAATCTCATTTCCCTTGAGGTCGAAGACAGCAATTTGATCCACCTTCTCTACAATCCCGATGATGGTCCTGATCATCAAGGTTATCCTTGCCAGAGCATCTTCATCACCGGATTCAAGATATTCCTTGATACCGGACTGGAGTTGATTCATACCACGAATCAGACGCAGCTTGTCTTCCCAGCCTCTATATACTCTTTCCATGTCCCGTTTTTTGCTCTCGGCAAGGGCATCGAGTTGTCGAACGGAGACCTGCTGGATTAATTCTTTGGAGGTCAGATAGGCAAAGGTGGACAGGATTGCCATACTGATCAGGGACATTGACACTAGTGTCAGTGAGATTTTGGTTTTTATGTCCACGAAACAGCTTAAATATTATCGAAGAGGCATCTTTGCATTTTATAAACTGTATGTGAAGTCGAATTCAGAGTCTAATTAGCACTCAGGTGACCTGAACTGCGTCAATCAGATTCTCAGGTACGGATTTTCTACCCAAAGACTTCAACCCGATAACGAACAGCGTAAACACCGCACCGCAACCGCAGATCCACAGCAATGAGAACATGGGATGTTCCAGGAAAGTGCCTATCTGATAGAGCATACTCGACATGATATAGGCAAGACCGGTTGTCCAGGTAAACACCAGAACCATCCAGCGCCAGCCTGCTTCTTTGGCTATCGCCCCCATCACTGCTACACAGGGGGCATACAACAACACGAAGACAAGATAGCAGAATGCCGCAAACTGGCTTCCGAACAATGCAGCCATATTGGTAAGAGTGTCCTTTTGAACATCCTGGGATTCCGCGGCAATTTCCGGATTGGACTGGTCAACTATTGAGATGCCCAGAGGGTCCGCAAGTCCTGACACCAGGTCTCCGGAGTTTTCTCTTATGGAACCAAAGGCTTCACCAACTGCGGCAGGAATGTCGGGTACTGCATCGCCGCTCAGGATATCCGAAGGACCACTGTACAACGCATCCAGTGTGCCCACGACAGCCTCTTTTGCAAAAAGCCCGGTGAAGAGACCAACAGTAGCCGCCCAGTTATCCTCCTTGACGCCGATCGGACCGAAAACCGGCGTAATTTCCTTGCCGATGGTGGACAGCACAGAGCCTTCGCTGTCCTCATTGCCAAAACTGCCATCCATGCTGATCGAATTCAGAAAACTGAGTACGATCACTACCGTCACAATGGTTTTGCCGGCCCTGAACATAAAACTCCGTAGTCTGAACCAGGTTGTCAGCAATATATTGCGCAGAACCGGTATGTGATAGACAGGCATTTCCTGAAACGACGGCGATGTCTCAGTTTTAAATATCTGTTTTCGGAATATAAACCCAGTCATTACGGCTGTCGCTATCCCCAGAAGGTACAAAAAGAACACGATGTTCTGTCCATTAGTGGGGAAGAAGGCTGCTGCAAACAAGGCATATACTGTTAACCGGGCGCCGCATGACATAAAGGGCGCCATGGCAATGGTCATCAATCTGTCACTGTTTCGCCCCAGGCTCCTTGCCGCCATGACCGCGGGCACGTTACAGCCAAATCCAACCACAAGCGGAACAAAAGCGTTACCAGGAAGCCCGATACTGCTCATCATGCGATCGACCACAAAAGCGGCCCGGGACATATATCCGGAATCTTCCAGCACCGACAGGCAAAAAAATAAAAATCCTATGACAGGGATGAACGTCGCCACCAGTTGAATGCCTCCTCCCAGACCATCGGACAGCAGTACAATCAGCCATTCAGGTGAACCGGCAAGTGACAGTAGATATCGAGATGAATCCACGAAAACAGCGGAGAAAAGGATATCGAAGAAGTCTATAAACACCGCACCCAGATTAACGGCAAAAGTAAACATCAGATACATCATGAAGAGGAAAAACGGTATACCCAGCCATCGGTTCAAGACCCAGACATCCAGACGTTCAGTCAACGTGTGTTCAACCGGGGTCACCTGAATCACACCCTTTGTCAGCCGTTCCGACTCGTGATACCTCCTGAGCAATCGATCACTGGTCGAGGATTCTCTGCTTTCCACGTTAACCGGATGATTGACTACACCTGTCAGGATAACCCTCTGCAAATTTTCTTTTAACAGATCGATACCCTCACCGTTTGACGCCACGATGGGCGCCACCGGCACACCCAATCGTTTTGACAATTCTTCCGGATCGATATGTATACCGTGATTACGGGCAACATCCATCATGTTAAGGGCTACAACTACCGGAACATCCTGTTCAAGAATCTGTTGGGTCAGTACCAGATTTCTCTGCAGGTTATGAGCATCCACAATATTGACCAGGACATCGATATCTCCATTTCCCAGAAAATCCCTGGCAATCTGTTCATCAATGCCCATAGATTCCTGTTCGATGGAGTAAATACCCGGCAGATCAACAATGTCTACGCGAAACCCATACAGCAGGAATTCACCGGATATTTTCTCCACGGTGACACCCGGCCAGTTACCAACACTCTGATGAGCCCCACTCAAGTCATTGAATAATGTTGTCTTGCCGCTGTTGGGATTGCCAATCAGCGCGATGGTGAAATCAGCCATTGTCTGTCTCAACCTCTATCAACCCGGCTTCCTGCTTGCGTACACTCAGCAATGTGGACCCGGTTCGAATCTGGAGAGGATCACCAACAGGCGCATAACGCAGAATTTCGACTTCTATGCCCGGGTACAACCCCAGTGCATACAGTCTGCTCTGTATCTCTTCAGACTGCTGTGCAACACCCGTGATTTTGCATCTCTGATTCAATGCCACTTCATTCAAGGTCATAACTTTAATTCAGAATGATTTACATAATAAGAATTATTATCATTTACAACCAAAAAGTAAACAAGGAATGCCCAAATCCATCAGCAAACACCCTCTTAATCAAACTATCTATCAAATTAGTACAACATCCTACCCAAGGACATCTGCGAACACTCCTGTTGATGAAGCGATGCAATGCACCGGGATCAGAAGCGCGACTATCGCGGTGACGCCGTTGCAGGTCGGCGACGAGTTAGCCGCGATCCGCCGCCATGGTGGGCGGGTTTTTCCATACTGGTGAATGCTCCGAGCGAATTATGGAGTGAATATGTAAGCGTTCCGTTCTCGGGGGACCAGCGCTCATCATACTCCATTTTTTCATCATCGAGTTGGCGGATTGCTTCGAGTCATTGCTGACGAGTGGCGATAAAAAAACCGCTGTGGGGGTTTGTTGGATCTACCGTGATTGCCATGGATTTTTTTTCCTCTATACTATAACCAGTCACAGTGGACTCACGCCGCGCAGTCGGGTTTGTCGAGTATTTCGAATAGCGGTCATTGCCGGGCACCAGATATACCTGCGCGGACCCGTTTCGTGTGGGGCGGTTGAGGCATCGTGCCCTGAACTTGCATTGCCGTTACCGTGGAGGTTCCTGAATGAAGATTACAGAGCTCAAGTCATATCCGGTTCGTGATGCCGGTGGCGGCGAGTATCACTTCGTTGTTGTGGATACGGATGCCGGAATCTCCGGGATCGGAGAGATCGGAATACGGTCGTGGGGATACGCGATCGAACAGGCCATTGTCCATCTATCGAAAATCGTTGTGGGCCAGGACCCGTGGTCCACTGAGAAGATCTGGCAGCACATGTTTCGCGGCGGCTACTTCCCGGCGGACAAGGTCTACGCATGTGCGATCAGCGCGATCGATATTGCCCTGTGGGATATCAAAGGCAAATCTGTAGACCTGCCGGTCTACAAACTACTTGGTGGTCCGGTCAGGGACAAAGTTGTCTGCTACCCGCACACCCAGGGATGGAATATGGACGACCTGTTAGACAACTGCAAAAAGGCCGTTGATGACGGTTGGAAGTTTGTTCGCTGGGGGCAGGGTGATACCGGTTACGATTTTGAAGCCAACGGCGGCGTGGTCTTCGAACCACTCGAGTCAATGAAGCTGGTCGTTGAGGAGATGAGCCGGGTCCGCGAATTGGTCGGACCGGATATTCAGATCTGCATTGACTCTCACACGCGGCTGGACCCAACACACCTGATCGAGATGTGCCGAGACCTGGAGGAGTTCAAGCCGTTCTTCATAGAAGACCCAATCAGGTCTGAAAACCCGGCGAGCTACCGAAAAGTCTCCCAGAAGGTCAATTTGCCAATCGCGGCCGGGGAACAGTGGGCGACCAAGTGGTCGTTCCGAGAGGTCATTGAGGAAGAGACCATTGACTATGCTCGTATCGACCTCTGCATCGTTGGTGGGATAACAGAGGCAGCGAAGATCACACACTGGGCGGAGACCCACTACATAGACATCGTTCCGCACAATCCGCTCGGTGCCGTGAGCGCCGCGGCTTGCGTCGCCCTGGATATGGCGTCCACCAATGTGGGTGTCCAGGAGATGCCGAAGAAGCCCGGTACTTACTCGACCGATTTCTTCCCGGTGCAGATTCAGTGGGAAGACGGTTATGCCTGGGCAAATGATGCGCCGGGTCTCGGCATTGAGTTTGATGAAGAGAAGATGCGCAACTCCATCACCCCTGCGACCGGTTGGCCCCCGCAGCCACGACGGAACGATGGTGCGTTTAACAACTGGTAGATCACGCGCAATTTACCCTGGCATCTCAGCCGACTCCCTATGGATGGGGTTCGCAAAATTAACGAAACGATCTACCAAATACGTACAACATCCGACCCAAAGCCATCTGCGAACACTCTCAATTAAGCAAATTGTCCCCTGACAAGACCACTGTACCTGGGATTATCAATGGCAATCTGGTAAACCGCCATGTTCCTCAAATGAACTTTCAGTGCATCATCCTCCAAAGGCTGAGACCCCTCCCGTAATGCCCTTACCAACCGCCAACGCAAAGATACCAGGTCATCGTCACTGTGGTAAAACGATCGCAAAGACGACAACTCACTATTCCTGTATTCAGTAACCTGCTCCTTTTCGCGTAATACGATATCCGTTGCATTCGCTGCAACTCTGGCCAGGAATCGGGTCCTGCCGGAAGTCTCGTTCATCACAATTGTGCGGAGAAATTCACTGGTCTCTGACAGCAATTCATCTACTCCCGGCATCTCAAGATTTTCCCTTTTATCCTTGATTTCCAGTGGAATGACCGGACCAGGCATCAACAGATTGACACAGTCTACCTGACCTTCAGAGGTCCTTCTGCCTATCACAGCCCGTTCAATGGACCGGTCCGGGCCATTCCGAAAACGTTCCACCATGGTCAGACAGACAATTGACCACCAGAAACTACCAAAGACTTCCCAGAACTTTACTCTTCCCGGGTCTACAGACAGTCCACTGACCTCCTCATATCCCCGGAACAACTCTTCATAAGTACCAAAGCCACCAACAGGTAAAGACTCTCCATAGCGCCATGCGTTAGTGCAAATCCAGCCCAAATCCCGCATGGGATCTCCTATGTGGGCGATTTCCCAATCCAGGATCCCCACGATACCCTCAGAGGTCACCATGAAATTACCGTTTCTGAATTCATTGTGAACCAGCGTTGGATTGTATTGGTCCGGTATATTGTCCATCAACCAGCGACCGGTATAGTCAATCATGGGTTGTGGCACTTCCAACGATTGGTAATTGCCCCATGTCTGACTTACAAATTCTTCCGGTGTGATATGCGACAGTCGATCACCAAGGCCACTCTTTTCAATATCAATTCCGTGAATTCGCGCTATTATTCTGCCGCACTCATATGCCAGCGTTGGACGAATTCCTGCGAATTGATCATCTCTGAGGATGCGGGAACCCAGTGCCTCACCATCCAGCCACTCCATGAAAAACCCATCGCCGATGTCATCTTCCCTGGTGAGAACATGGTATATCTTCGGAGCAGGTACACCTGCGCCCCTTGCCACTTCCATCAACATTGCTTCGCCATCCAGACCGGGACGTGTGTCATGCAGATTTGGATCTTTTACCCGGTACAGGCCACCCGGCGCACGGCGCAAGGCAAGAGGCATTGTGCCGGATGTTGTTTTGATGACGATGCGATAAGTCTCCTGACTGGCGCCACCGGATAGCCGTTCTGAGGAGACCATACCATTGCAACCATCGATGCAATTGCACAGAACCCGTTCCAGTTTTTCTTCAAAAGTCATACTCAGAACCACTTACACTTTTGGGTTCACACCGCCTCAAATTCGATCCTGCCGAAAGATCCATAATCTGCAACATACTGACCCGGAATACAGGGTATCGGCATCCCCAGTGAACCTGTCATCAAATACTGACCTTCCTTGATCTCATAACCGGCTTCAATAATCTGTTGAATCAACCAGCCAACAGCGTTCCACTGGTTGTCCATTGCATCGCTGCCCTTTCCTTCGTAAGCCTTCTCTCCTTCCCTGTAGAGACTGACAACAACCTCATCAGGTTCTATTTCAGTTGCAGCCTGCCCCACCATGTAACTGGCGGAAGCTGAATTTCCAGCCACCAGATCAAAAGTTCCCATACGGTCAGGCTTGTCGAAGCCAATGTCTGGAAATTCCAGCATCGGAAAAGCGGTTACCAGAGATCGAACTTCTCCAGGCGGCGGAACTTCCCTGATTGATTCCAGTAAACGGTAGCCGATTTCAGTTTCCAACATACACCTGCCGAAGCGACCTGTATCAAGGATCTTACCTGTGCGGTACTCACCACTCTGAAACAAGATCCCATACAGAGGAGTATCAATACCTCGAGCCTTTTGCGCCGCTCTGGACGACAAAGCTGCCTTGAATCCCGATATCGGGTCCGATTGTGCGAGTTCACTCGCCAGCGCTTTTTGAACCTTGTATGCATCATCCAGAGTCAGGTCACTATAACCATCTGCCAGTACCGGTTTTAAAGCCCCGTTGGCGTGCGCAGTGATTAATGCATCCTTCCACTTTTCTATTTCTTCAGTCTTTAACATTCCCGATTCCTCCATCATCATATGCAATTACATTCATCTGAAACCATCCCGGCCAACGCCTGAAGACTATCAGCCGGGACATTGGCCAGTTCTGCCCTCAAGAAGCCATGTCAATCTCATATCCTGGGGGCATGATGCGGTGAATTCCAGAGATCAAATACCGGGGATTCATAGAATAAATCCCGATGTGCGTTCAATAAACCAGTATGTGGCGATAACACCAATAAAATAGCCTACGGCTGTTTGACCAACCACTGCAAACCTGGCCCACTGATTCACCAGTTGCAGCACCAATACGACACCAAGTGCAAACAGCACCTGACCGACTTCTACTCCGATGTTAAAGCATACCAGACCGGTTAACAGCTCTGTCCTGGGCAACCCTATTTCACTGAGCACTGCTGCAAATCCAAGCCCGTGCAGTAACCCGAATGAAGAGGATACCGCAACAGGATAGTTCCAGGTCAGGTTATTCCGCCGACCCCGGGTAATTTCCACAGCGAGAAACATCACACTCAAGGCAATGACAGCTTCAATTGGCGGCACCGGCAACCTGACAATTTCCATTGCAGCCAGTGCCAGGGTGATTGAATGCGCCAGGGTGAATCCGGTAATGGTAATGAGAATGCGCCGCCAGGTTCCCGCAATCCAGATCAGGCAAAGAACAAACAAAAGGTGATCAAAACCGATCCAGATATGCTCAATACCCAACCATGTATACTGCACAGCGACGGTTGCAATTTCCTCTTTCTCCGGTATTTGCCATTCGAGGTCTCCACCGGTCATTGTAATGGTATGGCTTTCCCCGGTGAGAAAATTCATCTTGATGACTGAGGAATTAGGAACGGCATATCCCGGATACCGAATCGACATCACTTCGCCGGCAATATCCTCGCTACAGGTATAGGCGTTACTTCTCCCGGGTTGCGGGTTACAGAATCCGGGAAATTGAATTCCAGGCTGGTTGGATGCCGGAATTCCAGGAGGCAGTTTGATGCGAACCGTGTATTGCCCATGGTTCGCTTCGTTCAGTTCGACATACAGAGGACGGAAATCATCCGCCAGGCACAAACCAGGCAATAACAGCAGCAGCAGAATGAGTTTTCCCTTCATCTGGAAGAGATCTGTGGTTCTTCAATGAGGATGTCATAGGTATCCCGCACCTGTTGATATATCTGGTCGAGTTCCTCACGGATTCTGACCTGGATCAAATCATCCACAACTCGTGTGCTGACTTCTTCCAGTGGGGGATAGTATCCGGATTTGACGCTGTTGACTAACAACAGGTGATACCCGTATGCAGACCCAAACGGTCCCTGCCACTCGTTATCCTCGGACAGTTCAAATACTATCTGTCCAAATTCTTTACCGAAATGAGATGCAATCTCTTCCTGTTCCTTGTTGACGTAGTTTCGATGATAGAGAAATCGATCTCCGTGAAAACCAGCCTGGTGGAAAGGGACCCCCTTTTCGTTCAGGATGCGCAATTCCTGATCTGCCATCTCCCGGGCATTATCTTCACCGTTTCGTTCACTGCTGAAATAGACATGAGTAAAGGTAATTTGCGGAGATACAAAATATCGTTCCCTGTTACCTGAGTAGTAATGATCCAACTCTTCTTCGGTGATCGACAGTGACTCTTGAATAAATCCCTGATTGATATACTCCAACTGATTTATCAAACGACGACGGTTACTGTAGTCATTTTTATCAAGGCCCAGAGCAACGGCTTCCCGGTACATCACCTCCTCCCGGATGAAGTCCTGAACGAGTCGTTCACGTTCATCTGAAGTCAGTGATGACAAGTATGATGATGCTGCTTCGAGGCTGAATCGGGGATTCCTGGATCGGATCAATGTCAGTAACTGGCTGTCTCCCGCCCGGATGATTCTTGCATCATTCGAGACCTCCCCGGGCAGCAGATCAAATATCAGAAAAATCAGAAATCCGATAACGATAAAATGCAGTAATGGTTCCCTGTACCAGTTAACGGGTTTCCTTTCATCCATTTTTCTCTGACAAAACAACGAGCAACTCACCATTGGCAACCTGATCTCCCTTGCCCACAAGAAGATCAGTGATCAATCCCGGATTTGGAGCAGTTATTCTATGCTCCATCTTCATCCCTTCGAGAACCAGCAGGAGTTGCCCCTGTGCCACTTCTTCTCCGGAAGATACGTAGGTTTCCACGACATTTCCCGGCATCGGGGCAGTTAAACCGCCAGTGAGTCCCGCCCGGTCCAGGTCCGGGAAACGTGGTAGTTCTGTCAATTCAATCTGTCCCGCCGGTCCATGCGTGATCCAGCGATCACCATCCGCGGTAACAGTACAGGTTATCAGTCGACCATCGATCTCCATGGTTATCTGTTGACCTTCCCTGGACTTGACAAAAACCTCCAGTTTCTGATCGTCCACCATTGCCAGGAAACTGCCATTTCTCTGTGACTGGTATTCCAGTGTCAATTCCTCATCACCGATTGAATATTCAATCAATTCCGGCGGCATGATTGAATTCCGCCAGCCACTTCGAATACGTTTCAGAGTATTGGAACGTGCACGACGCTCACTCTGGGCAAACATTGCCGCAGCGATTCCCGCCTCAATAATCTCTCCTCTGGCAGGCGTTCTTCCCCTGGGAGGATTAACACGCTCAATAAAGTCTGTTGTGGTATCACCAGCAAGAAAAGACGGATTGCGCAGGACATTGACCAGAAAGTCCCGATTGGTGATCAACCCCTGTATCCGCGTGGTTTCCAGTACGCGAGCCAGACGCAGGGACGCTTCCGAACGCGTCGGTGCATGTACGATGACTTTCGCCAGCATGGGATCAAACTCAATACCCACATTGCTGCCTGTTTCTATGCCTGAGTCAAAACGTGCATCCGCTACCTCTGAACGTTCAAACAGCAATACCGGCCCGGAGGTAGGCAGGAAATCGTTGACAGGGTCTTCGCCATATATCCTCGCCTCTATGGCATGTCCATTTATGCTGAGATCTTCCTGGGTAAAGCTCAATGAGTCGCCCTGCGCGATCAAAATCTGTTCCCGGACAAGATCAAGCCCGGTGATTTCTTCGGTAACCGGATGTTCGACCTGCAATCTTGTATTCATTTCCAGGAACCAGAATTCCTCACCATCCAGCAGGAACTCAACAGTTCCGGCGGAGGTGTAACCAATCGCCCTGGCAGCAGCCACTGCAGCAGCCCCCATTTTTTTTCTTAATTCGGATGTCACTGCCGGCGATGGGGCTTCTTCAATAATTTTCTGATGCCGTCTCTGCACAGAACATTCACGTTCAAAGCAATGTACAACGTTCCCGGCGGTATCACCCAGTACCTGGATCTCCACGTGCCGGGAAGTAGACAACCACCGTTCAAGGAAAATCGTGTCATCACCAAAAGCAGCCCTGGCTTCCCTTCGAGCGCCCTCAACGGCTTCTCCCAGCTCAGATTCTGATTCAACTACCCGCATACCCTTTCCGCCACCGCCTGCTGAAGCTTTCACCAGCAATGGATATCCAATGTTTGCCGCCAGTGCGGCAGTATCAGATCCCATGGGCACTTCCGCAGATGGCAATGTGGGCACACCAGCGTCTGTCATCAGTCTTTTTGAGGAAAGTTTGTCTCCCATTTGAGTAATCGCATCTGCCGATGGGCCTATCCAGATCAAACCGGCCTTTTGCACGGCATTGGCGAAGGTCATGTTTTCCGACAGGAATCCATATCCAGGATGTACCGCATCGGCGCCAGTTCTACTGGCTGCCGCCAGGATTTTTGCCTGGTCCAGGTATGTTTCCAGGGAACTTTTACCTCCCAGGGCTATAGCCTGGTCTGCTTCCCCCACAAATGGTTCTCCGGCATCACCATCAGCATAAACAGCTACTGTGCTGATACCCATATTGTGTGCGCTACGAATGATCCGGCGGGCAATCTCACCACGATTTACGATCAATATTCTCTTAATAAAATTTGACATGATTACATCCGCCATACGCCATATCCCTTGGCTCCTTCAATTTTATTGTTGTGGCAAACAGAAAGTGCAATAGCGAGATGTTCGCGGGTATCACGCGGGTCTATCAACCCGTCGTCAGAAATGGCCGCTGTTGCATAAATTGCAAGGGAACCCTCCTCCGCAGACGCCTCGACTGCCGCAACTCTAACCGCGTCCGCTTCTTCATCAAAGACCTCACCACGCCGTTCAGTCGCTTTGCGTTGTACAATGCTCATGACACCTGCCATCTGTTTGGGACCCATTACCGCAATTTTTGCAGTTGGCCAGATAAACGAAAACCGCGTATCGTATGCACGTCCACTCATGCCGTAGTTACCGGCGCCATACGAAGCACCCGGGATCACTATAAGATGCGGTACAGTTGAGTTTGCCACCGCATTAATCATCTTGGAGCCGTTTTTGGTAATTCCACCCTGTTCAAAGTCGGTGCCAACGATAAATCCTGTAATGTTGTGCAGGAACAGCAGCGGTACATCGATTTGATTACACAACTGAATAAACTGTGTTGCCTTTTCGGCAGATTCAGACATCAGGGGACCATTGTTACCCAGAATGCCAATCGGATAGCCATCGATAGATGCCCAGCCGCAGACCAGCGTTGGACCATACAAAGGCTTGAAATCCTCAAATCGTGAACCATCAACTATTCGGGCGATGACTTCTCGCATATCGAATGGCGCCTTCAGATCTTTGGATACGATGCCCAACAACTCTTCCGGGTCGTAAATCGGATCATCCGGGGGTAATGTTGGACCAGGACCCAGTTTCCGCCAGTTCAGATGTTCAATGACATCGCGACACATGCGTATGCCGTCATGTTCATCTTCTGCAAGGTAATCCCCCAGTCCGGAGATCTTGGTATGCATGTCGGCTCCACCCAGACTCTCGTCGTCGGCATCTTCACCTGTTGCCATCTTGACCAGAGGTGGTCCACCCAGAAAGACTTTGGATTGATTCTTGATGAAAATGTTGTAGTCACTCATGCCAGGCTGATATGCACCACCTGCGGTGGAACTTCCAAAGACCACTGAGACGGTTGGGATACGCATTTTCGAAAGTTCTGTTATTTCATAAAACAATCTACCGGATTCAGCAAAATGTCCCGTCGTTGCCTGTAATCTTGGCTTTTCCTGACCGCCGCCACTGCCTCCTCGGCTACCCCCTCCAGTATTACCACGCAGGTCGGCGCCTGCAGATTCTACGAATTGGACATAGGGCAGACGATTCATCCTGGAGACTTCCAGACCTCGCATCAGTTTCTTGCTGTTGAAGGCATTAAATGCACCGGCACGCACTGAAGGATCATGACCCAGAATCACACATTCGGTATCGGAAATGATGCCGATGCCAACAACAAATCCGGAACCGGTTTTTATACTGGAGTGTGCTGCCGCCAGTGGACTGATCTCAAAAAATGGCGAGTCCCGGTCCAGCACCAGGGAGATTCTCTTACGCAGTGGCAATTTGTTTCGGGACCGTAACCTCTCCATGGCTTCTTTGCCCCCTCCCTCTGCAGCCTCATGATGGAGAACATCAATATACTCAAGCATCTCAAGCATATCGGTCCTGTTTTTCTGATACTCCTGTGAGCGGGTATCCAGTCTGGATTTAATTACCTGCATATGTTTCTCATTCTTGTTGACTTGACCTGATCATAATGGCGGCACAATATGGCGGCAAATGCTATAGATATATTTTGTCCCGGGCAACTTTACCTGAAAGGCAGACATTCAACGGTTGATTACTCTTGGCTGCGGCGTATGGTCGCTTTGATGATCTCCAGATGTTCGGTGGTTTTCCCACTGTTGCTACCTCGCTCTTCGAGAGCCTTCAGCGTTTCCTCTCCGGTAATCAATTCACCGAAAATCGTGTGGTTACCATCAAGATGCCTGGCTGGAGCAAAGGTAATAAAGAATTGACTTCCATCCGTCCCTGGTCCCGCATTTGCCATGCTGAGGAGCCCTGGACGATCATGTGACAAACCGGAAGAGAATTCGCCCTGGTATTGATATCCGGGCCCGCCCCTTCCAGTACCCGTAGGGTCACCTCCCTGTGCCATGAATCCCGGTATTACCCGGTGAAAGATTACATCATCATAGAATCCCAACTCTGTGAGATAAACGGTACTGGTGACATGCATGGGGGCAGCATCATGAAACAATCGAAAGCTCATCCCTCCCATGTTGGTGTCAAGATCCCAGTGATAAGTATCACCTGATTCAAAACTCATGATATCCGGTGCAGTCAACTGTAGTTTCCAGTATGGATTGCTCTTGTCTACCGGATTGGCAACTTCAGGTTCCGGGGTCAAATCGACAACAGTGGTTTCTTCCGGGATCGTTTCTGCAGCACTTTTCTCCGGGGTCAATTCGACAACAGCGCTTTCCTCATCTGGTGTCGCCCGGGAGCAGGCAGATATTGATACCAGAACAACTATCATCATTACTGCCATGTATATTGCAGATACCCGATTCATAACTATCTCCATCCTGAAAAAAACCGATTGAATGCAACCTGTATAACGTGACAACGATCTCAGACCGTCTATGACATGAGAACGTTCTGTTTCTGCCTTTCAGAGCGGAAAAAGAGTATAGGAAATATTCACTGGAAGCCAGCAAACCTGACTTTTCACACAAAGCTGAATCCACATTCATTCCCGCGTGCCAATCCAGTGACAGACTCTATTGACCCGGTACAGTTAACGTATTTTCTTACATTCATATTTATAAATATATACATATCAATTATTTAAAATATTATATTAATGTTATTTATTACTTAAATAGATATAATTGAAAGTTAACGCCAAAGTCTATCGCTGCCTGTTTAAATCCGACCATAATGAGTACTTTTCTGTCATTCTATAAATATACGAATACCGCTTTCCTGTAATGTAAACACGTTGCAATTCATCATTATAAGCAATTCCATTCAACACGTTTTCCCGGTTATTGCGCTCATCCTCCGATACCAGACCGGCAAAATGCATGCGCTCTTTCACCTGTCCGGATTGCGGATCAATTCTGACGATGTCTTCAGTAGGATAGACGTTGGCCCAAATCTCTCCACGAATAAATTCGAGTTCATTCAAGTGGCTTAATGGTTTATCTCTTTCCCTGACTTTTACGGTTTTCACGATTTCGAAGGTTTGCGGATCACGAAAATACAGAGTTGCACTGCCGTTGCTCATGATCAGAAAATCACCATTATGAGTTAACCCCCAACCCTCCATCCTGTAATAGAAACGCTTGATGGGTTCAAAGGTTTTGCTGTGGTATACGAACGCGGTGCCTTCACGCCAGGTAAGCTGAATCAACTGATTCCGGAACAGCGTCAGACCTTCCGCAAAGTATGTGGACGGCAAATTAACCTGTTGTAGTACTTCTCCTGTCTTCGGGTCCAGTCGACGAAGGGATGAGTGGCCATACAACCCGGTACTCTCATAAAGGTATCCTTCATGGAACAACAATCCCTGGGTAAAGGCATACTCGTCGTGCGGAATACGATCTTCGATTTTAAATCCTGCAGTATCGTTATGACAGGCCGAAAGACAGCAAACGACTGACAGAATGATTCCACAAAGACATGAGTCAGACATGAGACGGAAACACTTACTGAAGACTTCGTCGAAAGTATAAATCATCAGAACTTTACGAATGCGAATTCCTGAATATTTTTCAAGTGTCGTATTATTGGAAGAAGCTGAAGTCAGCCACCGACATGATGCTTCCAGAAACAGTAAATGTCTGCCAACAGCATGCCCTGATTTGAATTATTGCGAAAAATTTGAATCTTGCCCACGGTGATGGATATAGTGACCTCTGAATCAATCACTTTGGGACAATATGAAACTAGTCACGTTTATTGAAAACAGTATTTCACGCATCGGAATCTTGAAGGATGATGGCGTTATTGATCTGAGCCGGGCAGCACCCGATCTTGCCACGGACATGCTGACCTTTCTGGAAGGTGGAGATGCCGCCATGGAAAAGGCTGCAGGCGTTGCAGACAGTGACATTCACTATGCCGCCAATGAGATACAACTGGAGTGCCCCATATCAAAACCGCCCATGATCCTCGCCATCGGGTTGAACTACAGGGCGCATGCTGAAGAGACTGGATCGAAATTACCCGAAGTCCCTCTGGTCTTCACCAAACAGCAGACGTGCGCCAATGGCCCTTTTGATGACATTTATGCTCCACCCGAATCAAAACTTCTTGATTATGAGGGTGAACTCGGTGTTGTCATCGGCAAACGTTGCCGTCGGGTTCGACGGGAGAACGCAGAAGACGTCATTGCAGGTTACTGTATTGTTAACGATGTCAGTATCAGAGACTGGCAAGCCCGAGGGGCGCCCGCCAGTTTCACCATGGGTAAGTCCTGGGATACCCACGGACCCATGGGTCCATCAATCGTCACCAGAGACGAAGCAGGTGATCCACATCAGCATCAGTTGAAAACATGGGTCAATGGCGAACTGCGTCAAAACTCCAATACCAGCGATTTGATCTTTGACTGTTTCGACCTTATCCAATTCATTTCCACTGCGTTTACACTGGTCCCGGGCACAATCATATCGACAGGAACACCGAGTGGAGTTGCCGCCGCCATGAAACCTCCAGCCTGGCTGGTCCCTGGCGATATCGTCAGAATAGAAATTGACAAGCTGGGACATATTGAAAACAAAATCATCGCAGAGCCGGTTTAAAATCAGTTCCTGTCCTGAAAGTCGACTTCCGATAGTTTTAGTTGCGAATGAGAATGTCGATACTCTGCTGGAACGGGCAGAGACAGGTTAAACTGTTGTATTACGTGTATTAGCAGTTCTGAACGCCTCAATTGCCCGTCCGGTTGTCGCCTGCCAGTCTGCCGGTAGTTCACACCCGGCCCGCGACCGCATCAGATAGTCAGGAAAATGCTGACCAAGTTCTTCCAACACCCAATCGAACGGGTCCGGTGAATCGATCAACTGCACGGGTTCATCCAGATAGGAAATACCCAGGTGAATATGCGGAACATTCTTAAAACAATCAAAACGCAGAATCTCCCGGTCCTGCCCTTCGACCGGACCAAATACATGGATGGTCGGACCCGCATCACCGGTGATCTGCCGGTATACCATGGCCAGCCTGTAGGGCCCTACCCTGCCTTCCACTGCATCATTAAGATCCGGTTCAATGAATCGTCTTTTTACCATCGATTTCCTCCAGTTGAATGATCATGTAGCAGTATTGTTCTTAACCAACTTCTCGTAGAGAAAAGGCAACGATATATCCATGCGGTAATCCACCGATGAATGATTGTCGCTGAATTCTTCATAGTGATGGTCAATTTCAAGTTCTTCAAGACGCTTCACCAGTTGTCTGGCGCCGAATAACAGCTTGTACTGATCCTTTATTCCACAGTCGATGTAGACACCTTTCAAAGATTTCAGGCTGGCCTGTACATCCTCTCTCTCAATCATTAATACCGGGTCCCACTTCTGCCATTTGTCCCAGCGCTCCGGAATGACTTCACAGGTATCCATAGTGACCGGCAACTGGATACCCCAGGGAGCTTCCGGGTCCGGATCATAGGTAGCCGCCATCGCCAGCATCATCATGGTGTGCAGATCATTAACCTTGCGCCCGGAGTTAAACTTGTTCATAAAGCCTGAAACCTTGTTCTCGTGTTCGGACAATTTCATCAGGACACCAGGCATTTCCGGCAGATAGCAGCGATCAAATCCCATATCACCGGAGTGACAGGCGATGGCGCCCCAATAATCAGCGTATATCATCCCATGCACGATGGCGCCATAACCACCACTGGATTTGCCGAACAATCCCCGGTTCTCCCGGCCTTTTCTGACGCGATAGCGGGTTTCGATAGCCGGTATCATTTCATCGGTGAGGAATTGACCCCAGTTTCCCATCACGTCAGAATTGATATATTGATTGCCTCCCAGGGCGGTAAAACAATCCGGCAGGGCTACTATCACCTTGCCCATTTTCCCTTCGTTGACGAGCCGGTCAACACGCTGCGGGACGGTCTCCTGAAAGGCTCTCCAGGCAATGTGTCCTAAGCCGCTGCCGGTAAAACCGACGATATCTACCAGTAAGGGATATTCCTCGTTCGAGTCGGAGTATCCATCCGGCAGATATACCGCAACCGTCCGATTGACCGGATCTCCCAGGACATTGTTGGTGAGTGCCCTGGAGTTGATCTCAATGAACTCTATGCGTCCTTCTGGTCTTTGAAAGTTGTGTTTCGGCAAGGCGCATTACCTCAATTGTATTCCACTGATATCGAGCAATTCATCCGGCATCCAGAGAAGCAAAGTTTCTGCCCTCGCGCACCAGTTTCCTGAGCAAATTTGAGGGTTTCCATACATCATCTCCACTCTCTTCATAGAAACGTTCTATATCCGCCAGTACATTATCGAGTCCCCGGGTATCGGCATACCACATCGGACCACCGACGTGTGCCGGAAAACCATAGCCGTTGACATAGACAGTATCAATGTCACCGGCACGCAGGGCATGACCTTCATCCAGCAACATGGCTCCAATATTCACCAATGGATAGATACAACGTTTTAAAATTTCGTCATCGGAAAACGACTTTTGAGGACGACCCAGTTCTTCAGCAACCTTTCTTATAACCTCGTCCGCTTCCGGGTCCGGCAGTGGGGTCCTGTCACCTGGCTCGTATCGATAGAAACCCTTGCCGTTCTTCTGGCCGTAGCGGCCAAGATCGCACAGTCCATCCGTGACCCTGGTGGTGATGTCGTTAGAACCACCGACCATCTTGCGTGCCCGCCATCCCAGGTCCAGACCCACCATATCCGCCATGGCAAACGGCCCCATCGCAAGACCAAAGTTATAGATAACCTCATCGATCCGGGACGGCATGGCCCCTTCCAGTATCATGAGATTAGCCTGTCTGCCATAACCTCCGATCATCCGGTTTCCTATAAATCCGGGACAGTTGCCTGCTACTACTGATACTTTGCCCAATCTCTTACCCAGCGCCATGGCCGAGGCGAGAGTCACAGGTGTGGATTTTTCACCTTTAATAACCTCCAGCAGACGCATTACATTTGCCGGACTGAAAAAGTGCATGCCACAAACGTCAGCAGGTCTCGATGTAACCGCGGCAATGGCATCCACATCCAGCCCGGATGTATTGGTTGCCAACAATGAACCCGGTTTCATGATGCTGTCCAGCCGTTTAAAAATTTCCTTTTTGAGGTCCAGGTTTTCATACACCGCTTCGATTACAACATCACCATCCCCCAGATCGTCGAAATTCACAGTCGGGATGATGAGCGCCATTCGCTCATCCATTGCAGCCTGGGACAACCTGCCTCTCGACACAGTACGAGCGTAGTTTGATTCAATGACCTTGATTCCTCTCGCCAGATTGTCAGCATCATTATCATGAACCTTTACCGGGATACCGGCATTGGCAAAACACATGGCGATCCCACCACCCATGGTACCGGCGCCCACAATTGATCCCTTGTTAATCTCAATCAGCGGCAGATCTTTTGTCAGACCCGGTATTTTGTTGGCTGCACGTTCAGCAAAGAAGATGTGAATAAGCGCCTCGCGCTGTGGATCAGCCAGGCACTCGGAAAATCTTTCCCGTTCAAAGTCGAGTCCAGCATCAAAATCATCGGTATTTACTGCTGTTTCGATGCATTTGAGAATCTGTACAGGTGCGAACCGACCCCGTTGATTCTTCTCAATCTGTGCGCCAACTTCGGCCAGGATAGCGCTATCCCCCCGGTCTGCGCGAATCTTTTCGTCCATATCACGTATTCTGCGGAGAGGGTTTGCGGATACGACGATCTCCCGTGCATAGTCGATGGCTTCCTCGATCAGGTCACCTTCGGCGATCCTGTCGATAATACCCATTTGCAATGCCGGGGGCGCCGCTACAGGATCACCTGTCAACATGATACCCGCCGCGGCTTTTGCACCAATCAGACGTGGCAAACGTTGAGTACCGCCTGCCCCCGGCAGCAGGCCCAGTTTGACTTCCGGCAGTCCTACCGGAGCTGTTGGCGCCGCAATCCGATAGTTACAGCACAGTGCAACCTCCAGCCCGCCTCCGAATGCCGTACCATTTATCGCCGCGATGATCGGTTTCACGGACTTATCCATAATCCTTAACACTTCGTGCAAACTGGCGCCTTCAGAAGCCGCGGCGCCAAATTCACTGATGTCGGCGCCGGCTATAAATGCCCGATGAAGACCCGTAATAACAATGCCGGTAACGGCATCATCAGCCAATGCCTGATCTACTCCATCAAACAGGCCCTGTCGAACACCCGATGACAGTGGATTGACAGGTGGATTATCAATACTCAACAGCGCAATGTCGCCGCAAACCTCGTAGTGGACGGTGCCTTTCATTCTGAATTTTCCATATTTGCATTTTAAAGAGCACAGAGTATATCGTAATCCGTGCCAGGATAAGACAGTTCACAGCATCGGATAAACTTATGGCAACAATGAAGACCATTAAAAACCAGGATAGTGTCAGTGCTTTCATCGAGAATGTAGAAGATGAACGCAAGCGGGAAGACTGCAGGATGCTGATCAAAATCATGTGTCAGATCACAGGCAGTCAAGCCGCAATGTGGGGTAGCAGCATCGTTGGATTTGGCAGTTACCATTACCGGTACGCGAGCGGCAGAGAGGGTGATTTTTTTCTGACCGGATTCTCGCCGAGAAAGCAAAACCTCACTGTCTACGTGATGCCTGGTTTCAGTCAGTACGATTCACTGATGCAGAAACTCGGTAAACACAAGGTAGGCAAGTCCTGCCTGTATATGAAAAAACTGGAAGATGTTGACATCCGGATCCTTACCAGATTAATCGATGAGTCCGTGCAGGAGATGCGCAGGAAATACCCGAACTGTCAGACCACCTGAAATATCCTTTCCAATCGCAATTTGATCACTTTTAACAGATTATTGTTGTCAGATGGATGAACGTGCTACTTTCTGAAAATCAATTAATGTCGGATATTGTGAGTGTCAGTATTGTCTCTGTTTGATCGCATCAAAGATCAATGCATGAATTATGACGACAGCTTCCTGCCGGATGATGTGGTGCATGCACTACGGGAACATCGGGGCTTTTCCCTGTTGCTGCCGGAAGCATTGGGAGGCCCGCAAATGCCTTTTCCGGACTACCTGCACTTTGTACAATCCGTAGCAACTCTGGATGGGTCTGCAGGCTGGTGTGTCGCTCAGGGGTCTGTGCTGGCTTCTCTTGCCCGCTTGTTACCCTATGAAACAGCTAAAAAAATATGGGTCAGTCCTGATGTGAGTATTGCCAACGGTCCACCAGTCAGAGCTGCTACCAGGCGTGATGGAAACGATTTCATCCTGAGTGGTTGCTGGACTTTCAGCAGCGGGATCAACCATTCTGACTGGTTACTGGGTGTTGCCAGTCTGAAACAGGACGGCCAGTCACCTCGCGGTATCTGGCACATTTTTAAAAAGGACAAAGCGAAAATTATCAATACCTGGCAGGTCGCCGGACTGAAAGGCACCGGGAGTTATCAGTTCGAGGTGGAGGAACTGAGTATTCCTGCCGAAATGACTTTTGAAGCCGGCATACGCAAGGACGACCCACACCTGTACCAGATACCGATGAATCTGTTGTTTGCCTGTGGATTTGCATCGGTAGCTCTGGGCGTCTCCCGTGCTGCCCTGAACTTTGCAATAGATCGTGTAAAAAAGAAGATCAAGCGACTTGACAGACACTCCATGAGTGACAGCCAGCTGACCCAGGATCAGATTGGCAGAGCAGAAGGACTCTGGCAAAGTGCTGATAGTTACCTCAGATATCAGGTCTCGGCAGTCTGGGAAGATGTCTGCAGGGAAAATAGTTGTTCGCTTGAAAACCGTGTGAAATTAAGATTGGCCGGAACACACACGATTCGACAGGCAAAAGAAGTCACCGACATCGTCTATGACCTCTGCAGTACGGACAGTATCTTCCAACGAAACGACATCCAGAGACGATTCCAGGACATCCACGTTATTTCACAACACTTGCAGGGCAGACCTGAGATATACAGTATTGTCGGCCGTCACTATCTCGGTATGCCGGTAAATTCACACCTGGTCAATTGATAATCTCACTTCGAAAAACAACTGGGAGACTGTCCGAGAACTGCGACCGTAGCGAGGGCGAGACTGATTGAGTCATATTTTTTGGTTATTTGAGGCAAATATTGTATATATTGAACGAAAATAAGCGGAAAATAGGGCCAATCAGGCTTGTCCGCAGTAGGTCAGTCTGTTCTCGGACAGCCTCCTAGACACGATCTGTAGAATATTACGTGCGCTGTTCCGTAATCTGATCTATGGCCGCCTGGGTATGACGTTCGATATCAGCTCCCATATCCAGCGTCATGACCTTCTGGAAGATAGGCAGATATTCCAGCTTGGGTTTGGAGAACAGGGGCGAGATTTCCGGATACACATCTTCAGCTAATGGATTATCCTGGTCGAGCATTATCCTGAGTCGCATTATACGTCCCAGCAGATCCAGTTCGCGGGCATAATCCTTTTTGGCAATGTAAAACCATTGATCAAATTTGTTCTGTTGATTTGCAGTCTGTTTGTTCAATTCTGCCAGATGGGCGTTGATTCTGTTGGAGACATCCCGATTCTCCCGGTACAGGATAAAGGCGCCGATACCAAAAATGATGCCAACGAAACCCAA
>JAPOOX010000187.1 GCA_026713185.1 Gammaproteobacteria bacterium
TCGCAGATGGCTTTGGGGCATTCATTTGCTTCAGCGTCTACGCGTCCCTCCGGGATTCCCGAGCTTCCCCCGCATGCCTGTAGTCATGCTCCTCCAACTCGGCGCTCCGACATTATGCTGGTGCAAATGAATACCCCAAAGCCATCTGCTGTATGTCGGGAATAGTGTGTGTTTGATAGCATCGTATGGGGTGCTGCCCCGAAACCCGGGTTTAGATTGTGTTTGATCAGAGCCTGATCTGCCTTCAGCCAAAGCTGATGTAAATATAACCCGATGTGTGCTCCAGGTGGTTCTACATGGTAGCAGTCTGACTGGAGGATCCTGGTATTCCGACCAGAAGAGTCTCTATCCTGTCCTTCAACACTTTATCCGGGTCGCTGAATTGAATACCGACTCCCGCAGAATGTGGACTCTTGACCCCTTTCCCGGCAATCCAGACAACTTTACCGGCTATGGGTATTTTTTCAGTTTCTTCCAGCAAATCCAGTAGTATGAGAACTTCGTCTCCGAGTTCATACCCGGTCCTGTTTTCGACAAACAGCCCACCATTTTTAATAAAAGGCATATAACAGTTGTGTAAGGCAACCTTGTTTCTGATCGCCAGTGGGATCATGGTCTTTTTTCTATCACCGCGTAATCTGCTCATGTTATCTGTCCACAATGTTTGATTTCTGCAAACATCTACCGCCAGGTATGGATAACAAGAGTGTTCGCAAATGACCTGAATGGGATACTGCACTTTGTCAGGCTATTCTACAAACAAGGTTGACGGGTATCCTGTCCTTTACATGAGATCAGCAATGACTCTATCAACAGTTGCGGATTTGGGTTTGATGTACTCTCCAGATCACTTAGAACCTGGTATATTTTGTCGCTTAATATAAATAGATTTTCAACACCCAGATTCGTCCCCAACTGTCTGATAACCTCGAGTGAATCTCCATTTGCAAGGATTACCTGATCACCGGTCATCAGGTATTTAACCGTATCGTCAACTATACTCTGAATCGATCGGATCACTTCCTGTGGCTCATATTTCAACAGGGATTCACTGACATCAAGACTAGTCACTTTCCCCAGCAACAGCCTGTGAATGGAAGACATCACTTCTCTTCTTCTGCTCATGAAATCATCGTTGATATCCCGCAGTACTTTCAGCGGCGAACCACCTGCCACTGCCAGGGCCTGCTTCAGGTCCAGTGACACATCACCGTTTTCCCTTAACCATGACAATGCCGTATCAACAGCAGGCATCGGAAAGGATAGATATTGACATCGACTCATGATGGTCGGCAAAAGACGTGTGGGCTGATCCGAAACCAGAATGAACAAAGTGTTCGGTGTGGGTTCTTCCAAACACTTTAACAGCGCATTGGCTGCCTGTAAGTTCATCTGTTCCGCTGGATAAAGAAGTGCCACCTTCTCGCCCCCCTGCCCTGAGGTCTGTGCAACCCACTGATTCAACAGGCGTATCTGATCAATCAGGATTTGTTTTGAATCCTCAGGTTGAATCACCAGGAAGTCTGGATGGGTATCGGCATGCAGAAGATGGCAGGAAGAACAATCATTGCATTGTCTGAAATTACCGTCACTGTCCATGACAGGTTCCCTGCAAAGCTTTGAGGCAGCCAGTGTATGGGCGAATATCCGCTTACCGAGGTCAGGAGACCCGATCAGCAACAAGGCGTGTGGCTGACGTCCGGAATGCCGTTGCTTACGAACCAGCGTCCATTGTGCTTTATGCCAGGGAAGGTCTGTCATCAATGATTCTGATTCAGAAATTTATTAATAAAGTGTTCCAGTTCTACACGAATGCGTTGTTGTACCTGTGTGACCGTTCCTGACCCGTCGACGACATGGCTACGGGTTTCCAACCCGGCTCGGGAGAGGAATACTTCACGTACCTGTTCAAAGAACAGCAATTTCTCGTTTTCAAAACGGTCAACTGTCTCAGCTGGTTCAATTGACGTCTTTTCTCCTGACTCCCCGGCCAAAGACTGTGCATTTTCTTTTCGTCTGGCAGCACGCTCCAGACCCACGCCTGCCGGCAGGTCAAGTATGAAAGTGCAATCCGGTACAATACCACCCAGTGTCAATTTCTCCAGTTGTGAGATGGTTTCGAGTTCAATACCCCGGCCACCACCCTGGTAGGCATAACTTGAATCAGTAAAACGATCACAAACTACCCATTGACCGGCTGCCAAAGCCGGTTCTATCACCGTTTGTACATGTTCCGTTCTGGCAGCAAACATCAGCAATAACTCGGTCATTGAACACATTGATGAGTGCAGCAGGAGTTGACGCAACTTTTCTCCCAGGTGGGAGCCTCCTGGTTCACGTGTGGTAATACAAGGCAAACCCCGCTCTGCAAGCAACAGCTCAATTGTCCTGACACTGGTTGACTTACCAACTCCTTCAAGACCTTCAAGCGTAATCAATGCACCTCGTTCAGACACTGACATGGTTTTCAATACTGCTGTTGTGTACTTCGATAGTCTTTTCTTCTCCCCGATCTTTGATAACGTTCCACGGCGGCATTATGTTCTTCAAGACTTTTTGAAAAGTAACTCGATCCATCTCCCTTGGCTACAAAATAAAGATACTCTCCCGCTGCAGGATGTAATGCTGCCTGAATGGACGCGAGTCCAGGCATTGCAATTGGCGTTGGCGGTAATCCTGCATGAACGTAGGTATTATACGGGGTATCTTCTTTTAAATGCCGCAGAAGGAGATCACCTTTATACCTGCTTCCCAATCCATAGATCACTGTGGGGTCGGATTGAAGCCTCATCCGTTGTTCAAGCCGGTTGAAAAATACCCTGGCCACCCTGCCCCGATCATCGTTCACTCCAGTTTCTTTCTCGATCATGGATGCGATTATAAGCGCTTCGTATGGAGTTCCGATCAAATTTCCCACTGATCGTCCCGGCCAGTTCTCATCGAGAACCCGGATCATTTTCCTGTGTGCCTGTCTGAGAATATCAATATCGGAATCACCGCTGGTAAAGTGATAGGTATCCGGGAAAAACCAACCTTCCGGGTTCATTCCGGGTTTACCCAGTAGAGTCATAATACCAAGGTCTGTTTCGCTGGAAATCTGCTGATGAATCTCCGGTTCTGCATCCAGAGCCTTCCGCCAGTCCGCGAATGTCCAGCCTTCAACGAATGTGATCCCCCACTCCATAACCTTCCCGGATCGCAGCAAGGCCAGCAACTCCCGGGGTGAGTTCACTTCAGAAATGTCATATTTGCCAGCTTTTAACTGACCTTGGGACTCTGTCATCATGGCATAAAATCTGAATATTACTGCCGGCATATTAACGATTCCAGCATCCACAAGGTTATGAGTAATTCTGTACAGGGATGCTCCGGAGGCAACCAGATAGGTTTGATTCGAGGAGACAATTAAAGGTGAATTTATCAATCGGTAACAATGTAATGTACCGGAAACGATCACCAGCACCACTACGATAAACAGAATTACCATTATGCGATGCATAAGAAATCCAATTCAGCCACAAACCAATGCAGTCAATCCTGCCCACATCAATCAAGTGCCTTGACTATCAAGGTGCCATTGGTGCCACCAAATCCAAAGGAATTACTGAGAGCAGCGTCAAAATTGAATTCTCTGGCAGTGTGGGGAATATAGTCCAGGTCACAGGCATCATCCGGATTGTCAAGGTTGATGGTCGGCGGCGCCACCTGGTGATGCAGGCTCAGGATACTGATGACGGCTTCAATGGACCCTGCAGCACCAAGCGTATGGCCAATCATCGATTTGGTGGAGCTGATGGCGACCTTGCAGGCATGATTTCCCAATGTCGTTTTTATCGCTATTGTCTCAGCAATATCCCCTAGGGGTGTAGAGGTCCCATGGGCATTGATATAGCCGATTGCTTCTGCATTCAGTTTCGCATCCCGCAGTGCATTTTCCATCGACATAACAGCGCCGGAGCCATTCACTGACGGAGAAGTCATATGGGTTGCGTCCGAGCTCATGCCAAAACCGGCAAGCTCACAATAGACCCTGGCGCCACGGCGTTTTGCATGTTCGTATTCTTCGAGCACAATGACTGCCGCTCCGTCGCTCAACACGAATCCATCACGGTCCCTGTCCCACGGTCGGCTGGCTTGTTCTGGATTTTCGTTGCGGGTAGACAGCGCTTTCATGGCTGCGAAGCCAGCCATAGTTGTTGGCGAAGTGGACTTTTCAGCACCACCGGCAAGCATTACATCCACATCGCCACTGGAAATCAAACGGGCTGCAACACCGATGTTATGGGTCCCAGTAGTACAGGCTGTAGTAATGGCAATATTAGGGCCCTGGAGTCCAAACATGATGGAAAGATGACCAGCAATCATATTGATGATGCTGGAAGGAACAAAGAAAGGCGAAACTCGACCCGGTCCACGATTCAATATCACATCATGGCAGGTTTCGATGGTAACGATACCTCCAATGCCCGATCCAACTGCAACCCCGATTCTGTGTCTGTTTTCGTCAGTGACCTCAAGACCTGAGTCGCGAATAGCCTGGATACCGGTAACCAGCCCGAACTGAATGAACCCATCCATACGTCTGGCTTCTTTCGGCGGTAGAAAATCTCCAACATCGAAATCCGGGACAGCGCCACCAAAACGAACCGGATAGTCCTGAACGTCAAACGAGGTAATGGGTGAAATACCACTTTCCCCGGCCAAAAGACCTTCCCAGGAGCTATCAAGAGAAGCTCCCAGCGGTGTTATCATACCAAGACCCGTTACCACGACTCTCCGATTACTCAAACCCATTCCCTTTCGTATTAGACGTGTTGTGTACCTTGCCACACATTACAATCACATATACCCGACTGATTCAAAAAATTCCATTGATTGACAGTTCACAGAAAACAAAAGCCGCATCAGGGTAAGAACAATGCGGCTTTAAGAGATCCTGTTTCAAACTACGTGTGGGCTTCGACGTAGTCCATTGCTTCTTTGACAGTAGTAATTTTCTCAGCTTCTTCGTCAGGAATTTCTGTTTCGAATTCTTCCTCCAAAGCCATTACCAACTCCACGGTATCCAGTGAATCTGCACCGAGGTCTTCAACGAACGAAGCTTCCGCGGTGATCTCCTCTTCTTTAACGCCAAGTTGTTCACAAACCAGTTTAATTATACGTTCTTCTGTTGTGCTCATGCCTGGTTACTCCAAAATAATCGCAGCTATAGCTGCACTAGTTAATTTAATGCCAGTTAACTGATCGAGTATCCTTACAGAAAACCGGATCGAAAAAAACCGACGTTGATTTGAAACTATTAACCCATATACAAACCGCCGTTAACATTAATTGTCTCACCGGTGATATATCCCGCCTGACTACTGGCAAGAAATGCTACCAATGCAGCTATATCCTCACCTTTGCCCAGTCGACCGGCGGGAATGCGAGCCAGCAAAGCTGTCGTCTGATCTTCACCAAGATCACTTGTCATGTCAGTTTCGATAAAGCCTGGTGCGATGGAATTGACTGTAATGTTCCTGGAACCCAGTTCAAGCGCCAGAGAACGGCTATAACCTTCCATACCTGCCTTGGCGGCCGCATAATTACTCTGACCTGCATTACCCATTCTCGAAACGACAGAACTGATGTTAATAATCCTACCCCATCTAGCCCTGATCATACCACGCAGACAGTTTCTGGTAACTTGATAAATCGAGTTCAGATTAGTATCCAGAACTGATTGCCACTGATCATCATTCATTCTCAAGGCAAGGTTGTCCCGGGTGATACCGGCATTGTTAACCAGTATGAGTGGTGTTTCAAAATCCGCCTTGATGGAAGTGAAAAAACTGGAAATGGAATCCACCTGCGATACATCCAACACATAACCTTTACCCTTTCCGTCCAATTCGTCAGTAATGCCTTTGGCCCCTTCCAGGGATGTTGCTGTGCCTATTACACCAATACCATCATTGGCAAGTCTCAGGGCAATGCTCCTGCCAATACCACGGCTGGCGCCCGTTACTATGGCATTAGTATTCATTCCTGACATTAATCCACTTCCAGAAGGATGTTTTTCAGACTATCCAGTGATGAAATATTGCCTGACTGTATGGATTTATTGATACGGCGACTCAGTCCTGACAAAATCCTGCCCGGGCCGCATTCGATGATTCGGTCAATACCTGTATTGATGATTCTTTGAATGGTGTTTGTCCATAGTACTGCACTCGAAATCTGTGCTACCAGGTTGGCTCTGATTGTATCGGTATCAGTCGAGAAGTCAGCGTGAACGTTCTGGATAACCGGAATCTCCGGTTTATTGAGAGGAACATCCGTCAGCAAAGATTCCATGTTGTCGGCAGCGGGCTGCATCAGCGCACAGTGGAAAGGGGCACTGACGGCGAGTTGCATTGCACGCCTGGCTCCTGCTTCCTTACAGGCATCAACCACTCGCTTCAGTGCTCCCACATGTCCAGCCACTACCACCTGACCAGGTGCATTGAAGTTTGCCGCCTGGATCACTTCCCGGCCGGCATGTTGATTGCAAATTTGAATAACCTGTTCATCTTCAAGGCCCAGTATCGCAGCCATGCTGCCCTCACCCAATGGCACAGCAGACTGCATGAACCGACCACGTTGGCGGACAATATCAACAGCATCTTCAAATGCCATGACCCCAGATGCAACCAGGGCTGAATATTCACCAAGACTATGACCAGCAACCACTGCTGGAGCATCAAGTCCTCTATCCCTGGCCTGAAACCATAGTGCAAGACTGGCAGTCAACAACGCCGGTTGGGTAAATTCAGTCTGGTTGAGTCTTTCTTCCGGACCGTTCTGCACCAGGTCCCAAAGATCATAACCCAGAATTTCTGATGCCCTGTTGAAAACCGGGGCAGCTTCGCCGGCCAGATCGCTCAACATGCCAACATGTTGAGACCCTTGCCCCGGGAAGACAAAAGCATACTTGCTCATAGAAACTCACCTGGATTTGCAGAATCCGGGATATGATTACTCGCTGTCATCATTCTGATGGACAAATTTCTTCCCGCGATAGTATCCGTCTGCTGTCACATGATGCCGTCGATGGATTTCACCCGTAGCAGGATCTTCGGACAATGTCGGTCTGCCAAGAGAATCATGCGACCTGCGTTGCCCGCGTCGTGACCGGGTCACCTTGTTTTTCTGAACTGCCATGGTTCACTCCACGTTAATCTTTCATCAATTTCGATAATCCGGCAAAGGGCTGCCGGGTCAAATCCCCGGATTCGCTGCTGGTACTGACGGTACATCCGGATGACTCATGTCGAGGCGCCATCGGCAGATCCAGAATCAATTCATCTTCGAATATGTCCACCGGATCAACCAAAGTGGAAGTTACTACAATTCCATCTTTGGACGGTGTCAGTAAATCCAGTGCTTCCCTGTCTCTGACCAGTATTGTCCGTACCTCAACTACAACCTCATAGTCCAATAATTCAAGACATTTCTGACACAACAGTTGAACCCGGACAGCCGCCGAGCCAATTGCTTCAATTTGTTGCTGCATGTCCTTTCGAAATCCCAGACTTACCTCTACAAAGGGGTCATTTTCAGTTACCAGTAAAGCAAATCTGGAAAACCTCCACAGTGCAATAGTGCCCTGTATCGTATTTCCTTCTTCAACTGTTCTGCTGAAATTGATCTTTTCCGGAAGGGACCCTGCTAACATACGGGGCGCATCTTAGTGATCAGACCAGAAACTGTCAAAGGAAATCGTCAATACGTGCCTGCCACCACTATTATACTCGGGTCAAATTCCCGTATGCGCCGGGAACTCCTGGAACGTTTGCAAATACCCTTTATTCAGACCTCACCACTGTATGAGGAAATAAAAATTCCCGGGGAATCAGCAACAGACATGGCTCTGAGACTCGCGGAAGGTAAAGCCAGGTCCATACCCGTTGATCAACGTGAGAAATACATCATCATCGGCTCCGATCAGGTGGCACATGTCGACGGGACGGTGTTATTCAAGCCGGGCAATCATGAACGGGCTGTCAGGCAGTTGTTGCAGTCTGCAAACCGTTGGGTAACTTTCACAACGGCTGTGTGTCTTCTGGATGATAAAAATAAATCAGTTTCCGGTGTGGAGGAGTACCATGTCAAATTCCGGCAATTGACACACCGGGATATTGAGCGATATCTCGAATTGGAACAACCCTATGAAAGTGCCGGCAGTCTCCATGCCGAATCCCTGGGTATAACGCTGCTTGAAAATACCAACGGCAGGGATATCACAACATTGTATGGCCTGCCGTTAATGTTGTTGCAGGACCTTTTTCTGCAACTGGGGATAGACTTTGTAGACCTCAGATAATATTGATTCAATCAGATTTATTGTAGTATTTACTTTGTATTATAATTCCATATTATTGTTAAATATATTCTTTTCTAAACTTTCAAACCTGGGATCCACCGGAGCGTTAACGGTAAATCCTGGAAAATCTTCCAGATCGGGAATTTCAAGACGACTGGCATGCAACATCAGTCGGTGATTCTTCAGATACTGCAGAGCTCTGGCATCAGCTTCGAGGTCGCCATACCGTTTATCTCCCACAACAGGATGTCCGGTATACCTGCAATGAACCCTGATCTGATGTGTTCGCCCGGTAATTGCTTCAGCCTCCAGCAAGGAGAAATTACCACTTCGCGCTAAAATCCTGAAATCAGTGATCGATGGCTTACCCATGGAGGAAACTCTGGACACTCGTTCTCCATTTTGCAGTGTATTCTTGACGATGGGGGCATCTACCCGTGTTATTTTGCCAGGCCAGCAACCATGAACAATGACCCGATAATACTTCCCAAGATCCGATCGGGTACGAAATGCCTGCTGCATGATGCGCAGATATCGCCTGTTTCTGGCAATCATCAAACAACCGGATGTGTCACGGTCAAGACGGTGCATCAACTCAAGCTTCTCTTCCGGAAGACAGGCACGAAGAGATTCAATGGCGCCAGACGAAATCCCACTGCCACCATGGACAGCCAACCCCGCCGGCTTATTAATAACATAGATTACTTTGTTTTCATAAATTATTCTTTTTATTAAATATTTTTCATATTTTTTTGATACCGTGCTGTTGCCGGTTCGCACTGGTGGGATACGTAATTGATCACCTGAAACCAGTCTGGTATCAGCGCGGACACGTTTCCCGTTGATACGGACCTCACCTTTACGGATCAATCGGTATATTCTTGACTTGGGTACACCTTTCAACACCCGTAATAGATAGTTATCCACACGCTGACCATCATAATCATCCTGGATGACCACTTTCTGGACATTGGTTTTACCGGATCTTCCTGAGTCTTTGGCAGAAATCATTGCTTGGATAAATCACTACTTTCAGCTATAGTACGCCTCAGGCTGGCACATGAACAATTTGAACAGCCTTATCTGAGTGTTAGACAGTTGTGTCAGGAACAGTTGTGTCAGGACAAGCATACATCGACACCAGATTTAACAGGACCCGGCAGGAAAGTTACCTGCTGGCTGGAAATTAACTGCAATCACAAAGATTGCGAATGTTATCGTCAAAACAACAGAACAATTCAAGGGAGTACAGATTATTTTAATGTACTCTTTATCAAAGGACTCCATATCAGGGAAACGATCATCACCCCCGGTACATCGGGCGTTTCCCAATACGACACTGTTGAAACACCTGTCATGAAAGAAAAATTGAGGTCAAGTTCAGTAAACGCCTGAAGACGTTATGTCAGGATTTGACGATATCCATTCGCCAATGATTGCGCGAATAGAGTGATATCGTAATGAAACGTATGTTAATCAACGCAACTCATAATGAAGAGTTGCGGGTTGCCCTGGTGGACGGGCAGAAGTTATATGACCTGGATATAGAAAGCCGGGATAGAGAACAGAAAAAAGGTAATATCTACAAAGCCCGGATTACCCGGGTTGAACCCAGTCTGGAAGCTGCATTCGTTGATTTCGGTGGAAATCGGCACGGCTTCCTGCCACTCAAGGAAATATCTCGAGAGTATTTCTCCATACCCCCATCAAAGATCAAGGGGCGTATCAATATTCAGGAAGTTGTCAAGGAAGGCATCGAACTGGTAGTCCAGGTGGACAAGGAAGAGCGAGGTACCAAAGGCGCCGCTTTGACCAGCTTCTACAGCCTGGCGGGACGTTATCTGGTCCTGATGCCGAACAACCCCCGTGCCGGTGGAATTTCCAAACGTATCGACGGTGAAGAACGTGATGAATTGAAGACTGTAATGTCTAACCTGGAGATACCAAAGGACATGGGTGTGATCATCCGTACCGCTGGTCTGGGACGAAGTGCAGAGGAGCTGCAGTGGGACCTGGACTACCTGCTGCAACTGAATCAGGCGATCAGAAAAGCAACTGAAAGTGGCAAGAGTCCATTCCTTATCTACCAGGAAAGTGACGTCATTACACGTGCCATACGAGATAATCTTCGTAATGATATCGGCGAAATTCTTATCGACACAGAAGACGCCTGTCAGCAGGCAGTCGAATTTGTCGAGAAAGTCATGCCTCAGTATAAAAGCCGTATCAAGCGCTACGACAGCGATGTCCCCCTGTTCAACCGCTATCATATTGAAGGTCAGATCGAAACAGCATTCCAGCGGGAAGTTCACCTGCCTTCGGGTGGATCTCTGGTCATTGATCCTACAGAAGCATTGGTATCCATCGATATCAATTCCGCAAGGGCTACCCGCGGTTCAGATATCGAGGAAACAGCATTGACGACCAATCTGGAAGCTGCTGAAGAAATCTGCCGGCAATTGAGATTGCGCGATATTGGCGGACTGATTGTGATTGATTTTATAGACATGAGCGCCACCAGGAATCAACGGGAAGTTGAGACCCGGTTGCGCGATTCGCTTCAGGTAGATCGTGCCAGAGTTCAGATTGGTCGTATTTCCAGATTCGGTTTGCTGGAAATGTCACGTCAGAGACTGCGCCCATCATTGGGAGAAACCAGCGGTATCGTCTGTCCCCGGTGCAGTGGTCTTGGGACGATCAGGGATGTTGAGTCTTCGTCACTTGCCGTTATTCGTATCGTCGAAGAGGAATCACTGAAAGAGACCAGTTCAGAAATCAGGGCTTTTCTACCGATAGCCGTGTCTTCATATCTGTTAAATGAGAAACGAAATGTGTTGAGTGAGATAGAACAGCGAAACAATGTTCGAATAGTCGTTGTACCGGACCCCGAAATGCAGACACCTCACTATCGGGTGGAACGGATTAGGGACAACAACGCTGAAGAAGCTGCTGTCAGTTATGAAATCTCCAGTGTCAAGGAAGAGGTATTACCTCACCGGGACAACCGGGCGGTAAGTGTGGAGGAAGCGGCTGTCAAGTCTCTCAACCCCTCCCTTCCTCCGAAACCAGCACAGAAACCAGTACAGAAACCAGTCAAAAAATCCGGACTCCTGGTACGGTTAGCTCAGCTGTTTCACATTAATACTCAAACTTCGGGAAAAGTTGCGAAAAATTCAACAAAGTACAAACGCGATAACGCCAAAACTGAAACCAGACGTGGTAATGGCAGAAAACAGCAAGCGAACAGAAAACACGATGACCGGGGAAATCGAAGGCCTCGTGAACGTCAAAAGGATAGTAAAGAAACAGAGAATAAGTCTAAAAACAGGCAGAACAGGGAAAAACGGCAGACAGGAGACAGCCGGTCCCGGTCAGAAGATAAAAGAAATCAGGGACAGCGGGAACGGGGACAACAAAAACAACGCAGTCGCCGTCAATCACCGGAACGGACCCAGGAGCAGAAAACCAAACAGTTGGAATCAACTGTACCTGAAAACAACAGGCAGAAAATCCGGGGAAGCGAACGCAAACCCAAAGAATCTCCAAAGGAATACGTAAACCGGGATCAATCTGAGGTAACCAGCGTCGAGAGTAGTATTAAAAACATCTCACCGGTTGAAGAGACCAGGATTGAAACTGCAAGCGTGATAGAAGAAACCAGTCGACCATCCGAACGGGGACAGGCAGTAAATGATCCCCGCATCAATCCGGTAGACGTTGTCACAGGCTCCGTACTGATGGAAACACCTCCCCGGGAATTACCCGAGGTTCTTGAATACATCGAGCAAGAGGTCAGCGAAGGACACCCGAGCACCCGTGGGCGGGCAGAGAATGATCCAAGAAATTTGGATATGGTGGAAGCCATTTCCACTATCGACCCGGAATCAACTGCTGTTTTGAAGGATGGAGAGGATAACCAGGCCGAAGAAGTGGCATAGGCAGATTAACATGCCACAGGCGATGATTTATCCGGAAGCCAGTATTACCGGCTCCACTGCAAGTTGAATTCCGAAAAGATCACAAACCCGTGACTGTACCCTGTCGGCCAGCTTCAGTATGTCCTGGTTGTCAGCCTGCCCTCGATTGATCAGTACAAGGCTGTGTTTATTGGATACCATTGCGTCCCCAACACTGCTCCCCTTCAAATCCGCCAGTTCAATCAACTGGGCGGCGGATAGTTTGATCATCCCATTCGATTGAGTATTGCCGGATATAACAGGATATAAACGTTGTAGTTCCTGGTATTGCCGGTTACTGATTATGGGGTTTTTGAAGAAGCTGCCAGCATTGGGTGACATCGCGGGATCTGGTAATTTTTGCTGCCTGAGACGACATATTGCTGCACTGACCTGCCAGGCAGTTGGATTCCCATGTCCAACAGCATCCCTGATACCTGGATATTCCAGATTGGGTTCAAAATGGGTTTTCAATCGTAATGTGACCGAGGTAATAATGTATCTGCCAGGAGTCTCTCTGAACAGACTGGTCCGATATCCAAATGCACACTCCGCCTTGCTGAATGTCCGAATCTTGCAGTTCAGGGTATCGGCAGCACGCAATTCGAGAAAAACCTGTGACAATTCCTGACCGTAGGCACCGATATTCTGTACCGGCGCCGCACCGACAGAACCGGGTATCAGGGAAAGATTCTCAATGCCATGGAAGCCATGCCGCAACGTGCTTGTCACCAGGTTATGCCAGTTCTCACCAGCCTTGGCAATGACACAGGGTGATTGCAGCCTGATACCCCGTATATCCACATGAACAGTCAGTCCAGGTAGATATTCCGGCAACACAATATTACTACCTCCTCCAAGGATGTTGAGGCGAAGCTCATGTTCCCTGGCGTAGTCAATGGCGGCAAGGAGCGATGTCTCATCCTGTACGCGGCAGAATTGTTCCGCCGAGCATTTCAGATGCAGCGTATTCAGTTGCTGCAGTTCTTTTTGTTCCAATAGTTGAATAAGTTATTTCTCTTTGGTTGTCATGCCCGCTACCCTGTCAGAGGCAATGTCGGCAATTTCGCGCATATCATCATCCGTCCTGTTCAACAAATTCAATAACTCGTTGCAGGTCCTGCTCTGTATCTACTCCCGGGGGGATTGGCATGCAACTTTGGCCGGTATGGATTCTGACACCATGAATCAGAATACGAAGCTGCTCCAGTTTTTCAACCTCTTCGATTGCAGCAGGGCTCCAGGTTACATACTGGTTCAGAAAAGAAACCCGGTATGCATAAATTCCCAGGTGTTTCTGCGCTCGAATCCCCGTTGGTAATGACCTGGCCTTACTGTCTCTTGGCCAGGGTACTGGCGCCCGACTGAAGTACAGAGCACACTCGTCTTCCCCCGTGACTGCCTTGACAATATTCGGATTCACAAAATCCTCCAGACACTCGATCGGTTCAGACAGAGTAGCCACCTGAACCTGATGTAACTCAAGATTGGCAGCCACCTGATTGATGACTTCGGGTGGTATTAGTGGTTCATCACCCTGAATGTTGACCACTATCTGATTGTCTTCATATCCGAAAATTGACGCCACTTCCTGAATCCGGTCGGTTCCCGATGGGTGGTCCTGTGAAGTCATGCATACATTACCACCAAAACCCACTACTGCATCATAAACACGATGATCGTCCACTGCGACGACGACATCATTGGCAAGGCTCTTTAAAGCCTGTTCATAGACACGTTGCACCATTGATTTACCGACAATGTCCAGTAGCGGTTTCCCCGGCAATCGTTGTGATGCAAAGCGGGCTGGAATGATGACTTTAAAGCCCACGGAAAGTCCTGAAGAAGGGATCCATCGTCACAGCTCTTCTTCGGTCAATTGTCTTGCCTCCGATTGCAGCAATACCGGGATATCATCCCTGACCGGAAAGGCGAGTCTTTCAACTGTGCATACCAGTTCTTCTGCTTCTCGCCGGTATTCCAGTTCGCTTTTGCACACGGGACAAACCAGTATGCTGAGTAGTTTTGAGTCTATGGACATCACTCATACCTCTCCAGTTGTTTTATACGGTCTTGAGTACGTTGACCCATACGGTTAATCACTGCATCCAGGAAGTTTTCGGGTAATCCGGCGGTGATCTCAAGATACCAGAAAGAATTATGGATTATTTCGAGATTCAATTCACGACACTTTGCCGCGTCCTTTTCGGTCATGATAATCGGAATGGAATCTCCGAAGGCCAGGTCCGCCAGTTGAAACCGATAGTGATCCGCAAATGGATGTTCAATCACCTCATACCCAAGATTCTGCAGAGTATTGAAAAATCGCCTGGGGTCGGCTATGCCGGCAACGGCATGAACCAGTGGCGCAATGGGATCTTCGGGTGTTAACCGTTCTTCGGTAATCAGGTTTACAATATCTGTTGCAGCCAGCGTCATGACCTGATTCTGACAGGGTAAAGGTTTCACAGGAGACCCATTTGCGATCACAAAATCAACTTCTGCTAGCCGCTCTGGCGGCTCCCGTAAAGGTCCTTCCGGCAGACATTTACCATTTCCCAACCCTTTCCTGCCGTCGACAACTGCTATTTCCACATCCCTGTGCAGCCGGTAATGCTGCATACCGTCATCGGCAATTACGACATCGCATCCATGGCTCTTTAATAGATACTCCACTGCCGAGACTCTATTCGGGTCCACCACTACCGGATGTTCAGTACGACGGGCAATCATCAGTGCCTCATCACCGGATTCCTCCGGGCTCGTCATTGATGTCACTTCCAATGGATATTCCGCGCCGCCACCACCGTATCCCCGGCTTACCACACCAGGATGAAATCCCCTGCGTGCCAGTTGTTCGACCAGCCAGACCACCAGTGGTGATTTCCCCGTACCACCGACGCTTATATTACCCACTACAATAACGGGTACGGGTGGCTGCCATCGACGCTGATGTTTCACAATACGCCAACGCCTGAGCCCGCTCATCAATCGAAACAGGAAGCTGAATGGACTAAGCAGATTCAACCAGGATGCATTGTTATACCAGGCTTTTACCAGTGGATGGAAGTCCCATCCCCTGCCCTCCCCACGATAGTGTGTCGGCATTGTTGCCATATCAACAGCCTTTGCCGGTGGCCTGGCATTATTGTCCTCTCTGTCGCTGTGAAAATTTTTATATGGCCCGTCTCTGGCGATCAACTCGGCATGAGTTCCTGTTTCAACAATCCTGCCTTCATCCAGAACAAGAATCCTGTCTGCATTCTCAATGGTGGATATGCGGTGAGCGATGAGGAACGTTGTACGTCCTTTTACAACCTCTTCAAGGGCCGATTGAATATAGCGTTCTGACACCGAATCCAGTGCAGACGTAGCTTCATCCATGATCAGAATCGGGGCGTCCTTGAGGAAAGCACGTGCGATTGCTATGCGCTGCCGCTGCCCTCCTGACAACAGTACACCATCATCACCAACGACAGTGTCCAGTCCATGCTCCATTTTAGAAATGAAGTCCCAGGCATAGGCTTTTTTTGCGGCACTTTCTATTTCAGCACGGCTTGCACCCTTTAACGAGCCATAAGCGATGTTGTTGGCAACCGTATCATTGAACAGGATAACTTCCTGGGGTACCAGCGCTATGTGACTGCGTACGTTGCCCAGTGTCAGTTGGGAGATTGGTTTGCCATCAACAAGGATTGAGCCACTCGATGGATCATAGAATCTTGGAATCAGACTGACCAGGGTACTCTTGCCACCGCCGGACCTTCCGACCAGCGCAATAGTCTCACCGGATGCTACTTCAAAACTCAGATCCTGCAGTACAGGGGGATAGTCTTCACCATATCTGAATGAAACCCTGTCGAATACAACATTACCCTGTACAGTGGACAACACTTCGGTACCCGTGTCCTGTTCCACTTCCTGATCGAACAGGTCGAAAATATCTGCCGCTGCTGCAAGCCCTTTTTGCACCGTGGCATTGACTTCAGATAATTGACGAATCGGTTTTGCCAACATGCCGCTGAGTGTGATAAACATCACAACATCCCCGGTTGTCATATCCGAGAGTATTATCGGGTCCAGTAACAACCATACAAGACCGGCCAGGGCAACAGCTATCAGCAACTGTGTCACCGGGGTCGCGACGGACGCGGTCACAACCATTTTCATAGACTGGATCCGGTTGTCACGACTGACCCTGTTGAATCGTTTTCGTTCGTATTCCTCGCCCCCAAAAGTGCGAACAACCCGGTACCCCTGAATAGCTTCGGATGCCACATGGGTAACGTCACCCATTGACCCCTGAATTCTCTCACTGATTCTCCTGAACCTTTTCCCGGCATAGATCACTATTGCCGTAATGACCGGTGTCACAATGAAAAAAATCAGTGCCAGCATCCAGTTCAGATAGATGAGCATCGCAAGATAACCAACGACAAGCAATCCTTCCCGGATGATGACACGGACAGCATCCGTGGCGGCTCCTGTCACCTGATTGACGTGAAAGGTAGGCTTTGCAATAAGGTCCCCTGACCTGCTTCTGTCGAAGAATCTGCTGGGTAATTTAGTCAACTGAGCAAACAATTCACATCGCAGGACATGAACAAGATTAGTGGAGACGCGTGAAATACAGTAATTCCCGATAAATGTACCCACACCCCGAGAGAAGGCAATCGCCACCATGGCTATTGGTATCAGTGTCCGATCCAGCGAATCCGATTCACCAAACAGTTTGATGAGCACCTCTGTCTGTTCGGATTGAAGTGGACTCTTGCCACCCAGTGAATCTACGATATAACCGATCAGCCACACAAAAGCCACATTGGATATCGAGTACAGAAAAAAACCGACGATACCCAGGAGGAACACGAACTTGTACGGTATAACATAGGCTAATAATCTGGCGTAAATCCTGGTGTCAGAATCTCGTTTGAGCATTGGATTTACTTCTCCCCGCCAAGTCTGGTGGCGATACTGAGGTGGGCAAATCCTGATTGACCCGCTGCATCCATTGCCATTACAACAGACTGGTGTGGTGTTGCCGCGTCCGCGATAATAGTCAACGGCATCGAGTTGTCACCATTACTTGCCTGCAGCAGTGCGTCCTTCAGAGACTCAATGCTTGTGTCGATGAGTGCTGTACCATTGACGGCAAAATCTCCCTGACGGGTAATGGATACTTCGATCTGATCCCTGGCAATGTTGACGTCTTCACTACTGGCTTCCGGCAAATCAATGGACAGATGCGACTCTCCGATAAAGGTGGTGGATACCATGAAGAAAATCAACAACAGGAAGACAACGTCAATCAGCGGCGTCAAATTGATTTCCGCTTCGGTCTTGATGCTGTGAGTGAATTTCACTGTCTGAATACCCTGGAATTTGCAGATTCTTCATCTGGCTGGTTCGTGCGATTACTGTTCAATACCTGCACCAGTTTAATCGCTTCCTGCTCCATCTGCTCCACCAGTTCGTCCACCCTTCTATGGAAGAAGCGATAAAAAAACAGACTGGGTATGGCGACGGTGAGACCTGCTGCAGTTGTAATCAGAGCTTCTGCGATACCACCCGCGAGAGCGGCCGCATTGCCGATACCTCCCAGTTTGATTTCGCTGAACACCTTGATCATTCCAATGACCGTTCCCAGCAATCCAAGCAACGGTGTTATCGATGCTACAGTACCCAGTGTATTCAGATATCTCTCAAGTTCATGGACGATATGATCAGCCACTTCCTCTATGCGCTCTTTCATCAAATCACGACCGAGTTGACGATTGGAAATACCTGCCGCCAGGATCTGCCCAAGAGGAGAACCACCGCGTAATGTTCGCAATCTGTCAGTATCCAGTTCGTCGTTTCTGATCCAGTGCCAGACCTGTTCAGTCAGGTTACGGGGTGCTATTTGCCGTGGGCGCAATGTCCAGAATCTTTCCGCACAGATTGCAGCGGTAATAATGGAACACAGGATGATTGGAATCATCAGCCAGCCACCGGCATACACAATTTCAAACACTCGATCAGGACCTCCGTAACCAGATGATTCCTACTCTATCATAAATCCCGCTGTTAACGATGTTTCAAGGCTTTTTCACTTCTTGAAAATACCAGTAAAATCAAGGGATTCTGATTATTTTGAATATTGCAAAGAACGTTTGGCCATCAGCCCGGCCAGCTGCCAGTCAAGCACCTTGATATGCTCACCGGGTTCAGGTGCTTCCTCACCTCTGTGGGCATGGACCTCTACGTGCAGTTTCAGTATTCCCGCAGAACCCAGGTCCAGTTTGTCATCTATCGTTACCACGGAGTCAATAATATCCCCTTCGAAAACCGGTGCGGAATGATCGCATCGATACCACGCCAGAATACTCATCAGATTTGGAATTGCACGTGACAGTTGCGCTGCAGCCATGGAAATCGTGTGCCCTCCGTATACAAGACGCTTGCCATATACACTGCGACCGGCATCGGTGTGCGGCATTGCGAGATTGAGTGTCATACGTGCGAGTTCCGGCGCGGAGGTTATCGTATCCCTGGCTTCGACAATAAAACTGCTGCCAGCGTGGTAGTCCTCATAGTGACAACCGGGAACCCGGCCCACATAGGCAGGGTAATCCCAATCCGGTACAGCATTGGCCAGATCTTCATCTGCAATTGTTTCCGGGATTGTATCTAAACTGTCGTTCCTGCCGGTATCTGCATCCGGGGCACGGCAGGGAATCATGGGGCACCGCCAGAAGTGCATAACCGTTTCATCATGTTGATTGTGTACATGTATCTCCAGGACGATCATACCGGTAGCAGCACGCCCCTCCCTGATCCGGTTCTGACGTAACGCGATTAACCTGGTCTGTGTGGTCAACGTATCACCGATAAATACCGGTTTTCTGAATACCATCCCCCGATAAAACAAATTCCCGATAACGCGCTGCGACGGGACAGTACTCTGCCCAATGGCCATATTACCTACCAGGGACGAATTGGCGAGAAATGCATGCCGACCAGTGACGGCGAAAGATAGTGGTTTATCCAGCGGCAACCTCAATCTGTCCGCAAACATTGCCTGATGCAAGGCAGCATAACCTTCAGTAAGTGTAACCGAGGGGACGTTACTGAAGTCATCCCCTACATTGAAATCTTCGAACCAGGGGGGAGAAATCATCTGTTTATTCTCAGTAGAAATCCGCAAGGGAATTAGTTACATATTCCGCTATTGCCAGAGATGAAGTCAATCCAGGCGATTCTATACCATACAGGTGTACCATCCCTGGCAGTCCATGTTCATCGGGTGTTTGAATAACATAGTCTTTTACACTGTCGCCTGGTCCCTGCAACTTGGGACGAATGCCCACGTAACCGGGTGTCAACTGTCCATCCGCCAATCCCGGAAAGTAGCGTCGAACAGCTTCATAAAATGCATCCAGTCTGTCTTCTGAAACCGTGTAATCTTCGGCTTTGATATATTCAACATCCGGACCGAATTTAACCTGGCCGGCCAGATCAATCGTCGCATGAACACCCAATCCCGCGCCTGATTTTTCGGGTACAGGATAGATCAACCGATTGAAAGGCGGCTTGCCCGACATCGTGAAGTAGCTGCCTTTGACATAATAAAGTGGTGGTATCAGCGAATGATCCGATCCATCTATGGCATGGGAGATTTGCTGAGCTCCCAGACCTGCTGAATTTACCAGAACCGTACAACAAAAATCATAGGTACCATCATCTATTTCACAGTGAACCCTGTAGCCATCATCCTTTATCTCAATGGCTTTGACCCGGGCGCCACCGATAAACATGCCACCAGCGGTTTCCAGGTCGGCGAGATACGCGGTCATCAAATCGTGACTGCTGATAACGCCGGTGGAGGGTGACAGCAACGCCAGAGTAGCCCTGACATCAGGTTCTTCGGACTTGATTTTCTCCTGAGACCAGTATTCCAGATCATCGACGCCATTGATCATGCCCTGCTTCATAATTCTATCCAACTCGTCTTCCTCTGCCTGCTCCGTCGCAACAATCAGTTTGCCGCAACGTCTGAATGCCACATTGTGTGCACTGCAATACTCGTAAAGAAGTGCCTTTCCACGGACACACAGGCTGGCTTTCAATGAATCGCGCGGATAATAAATACCTGCGTGAATCACTTCGCTGTTCCGGCTGCTGATCCCCTGACCATATTTCAGGTCACGGTCCAGCACCATTACATCTTTTCCGGATTGTGCCAGACTGCGTGCAATTGCGAGTCCGACAACACCCCCTCCAATGACACATGTATGGAGATAATCCATTAATTCCTCTGACAATTGCCTGTTAACTGTGTTAACTGAATAGTGTTCATTATCTCATGCATCTGATAATCATCCCAATTCACGTGTAAATCGCCTCCACTGTTTCTGTAGTGATTAGTACTGATAACGAGTTCCTGATACTCTCTCATCTAACATGCCGAAAAAAATCCAGGTAAGCCGGCCTGTTTGCACCGCAACAGCGGCAGGGCGAGTTTTTGGCCCGCTGAAGGCTCTCCCGGTGACAGGAAATTTTTGGGAAAGTGATGCTCATGGGACCAGTCAAAACTGACCGGGAAAAGAGTCAACAGAAAACTCATCAACTGCTGGTCTGGAGCGGGGTGGTGGATTTTGCCCTGGGTATGGGCAAAGTTTTAGTAGGAATATACGCTAATTCCCATGCCCTGATAGCGGACGGGATACACTCCTTCTCCGATCTGGGGACAGACATCATGGTCTGGTTCTTCAACCGGATAGGTGTGGAAGAACCTGATTTGGAACACCCATACGGCCATGCCAGGTTCGAGACTTTCGGTACGTTTATACTTGGCGTGATGCTGCTTGGCGTGGCAGGTCTGCTCATATGGGACAGCGTTGATCGTCTACTGGATATCGAATCGGTATCCCTGCCCACCTGGCCAGCCCTGATGGCTGCACTGGTATCGATTGTTACCAAAGAATTGCTGTATTTCATCACCCGGAAACAGGGAGAGAAGACACACTCTTCACTTTTAATTGCAAACGCCTGGCATCACCGGTCCGATGCATTGTCTTCGGTTATTGTTCTGATTGGTGTCGGCGGTGCACTGCTCGGGTATGCGTGGTTGGAAATGTTCGCAGCTATCGGTATCGCATTCATGATTGCGCTGATCGGTTGGCGATTGAGCAGGAAAAGCGTAGAAGAATTGGTGGATACCGCACTTTCCGAAACCTATGTCAATCAGATCAGAAAGCAGATAGAAAGCGCCGAGGGTGTACTGGGTGTACACCACATCAGAACCCGGCGTATGGGACAATCCGTGTTTCTGGACATCCATCTCCAGGTCGACTCGGCGATCAGCGTTTCGGAAGGTCACCATATTGGTGAATGGGTAACACGGCTTTTAATGGATGAATTCCATGATATTACCGATATAACCGTACATGTAGATGCAGAAGACGATGCGGATATGGAGGAACACGAACAGACAAACATGATGGCGCCCCTGCGACAGGATGTCAGACATCAGCTACAGGAATCATGGAGGCACATCATCAGCAATGAAGACATTAACAAAATCAACCTCCATTACCTGAATCAAGGTATCGATGTGGAACTGTTTATTGAACACAGTGCGATTGAAAATCAGGCTGGACTTCAGGATCAACTTAATATGGCTGCAGAAAACCTGCCCTGGTTTAATCAGGTCACTGTCTGGTTTCACCCGGGTTAACCTGAAGCTGTCAGAACCCCAGAGAAAATTGTTTTTCCTTTTGTATTCCCTTTGGCAACGGCGCCAGCAGTATCTCTGCTGAATGAGGGCGTTCTCCGGCTTCTGCATCCATCAACATCCTTGACAGATGGTGGCAAATCACCCTGCTGTTTTTCTGTTTATGCTTTACCCTTCGCATTCGGCGGGCAGCCTGCATGGCCAGTTGTGAATGATTGATTGCAGGTTCTGGATTCATGTTGCATTCCTCGATCTGAAAATTTACTGTACAGACACACAGTAACACTTAACTGTTCACATGTACAGTATTTTTTTCAATTGTAAAATCAAGGTCCATACCGGCTCTGACAACGGTTACCTGAGTATTGGGTGTGAATCGACCGGACAGTATATCCTGAGCCAGTGGATTCTCCACGTACCGCTGTATGGCCCGTTTAAGAGGTCGGGCGCCATAAACCGGGTCATAACCAGCATCGACCAGATATTCAAGAGCATCGTCATCAAACTCAAGGCAGATATTCGATTCCTTTACTCTTGACTGCAGTATCCGCAGCTGGATTCCGGCAATATCCTTAATCTGATCCCTCGTCAATGGATGGAACACAACCGTGTCATCAATTCGGTTGAGAAACTCCGGCCGGAAATGTTGTCTTGCGATATCCAGCACCGCGTTTTTCATCTCATGATAAGACGCCGACGCCGCCATATTCTGTATAACATCCGAGCCCAGATTGGATGTCATGACCAATACGGTATTCTTGAAGTCCACTGTACGACCATGCCCGTCTGTCAGGCGACCATCATCGAGTACCTGCAGTAGAATATTGAATACATCCCGGTGTGCTTTCTCGATTTCATCAAGAAGGATGACTGAATAGGGCTTTCTCCGCACATGTTCGGTGAGATATCCCCCTTCCTCGTAACCGACATATCCGGGAGGCGCCCCAATAAGTCTTGCCACCGAATGTTTTTCCATGAACTCGGACATATCGATACGAATCAACGCTTCATCCGTGTCAAACAGGAAATTCGCCAATGCCTTGCACAACTCGGTCTTTCCTATGCCGGTAGGTCCCATGAACAGGAAGGAACCATTAGGACGGTTCGGGTCTGAAAGCCCTGCTCTTGATCGTCTTATTGCGTCTGAAACGGCATCGACGGCTTCTTCCTGGCCAATGACCTGCCTGTGCAGTTCCTCTTCCAGCTGAAGCAGCCTGGTTCTTTCTCCCTCCAGCATCCTGGTTACCGGAATGCCGGTCCATTTGGACACTACTTCTGCTATTTCCTCATCCGTAACCCGGTTCCGAAGCAGTTTCATTGAGCCGGTATCTGTTTCAGTAACCTGTTCCAATTGCTTCTCAAGTTCAGGAACCCTGCCATACTGGAGTTCCGACATGCGCGTCAGGTCACCTGCTCTGTATGCCGTTTCCAGTTCCAGACGTGCCTGCTCCAGTTCCTCCTTGATATGTTGACTGCCCTGTAACGCTGTCTTCTCTGAATTCCAGATTTCCTCCAGATCAGCATACTCCTTTTCAAGTTCGCCAATATTGTCATCAAGTGATTGCAGTCGCCCGATGGAAGCATCGTCTGTTTCACCCTTAAGTGCTTCACGTTCGATCTTTAACTGAATGAGACGTCTTTCCAGTCGGTCCATATCTTCCGGTTTTGAATCCATTTCCATCCGGATAAGACTCGCGGATTCATCCACCAGATCAATGGCCTTGTCTGGCAACTGGCGGTCTGAGATATAACGATGCGACAATCTTGCAGCAGCAATAATTGCCGGGTCCGTAATATCCACACCGTGGTGAATTTCATACCGTTCTTTAAGACCGCGCAAAATTGCCACGGTATCTTCTACCGTTGGTTCGCCAACCTGTACTTTCTGAAACCGGCGTTCCAGAGCCGCATCTGTTTCAAGGTACTGCCGGTATTCGTCCAGTGTTGTTGCCCCCACACAATGCAATTCACCTCTGGCCAGTGCAGGTTTAAGCATATTACCTGCATCCATTGAACCTTCAGCTTTACCAGCTCCAACGACTGTGTGAAGCTCATCAATGAACAGGATCACTCTGCCTTCTTCACGACTGAGTTCATTCAACACGGCCTTTAACCGTTCTTCAAACTCTCCACGAAATTTGGCGCCTGCGATCAGAGATCCCATGTCCAGAGCCAGGATTTTTTTATCCCGCAGGCCCTCCGGTACTTCACCATTGATAATCCTCTGGGCCAGTCCTTCTACTATGGCCGTTTTGCCAACTCCCGGCTCACCTATCAGTACCGGATTATTCTTGGTACGTCGCTGTAGTACCTGTACGGTCCTCCGTATTTCATTGTCTCTGCCTATTACGGGATCAAGTTTTCCTTCAGTTGCCTTTGCGGTCAGATCAACAGTAAATTTTTCCAGTGCCTGCCTCGTGTCTTCCGCATTCGGATCATCCACTGTCTCTCCACCCCTGACCTGATCTATGATCCGTTCCAGTGTATCCTTCCGGATGCCAGATTTATCCAGCAATGACCCCAGGTCGGATTTATTATCCAGGGCAGCCAACAGCACGCATTCACTGGAGATAAACTGATCACCCCGCTGCTGGGAATACTTGTCGGCAAGATTAAGCAATTGCCCCAATTCAGGGGATATCTGGATATCTCCTCTGTTATCTTTAATCCGGGGTAGACGTTCGATCAATTGTGAAAGCGCATCAGAAAAAGAGATAACATCCACACCTGTTTGCACCAGCAGGGGTTTCAGAGACCCACCCTGCTGGTCCAGCAATGCCATTATCAGGTGTTCAGGAGCCAGTTGATTCTGGTCTTTGCCGATCGCCATCGATTGTGCATCAGCCAGACCACTCTGTAATTTGCTGGTAAATTTATCTATCCGCATATTCTGCTAGCCTCAGTAGTTATTTTCACTGCTCAGATATCATCTACATCATCTATGACAAGATTCTGAACAGAATCATGGGGCCTGTGGCGGTTGTTTCAAGTAGTTCGGCAGGTTTAATATGCCTATACGCTGTTCAAGGCATACGACTCAATTCGAACAGGCGTGTACGTGTTTGTCTGATAACTATCAGGGAAACTTGATGTCAGATAATAACCGGACAATATTAAAACCGGCTTGCCGGATTCACGCAACGACGGGACTGCCAGACTCATGCAGGCAAAACAGGATAAAACTGAAACCCCAATCTCCGGTTTTCTGGTTACCGTTTCCTATCCCGCGGTAATCATACTGGGATATCTGTTATATATGGCACTCACGGCATCAGGGCTGCATCTGATGCTGGCGACATATACTGCGGTTATATCGGGTGCGTTGTTTATCACGCTCCACGAAATGTGCCTCCCCTTTAGAAACGAGTGGCGCCCTCAATCTGGAGAGGTTCGTGCCGATGCGTTATTTCTGGTCACCGTGCAGGTTGTGCTTCCTTACCTGCTGTCATTTGCGCTGGTACTCACTATTGCCAGGGCATTTGAGCAAGGTGGACTGACCATTTCCAATCTGTGGCCGCACGAACTACCCATCATCATGCAGACGATTCTGATGCTGGTGCTTGCAGACTTTCTGAGGTACTGGCTGCACCGTGCCTTTCACCGGTTTGTCTTTATGTGGCGGTTGCATGCAGTACATCATTCACCTCACCGCCTCTACTGGCTGAACGTTGGACGCTTCCACCCCCTGGAAAAGGCGGTGCAATACGCATTGGACACGTTACCATTTGCGGTACTGGCCGTCTCACAGGAAGTGTTGGCAATATATTTTATCTTCTATGCCCTTAATGGATTCTTCCAGCATTCCAATTGCCGGGTGCGACTTGGTCTGCTCAATTACATCATAGCGGGACCAGAACTGCACCGGTGGCATCATTCTGCCAAGGCAGAAGAATCCAATCATAACTTTGGCAACAACCTCATCATCTGGGATTTGTTGTTTGGTACACGATTCCTGCCGAAGGACAGGGAAGTCGGACATCTTGGACTATTGAACCGGGACTTCCCGATGGGGTTTCTGGAACAGATGGGTGCTCCTTTCAGAAGTGATCCAAATGCTTGATATATCATCGGCGCTTTTCAAAAAAGCATTGAGAATGACACAGAGCCTTCGCTATCGGAATCTGGTTAACAAGGCGAAGACTCCAGGCGAGGTTCAAACAGATATTTTACGCCGTATTCTGAATCGAAATTCGGATTCTGAATTCGGAAAGGCACATGGTTTCTCAAGTATTTCCAGCATCAGGGATTATCAAAAAGCTGTGCCAGTACAGACCTATGAGGATCTTCGTCCTTTCATTGAACGACAGGAACTGACGGGAGAACGCTGTCTTACCCGGGACCAGCCTGTTTACTACCACCGAACCAGCGGAACCCTGGGAACTCCCAAGAATATTCCGGTAACTAAAATCGGACTGCGGCAAATGAAGGACGACCAGAAAATTTCCGCCTTCGTCTGGTCCGGATGTGACGGCGTCCTCGACGGAAAAGTATTTGCCGTCAGTGGGCAGGCAGTGGAAGGCAGGATGCCCGGGGGAACAGAATTCGGCTCTGCATCCGGATTACTATACCGCAGCCAGTCGTCCCTGGTGCGATCAAGGTATGTACTGCCACCGGTTTTATCTGAAATTGAGGATTATGATAGCCGCTATCTTGCAATGGCCGTTTTTGGTTTTGCAGAGACACAAGTCACGAGCATGGCCACAGCGAACCCCTCTACTTTTTTGCGTTTGCTGTCGTTTGTACATAGTCACGCGGATGTAGTGTTCAATGCGATAGCCACGGGCAAATCACCAGATATACCTGTCACAGGATTGGAGCCGCACCCGGCACGGGCGCGGCAACTGGCGGACAAACTGCAAGCTTCTGGGCGACTGACCTACACGGACATCTGGCCGAACCTCGGAGGTGTTGTGACCTGGACAGGGGGTAGTTGCGGCATTGCTCTGGGCAGCCTTTCTCCCTTGCTGCCCACCGATACCGCAATCATTGAGTGGGGTTACTCGGCAAGTGAATTCCGGGGTACGATTAACATTGACGCGAAACACAATACCTGCCTGCCAACGCTGACCAACACATTTTTTGAATTTATGGAACGGCAGGAACGTGAAACTGGCGGGGAAGACTTCCTGGGCCTCGATGAACTGCAGGAAGGACATGAGTACTACGTATTCATCACCACCATCGACGGACTGTATCGATACGACATAAACGACATCGTCCGGGTCAATGGGCGTGTGTTTGAGACACCGGCACTGGAGTTCGTTCAAAAAGGCAAGGGCGTCACCAACATTACCGGAGAAAAGTTAACCGAGGCGCAGGTTATACAGGCAGTAATATCAGTTCTTTCGGAACACGGTATCTCCCCAATGTTCTTCATCATGCTTGCCTGGGAGGAATCCGCCGTTTACAGACTGTTTATTGAGTTGAATGGCGAGAGTTCGCTCCCCGGTGTGGGCATGGAGATGGAGTTGGAATACAAACTGTACTCTTCAAACATTGAATACGAAGCCAAGCGCAAGAGTGGACGTCTGGCCCCACTGAGAATCCGCTACCTGAAGAACGGCACAGGTGACAGGTTCCGGTCCTCATGTGTGGAAGCAGGTCAGCGTGATGCCCAGTTCAAGTATCTGCATCTACAATATGCGCGCGATTGTACATTCGATTTTGACAGCGCTGCCTTACCGGAGTAAGACGGATGCACATCGATCGACTTGAAGTGTTCACATATCCCATTCCATTCAAAACGGTCTTCAGACATTCATCGGCAAGCCGTCGACGTGCAGAGAACCTGATTGTCGCTGCTCATGCCGACAATGGGCTGATCGGTTATGGTGAGGGTTGTCCAAGGGACTATGTTACTGGAGAGACAATCGACAGTGGCGCTGCATTTATTCGTGAACATGCAAATAACATATCTCTTGAGGTTACCGATACTCAGACCTTATTCGCCTGGACCAATGCCCATCGAGAACTGATAGACCGGAATCCGGCTGCATTCTGCGCTGTAGAGCTGGCGATTCTGGACTTGTTTGGAAAAATTGAGAGTGTCCCCGTAGAGGACCTGCTGGACGTACCCCGGCTTAGCGGTATTTTCACATATAGCGCAGTACTGGGCGATGCACCCCGTCTTGCCTACCGATGGCAGCTGCGTCGATACCGGAATCAGGGGTTCAGTGATTACAAGGTCAAACTCTCCGGCAATCAACAGCGGGACAGCAGAAAGATGGAAGACCTGATTCGCAAAAGTGAGACTCCGCTCCGGATAAGGCTGGACGCAAACAATCATTGGAATAACGTGGACGAGTGCATTCATCATATCACGGTGCTGCCAGGGAAATTTTTCGCAATTGAAGAGCCTGTGCAGGCAGGAGACCTGAATGGATTCAGTAAGGTGGGCAACGCCTGCGGAGTGCGCATCATACTGGATGAAAGCTTCACACGTATTGAACAAATGGACTCACTCCAGGATGACGGACTTTGGCTTTTAAACGTTCGGGTCTCCAAGATGGGTGGGCTGCACAGGTCTCAGGAAATAGTGAAGGAAGCTCTGGCAAGGGGTATCGGCATAATTGTGGGTGCACAGGTAGGCGAGACAAGCATCCTGACCCGTGCAGGCTTGACGGTGATGAATACTGCCAGACCTCTTCTCGAAGCCTCAGAAGGTGCTTTCGGGACATACCTGCTGCGGCAGGACCTGACTACAAAATGTCTCAGATTCGGCTACAAAGGTGAATACCCAGTGAACAATATCAATAGCGAGCCCGGCCTTGGTCTGAATGTCAGAGGACGCAGCTTGTTGCCTGCCCCCTGACACTGAGCCCGGGGTTCAATGCTCGTCACCTGCGTCGATTTGAATCCGAAGAAATTCCGGCACATTGATCAAGACCACCGCTTCAAGATCAATGGCGCATAAAAATTGGATACTCAAGTGGTCACAGCCGGTCACCCCCTGCAGATTCAGCATGATTCTGGAATTTACCCTGTCGGCTGCTTCCTCGATATCCTTTTGCAGCAAAGGCAATGCTGCTGTTTCGATCCGACCATCGACCCGAATTTCTAGCAAGCCGGGCTCTGTCTGTAATTCTGTAATACGAATCATGTCAGGTTCCAAAGTGTTCGCGACCAGCTTCAACTGCAAAAGCAAGCATTAACCATGCCATAGCAGAAAATACATTTATTTCCAATCACTTGGGTTTTGTCGCCTGTCTGGCAGCATGGTCGTTTACACGAAATTTCGTGTTCTCATGAAATTTGGCAGAAAAGCAGTTGAGAATGTTCAACCCGTGAGCCTGTCCGTTTCGTGTCATCTTGAGGGTGTTTTCAACCGCATGGGCATAGCGAAATCTCGTGTAAAAACCATTTATCGTAATTACACGAAATATCATGTATATTGATCTGCCAATTGGATTTCTGTGCCTGTTTTGGCCCTATCGAGGCATTCACGTGAACTTACCGAATGAGATCCACTCCTCAGAGACGCACATCAAGGAGTTGGCAGCCCTGTTCGCAGGCAGCTTTTCCATCGACTGGATCCAGGAACTCACAGGACACAAGGCATCCACGGTGCTGTTGGCATTGGAAGAGGGTGTCCAGAAAGGCTGGCTCCTGAGGGAATCGCCAGGCTGTTTCCGCTTTGCCGACTCGGATTGCAGGCAGCAGGCTCTGACCTGCCTGGGTGAAGACGACAGGAAACATTATCACCGGCAGATCGCCGAATTGCTGCAATCCCAGGCACAGGATGGCAACCGCGAACATGCCGAACTCGCGCACCATCTCATGGCCATGGAGCCGGATCTGTCCAACTGCGAGAAGCTATTGGAGACCGGTCAAGTTCTGTATCGCGGGCTTCAACACCAGACTGCCTTGCAATGTTTTCACTTCCTCATCGAAACACTCGATGCAGTTGAGCCTGATGAATTGGCTGATCGCCTCTATGCCGATGCAGTGTACTGTTACTGCCGACTCTTCACCGGCCTGCAGGACAGCGCATGGATCGTCGCTGCCATCGAGGCGGCACTGGTGAGAGCGCAACATCTTCCTGCTTACCCGAGGACAGCTTTGCTACTCCTGCACAAGTCGTTTTACGAGTTCTGGAGCGGGGATAAAAGCCGCGCTTTCAAGAGCTTTGAAGTGGGATGGCAGTTGGTCGAAAACCAGGACGACCCCACGATTCAGCGACAGGCCCTGCATCTTCGTATGTTCTTCCTGTGGCAACGCGGTCAAATTCGCGACGTCGTGCAGGCCTATGAGGCGATCAGACCCAACGTGGCACGCTACCCACGAACCGGCACTCCCATCCTGGTGACCACCATGCTCGGTAACTGTTATGTCTGGCTCGGTCAGGTCAGCGTGGGTATCGGCCTGCTCAACTCGCAGTATGAACAGTGCCGCGAGGATGGCGATTCGCTAGGCATGGTGCAGGTTGCTTATGGTCTTGCCCGGTCACTCATCGATATCGGACAACCCGGGCAGGCTATCGCCGTCATCGAGAAGGCCATGAAGGAAAGCCACTCGGCGCCGATGCCCTTTCTCGAGGACTCGATTCACGGCATCCTCGCGTTCGCCTATGCTGCGGCAGGGGATCTACAGCGGTCAATCGAGCAGCTGAAACTCGTTCGTGAATCGCCTGCCGGTGGATATGGCGGAAACGTTGGATACCTCATAATGTTCCTCCAGGCACTCAATGATGGACCTCTGCACGAGGAGATACGTCACGAGATTGCACAGTTTCTTGCCCAGCCAGAAGAGACCACGAACGTTCAATCGCCGGGGTATGTTCATCTTCTCCAGGCACTGATCATGCGGCGTGAAGGCCAGCCGCTTGCAGCGATCGACGAACAACTGATGCTGGCACTGGAGTATTTCGAGCGGTCCGGTTACCTGATTGATCATGCGAAAACACAACTTCTTCTGGCACGCATCAGGTTGCAGCAGGGAAAAGGTAACGAGGACAGCACCCGCAAACTCGTGGCGCAGGCCAGTGCTTTCCTTGAGCCCATTAATCCGGGTTGGATTTCCGATGATCTCAGAGCGCTGCAGGATGGACACCAGGAGCCACAGAGTCTGCTTGAGTCCACCATCATGCTCAGCCAGGAGATCCTCGGGATCATGGATTTCAGGGAACTGGCACGGCGCATTCTTACGACCATCAACCGTCTGACGGGCGCGGAACGTGGCGCATTATTCACTGCCAGAGATTACCCTACGAACCAGGACCTTGACCTCAAGGCAACGGTGGTGCTGACCAGGGACGACGCTGAAGCCAGGTATTTCGCCGACGCCTGGACCATCATTCAGCGAGTCGCGGAGACCGGTATCGCGGAATTCGTCGACTTTACCGACGCCCGCGAGCATCAAATCGGAGACCTTGATATGCGGCAGCGAATCCGGTCTTGCTTCTGCCTCCCCTTGCAGATCCGTGGTCAGCTGATCGGTGTTCTCTATCACGACAACTGCCTGCTCCCGTGCCAGGCCAATGCCGACAGCCTGGGCGACCTCAGCCACTTCGTCGCCATGGCTGCAATAACACTCGACAATGCCGAGGCCTACGAGAAGATCGAAAGCCTGAATCAGCAACTCAGCAAGGAAAAAGACTACTTCATCGAGCAGGTCAACCAGATCGGTCCGTATGAGGACTTCATCGGCGCCAGTCCGGCCATACGCAAGGTGTTTGCGCAGATCCAAAGGGTTGCGGAATCAGACTCGACGGTGCTGGTTCTGGGCGAAACCGGTGCAGGCAAGGAACAGGTGGCCTGGGCCATTCACCACGCAAGTACACGTCGAGAAGGCCCCTTCATCCGCGTCGACTGCAACAGCTTGTCGGAATATCTGATCAGCAGTGAGATGTTCGGCCACGAACAGGGTGCATTCACCGGTGCTCTGAAAAGGCACATTGGCCGGTTCGAACTGGCTGATCGCGGCACTATATTTCTGGACGAGATTGGCAATCTGCCGATGAACATTCAGACTGCACTGCTCCGAGTCCTGGACACACACGAATTCCAGCGGGTGGGTGGCACTACCACGATCCGATCGGATTTTCGCCTGATCACTGCGACCAACGTGAATCTGGAGGAAAAAGTGCGGGAGGGCAGCTTCCGCGAAGATCTCTTTTATCGACTCAATGTCTATCCAGTCACCGTTCCCCCACTGCGGGACCGGCCCGAGGACATATCGCTTCTGGCACATTACTTCCTCACCAAATTCGGTGGGGATGCAGTTAAACCCATCGACCGCATCGACGAGTCAACACTGGCAAAACTGATCGAATACCCATGGCCCGGGAACGTTCGCGAACTCAAGAATATTATTGAGCGGGGAGCACTCCTGAGTACGGCGCCCTATCTCAGGCTGCCCGAACTGCAACCCGGCGGCGAGGCGCCAGCAGAACCGAGTACGGAAAATATGACCCTCAAAGCACTCGAACGTCATCATATCATGCGAACGCTGGAGAGAACGCATGGCAAAATCCAGGGCCCGGGAGGCGCCGCCGAATGCCTCGGTCTGCACGGCAATACCCTGCGCTCGAGGATGAAGAAACTCGGGATCGTGCGCGCCATGACCCTGATCGAGGACTGATTTATTTCACTGTGAATGGCAGCGCCGGGTAAGTGCGACTGAAAGAGTTATGCTGAAAACACGATATATCGTGTATTCATGATATCTCATATCACTGAGTCCCTAACGACGGTTGGTTGGACACGCTAAGTGCCTGAAACTTAATGGCATTGCAACGGATTTCCAGTTGGCCCGCTATTTGCTTTTTCCGAAAAGGGAGAGGCTCGTCCGCCTCAAAGAATTGTGCCCGGGGATTGCCGTGATCGGGGAGAATCCATCCGTGAATCTTGCCGGCACTGCACGAACAGCAATAACACTGTGAGGGAGTAACATATTATGGTCACATTCATCCATGCATTGATAACGAGCCGACTGACGCGGATGTTACCAATGTCGTTTTTCCTGATGCCAGTCGGTAGCACTTTGGCTGAAGAAGATGCCGGGGAAGCGGGGAGTTCTACCGGTACCGGCATAGAGGAAATCGTCGTGTCGGCAACCTTCCGCGACACCAAACTGATGGATACACCCATTTCCATCTCTGCCCTCGACGAGACAGCTTTGCAGAACAAGGGCTACGTCAACATACGGGATCTGTACCTGTCGCTGCCATCTGTGTCCTATAAGAGCAATGCCTCTACTTACAATAACATATCCATTCGCGGCTTGACCTCGCCGCAGAGCGGAGGATCCACCATCGGTGTGTATGTCGACAACATTCCGGTCACCGAGTCGCGCACGGGTGGCAGACAGAGCAGCGGGCTTGGATTCGATCTGGCTCGCGTCGAAGCCCTGAAAGGGCCGCAAGGCACTCTTTATGGCGAAGGCTCCCTCGGCGGACTGATCCGCTACATCAGCAACGATGCCAATCCCAACGAGTTCGACCTGGTGGTCAATGGCACACTGGAGTCAAACCATGAGAGTGATGATTTAAGCAGCCGCACCAGCCTCGTGATCAACATCCCTCTGATCCAGGACGTCCTGGGTGTGCGTCTGGGTGGTTTCTTTCACGATACTGCCGGCTTCCTTGATACTGACGCGCCACGCAACCAGAAGGATGTGAACAGCTCCGAGAGCAGCGGCGGGCGTATCAAGATCAACTGGCTCGCCACCAGTTGGCTGCAGGTGGAAGCGTCCTACAACTATTCGGACCACCAGGCCGAGGGACCCAGCCTTGCACACCATCCCTTTGGCACAGATTTGCTTACCGACCCGAATTTCCCTAATTCCAGCGGCGATAGCGAGGAGCAATCCAACCTGACCTTCGAGTTTGAATTGCCTGGTGTGAATGTCACCAGTTCCTTTTCCCATTTCACCCGTGAAACCTTTCTTTTCGAGCAGACCGCTCCGCGTTTTGCAAATCCGTCACAACACCTTTTCAACTGCGTTGCGGCGGACCAGGGTCGGCTCGAGCCCCCCATTTTTAACCCCTTCGCGGCATTTGGTGTAGGTGACGTTACCTTCTGTGCCTTCTTTGTGCCCGTCGCCTTTTCCCCCTACCCTATTGATGCGGTGGCGACCAGTTATGGCGCCACGACGCTCTTGAACCAAGAGATCAGCAGGGACGTGCTCGAGATTCGCGCCCTGTCAAGCGACCTGGATAGTGCCTGGCGCTGGACGGCAGGCATCTTTGCCAAGGAAGGCACCGAAATCAATGGCAAGGACACCCCCGATTCGGTGGGCCTCGAGGCTGGTTTGCGTCCCGAATTCGAAGATCTGCGCGATGATGTGGTTGCCTTTTGGCATAGTATCGGTTTTTTCGGTGTGGCAACCCTGTTCGAGCTGGACGAAGTGGCAGTCTACGGTGAACTCACCTATCGCCTCACCGACCAGATCGACCTTACAGGGGGTCTACGCGTCTCGCGAACGACCAAGCGCACTGGCGCCCGGGAGGATCTCAAGACAACTGAGGTGGAAGATGAACTGGTATCGCCAAAACTGAGTATTTCCTGGCGGCCGAACGATGGCACGCTGGTCTATGGGACGGTAACCCAGGGCTTTCGTCCCGGGTTTTTCAATACCGGTGTGGTGTCGCAGATCGGGCGCGTACAGACTGCACTTGACAGCGGCGCACCGTACACCGGACTGGTTCCCTTTGCAGTGCAACCCGCTGGTGACCGCAATGGGGATGGCGTCGTCGATGGCGAGGATGCACAGCTATTCCTGGACGCATACCAGCCGTTGGTTACCCAGGAAGGTGACGAAGTTCTCGCTTATGAGATCGGTCTCAAGACCCGGTTATTCGATGATCGTGTCACCCTGGTCGGCGCCCTGTTCTACAGCGACTGGAAGAACACCTACCTGGATCTTCAGGAACCTGAGCTTGCCGCTGGTGGTTTTGGTCAATTTAACTATACCCGGAGTGCCGGGAATGCGCATAACACGGGTCTGGAACTGGATACGGTGTTCCGGGTCAGCGACAACCTGACCCTGTCATTGGGCGGTGATTATCTCCGCGACGCCGAATTGGACACCGTGCCGGCTAATACCTGGAATGCGGTCACTAACACACCCGTATTACCTGGTAACCGGCTGCCTAACGCGCCGAAATACAAGGTGATCGCAAGCCTGGCCTATGACATGGCGTTGCCGCGCGGCATGAACGGGACGGTGCTGATTGATTATTACCGCATACCCTTCTCGTTTAACGGCGTGACCAACGAGGTCGAGACACCTGGCTACTACATGTTGAACGGACGGTTTACGGTGAATACAGCCGATGGGGACTGGCGCTTCTCGGTATTCGGCAAGAACCTGACCAATGAAGTAATCGAGTATGAAAGCAACGAATCCGGCATTGGCTACGGTCATCCTCGTACCATCGGCGTGGAGTTCACCTGGAACAAGCCCCAGTGATCTGATCGGGTTTTCTCATCGGCAAAAAGTGGGCACACAGTCCCCTTTTTGCCTGAGATCACTCGGATCAGTCAGGCCAACCTGATTCGATATTGATAATCACACTGGAATCGTATCATCACTTCGCATCTGATTTTTTGTTCGCACCCAGAGGAGACTGGACATGTTGAAATTAAGTGACGAACAACGGGGAAACTTCGATACTGATGGTTACCTGCATCTTGAAGGGGCACTCAATCCTGATGAGGTGAGTTTCTTCATCAGCGAGATGGAGCGTATACGCCAGATTCCTGGATTTGAGCCTTCCACCGATCCGGAACTGCCGATTGGTCACTATCAGTGGCAGGAACATTCCAGGAATCAGGCAGTGAACGGGTTCATGGATCGCCATGATCTACTGCCGTATCACCATGCGTTTATCGATCTGATCGACCGGACGCCTGTTTTCGATTACATCGTTGACATCATGGGTTCCAACATCCTGTACAGCTTGAGCCAGGCGATTTGCCGGGAACCATCGGAGAGCTTTCCCGGCTACACCCATACAGATGGTGGTGAGTCGCTGCGAATGATTCGACCCTCTTCGTCATCACCACCGATCGCTATGAAGGCGATGTACCTCTTAACTGATGTTACCGAACGCGACAGTGGCAATCTCACGGTATTCCCCGGTAGCCATATGCGTCAAATCCCGGACCCGGAGGATCATGAAACAACACCTTACTCACAGGGAGCCGCGCAGCTTATGGGTAAGGCAGGAGATGCCTATCTGTTTCCTCATTCGCTTTGGCATGGGCCCTGTAAGAATCTGTCGAATCGGTCTCGTAAAGTCATTGTCTACAATTATTGTCAGTTGTGGGTGCGCTCCTACGACCACAACAATATCCCCGAGGTGGCGCAGTGCTGTTCCCCCCGGCAGCGTCGGTTGCTGGGCGATCTGGGTTACGACTTTATCCCGGGATCACACTTTTATGTACCCAGGGATCAGCAAGAGGTGATCCATAACCAGCAGAACCTGTAGAGTAAGGGAGAAAAAATGATTGAAGGGAAGCCGGTTACCATTCCAGGTGCAATCAGTTTTACTGTCGATTCAAAGCACGTTAATGATCTGTTTGAAATTCAGGTTTTTCAACCACCACCCTTTCCAAAAGCTGCAAGCGACATGGGCGTTAAACTTCCCGATGCTTTTAGGATTCTCTACACACTCGATGCCAACATGGGCTTTGCGAGTGTTGTTGCGAATACAAGTATCCTGCCCGGAGACCCGGATGGTGGTCCTTCCGAGTTTTTGATTGTCGTTGGGATCGGCTATCCCGTCGATGCTGGAGAGGAATCCAAAGTCGCTGTATTACGGGCTCGCGATATGACACCACCCGGCACTCCCGAGCCTCCCGAAATGGAGATGTTCATGCAGATGGCCAATGGCCTGGAAGTGGGGTTCGGGCAAGCGGACAAATTCCTTCAGTTCCTGGAAGATGAACTCGATCCGCTTATCAGAAGGGAATTTCCCTGCCTGCAGGACAAAGCCGGCTTGTTTGGCTTCTCATATGGCGGGCTGTTCGCACTCTACGCTTTATTTTCACGTTCACCGATGTTTGATCGTTACATTATCGGGAGTCCCGCATCGGTCATGGAGGGGGACCCGATTCTTGAATATGAGGAACGCTGCTGGACCCGGAGCCGTGAACTGAATGCCGAAGCATATATCACGCTGGGTTCGCTGGAGCGAACCTCGGTTCTTTCCGGACTTCAACTTTTGGCGGCCAACTATGACAAGCTGATCGCCAGACTCGAAGAACGTAAATACAAGGGTCTCGATTGGAGCGCACAGGAATTCGAGAACGAGTCTCACATGTCTTATGTGAATCTCGCTCTCAGCCACGGTCTTCGGAGACTGTTTCCGGGCCAACCAGGTCCCGTAATGAACGATGTTCGGAATTAGAATCAATGGGAAGTGCGAAAGTAACAAGTATCAAGGCATAAGGCACAAGTAATGAGAGGAAAATCATGTCCTGGGAAAAGGAATTAGAGGAAATCAAATTACGCCATGCCCTGGCGGATGAATTGGGAGGCCCTGATGGCATCGCCAGACAGCATAAGCGCGGCAAACTGACGATTCGGGAACGAATCGAAGCTCTGATTGATGAAGGCTCATTCCAGCAGATGGGGAAACTCGCAGGGCATGCCAGCTACGATGATGAGGGTGAACTGGCTGGATTCGTTCCCAGCGCTTCGCGTTCGGGCTTGTGCCGGATCAATGGTCGCAGAGTCTATGTGGGCGGGCAGGATTTCACCGTGCAGAGTGGATCAGCTTCTGCAGCCGGTGGCGCGATCGATGCAGGTCATAACCATCCAACGCCTTTGTCGATGCGAGTGCCAACCGTGAACCTTATCGATGGTGTGGGCGGCAGTGTCGAAGGATTTGAACAGCTGGGACGGACGTATATTCCGGATGGTGCATTCTTCGGCCCGCTCTCTGAAATACTCACCGTTGCGCCAGTGGTAACTGCGATCCTCGGTCCTGCTGCCGGTGGGCTGGCGCCTCTGCCGTGCCTCAGCCATTTCAGCGTGATGGTCAAGGGCATTGGCCAGGTCTTTCCCGGAGGACCGCCGGTGGTTAAGGCTGCCCTTGGCTACGATATAGACAAAGAAGAACTCGGTGGCTACAAGATTCACACCCGCATCAGCGGGGTTGTCAATAACGCAGCCGATACAGAAGAAGAAGCCTTTGAACAGATCCGCCGGTTTCTGAGTTATCTCCCGGACAACGTTTGGAAAATGCCACCTCGCGAAGAACCAGCCGACGATCTGCATCGGCGGGATGAACGCCTTCTGTCCATTATTCCTCGAGAAAAGCGGAAAAGTTATGATCCCTCCGTGATTCTTGATGGCGTTCTAGACGAGGATTCTTTCTTTGAGATTTCTCCCGACTTTGGACGATCGCGGATCACTGGACTCGCAAGAGCAAACGGCTATCCGGTGGGTGTGATGATAAACAACAACAGGCGACTTGGCGGGTCCATGGATGCGGACGCAGCTGAAAAGTCAATGCGCCTGATTCAGCTCTGCGATACATTCCATCTGCCGCTGGTCTTTCTGATGGACGAGCCTGGTTTTCTTGTCGGCATCGAATCCGAGAAACGGGCGATCGAACGGGCCGGCACACGCCTGGTGTACGCCACTGCGATGAGCAAAATGCCGATGATCTCGTTCATCATTCGACAGGCCTATGGACTTGCGGGGAGTCTGCAGTATCGGCCCGGCAGCGGTCTTTATCGTCGTTATGCCTGGCCATCGGGGCACTGGGGCTCCATGCACATCGAAGGGGGTACTTCAGCAGCGTTCCGTCGCATTATCGAAGCCGCTCCCGATCCTGATGCCAAAAGACAGGAGATCGAGCAACGATTGCAGCGCTACGCTTCTCCCTTCAAAACGGCAGAAGCTGTGGGCCTGGACCTGATTGATCCAAGAGACACACGATTGCTGCTCTGTGAGTTCGTCGAGATGGCGCAGGATGTCATCAAGACACAGCTGGGTCCGGGGAGTGGACCCACATATTGGCCATAACAGGTGATGAGACTCAGAGGGTGATACGACTTGCCACCATTGAAATGGAAATCTCCTGTCGGCGAAGTCAAACAGCGAACAGTAACGTCTATATCTTTAATTCTCGATCGGAGTGAACATGGCGACCAGGAACAGGATGGCGTTTGAAGTCATTGAAGGCTGGGAGAAGCTGCCGGAAGGCTGGAGTTTTGTGGAAGTAGCCGGTGTTGCCACTGACTCCCGGGACAGGGTCTACGCGTTTAATCGCGGTGATCACCCCATGATTGTGTTCGATGCAGATGGCAATTTTCTTGATGCATGGGGCGCAGGTGTGTTCACCAATGCACACGGCATTTATATCGGACCCGATGATCGGATTTACTGTGTTGATAATTTCGATCATACGGTCAGGATTTTTACTACTGACGGCGCCTTGCTGCAAACGCTTGGTGAAAAAGACAAACCATCGGATACCGGGTTTGTCGTGCGTAAAACACCGGTGCAACGTGCAGCTGGACCGTTCAATGGCGTCACCAATGCGGCATTGTCCACAGATGGTGAACTCTATGTTGCCGATGGTTACGGCAACGCCAGGGTCCATAAGTTCTCACAGTCAGGTGTGTACCAGTTCTCCTGGGGTGAACCCGGTGACGGCCCTGGAGAATTCAACCTGCCACACGCCATTGCTGTTGATCGTTATGACCGGGTTTATGTCGCGGACCGGGAGAACTCACGCATTCAGATATTCAACGTGGCAGGTGATTATGTGACCGAATGGAATCATGTTACTCGACCGGACGACCTGTATATCGATAGGGATGATAACCTCTATGTCGCCGAACTGGGTGGGCGCGCCGGCTGGGGACCCAATATCGAAATACCACCTCATGCGCCCTGGGGCCAGGTGAGCGTACTGACGCTGGACGGTGAGATTCAGACTCGATTTGGTGATGAAGATCCGATGTTACCGGGGAATTTCTTTGCACCGCATGGAATCTGGGCGGATTCAAAAGGAGATTTATACGTCAGTGAGGTGACCGTCAGCGGCGGTGGTAGTTGGGGCATGGTGCCCCTGGATTGTCATTCACTGCAGAAGTTCAAGCGGATAGGTGGGTAGATAGAGAGTGAAGTTTCAAACTTTTATCAGTAAAGGAGTACCAGCATGACAGATAGCAACAGACACGCGTACCTGGTCGTGTGCGGAACTACGCTCGGTGGTGAGGTCGACCCGGAGTATGCCAATCGTGCTGGAGCCGCCGCTAAAAACATCAATATCGCACCCATTGCATCTGGCAATGTGGGTACTGAGAGGCTCAAGGTGCTCGAGGGCGAGTTACCACCCTCTGTTACGTTTATGGCGGTGGAACGGTTTCCGTCCATGGCGGCAATTGAGGAATTCTGGTTTTCAGATGCATACCAATCGTCAATCCCGTTCCGTAAAAATGCCGTGAAAATGAACTATGTCATTGCGCTGGAAGGAATTTCTGAAGCCGAACTTGAAGCGGCGCGTCAAGTGGCTCTGGAAAATTCAAAGTGAAGAGCCCGATTCTATCAGTGACCGAGTTCCCCTGGGTCAAGACCCCGGTGAATCCAAAGACCAAGGAGGAATACGCCTATAAAATGGGGCAGTATGTCGCCCATCTGCGAAGCCTGTTGGATGACGACAGTATCGAGATGATCTGGAACGGCGGCGCCGGTCCAGGCAAGAATCTTTTCAAGCCTGATGTCGAGCAACTGAACCCTGGTGTTTCAGTCGAGACGACCGTCTATCCTGGCCTGCCGCAACGCTGTGTCGCCAATCCGTTCGGGCGCCTCCCACAGGTGTTCGTTCTCGTAGGAGCCGTCGATGATCTTTTGAAGCGAGTCCAGCGATGTCTCGTCAAGCTTCAGACCAGGCGCCCCGCTAACGCCACCACCGGCACGAAACTCCAGTAATTCCACACCCGCGGCGCCGGCGGTGTACTTGTAGGGTTGTCCATTTGGCAAAAAGAAGGTCGACCCTGCTGCGAGCCTGCGATTGCCCATGACAATCTCACCCGCAACCACATAATAGAGACAGTCGCCCAATCCCGGATGGCTATGGCGGAACAGCGGAAAATTCGGCCCGAACCAGATATGCGCCAGACTCATGCCATTGGGTCCTGGCTGATCGAATAGCGGTGTCGTGGTGGTGCCTGGCATGAATGCCTTTACCATCTCGCCAATCTTCCGGCGAGCGGCGTCTTTGCCAATCTTCTGCGCCAGCGGTTCGTGCGCAAACACAGCTGCCGCCAGATCTCCGTCGACTTTCTCGCGCGGATACGGCTGGTTGATCGCAGGATTGGCATTAATGGCAAATGGTCCCCGCTCGGAGGCATATTTCCTGCTCTGGTTCTCCGCTTCGGGATCCTCTCCCACGATACGTTGTTCGCTCATGATTGATGCCCTGTAGTACAATCTCAAAGTCAAAGCCTACCCGGATAGAGCATGCTTGACAAGAAGACGTGTTGCTCGCCACTGGTACATGCTAATCTGAATTGAAGCAGCAAATTGTACAGAGTCCTGCCATGATCACATCCATTCGCATCGACCGTGACGTGCCGATGAAAACCAGGGACGGTGTTACGCTCCGCGCTGACGTTTACCGGCCGGATGATGGCAGAAAGTACCCGGCTATCCTGAGTCGGACTCCCTACAACAAAGTGTGGTCCGGTAACAACGATTTTCTGACAGCTGTGGACGCGGCATTTGCCGGCTATGCTTTCGTGCTGCAGGATACGAGGGGCATGTGGTCTTCAGAAGGTCAGTTTGCTTCGGAATGGAATTATCATACCGGCCAACCGTTGGAGGGAGCCGACGGTTACGATGCCGTTGAATGGGTCGCAGCAGAACCCTGGTGCGATGGTCGCGTGGGCATGGCCGGTAATTCTTATCTTGGACACGTACAATGGCAGACAGCCCTGGCACAGCCACCATCGCTCAAAGCCATAGCACCCGCCATCATCTCAAGCGGCCCGGGGCAGGAGTCCCGTCCGGGCGGGGTGTTCGAATTTGAAATGATCGTCAGCTGGTTTTGCATGATGGCCTTAGGGACAGTTGACCGGCTGGAAAAAGAGGGACGGAATGTCAGCCGGATGCGTGCGATGGTCCTGCAGGCCATGAACAACAATGACGAGGTGCTGGAGTACCTGCCTTTCAGAAACGTTCCCCACTTTGACTTCGACGGCCTGCGCGAGAGCTTTTCGGAGAGCGTGATGAAACCTGCACTCGAGCAGTTGACCAGTGAGGCTGACCTCTACTGGGATTTTTCCAGGGTCCAGGTGCCCTGCTTCCACGCCGGGGGATGGTATGACATGTACAGCGGTTCGCTGTTTACCAGCTTCAACATGATGCGAAATAAGGGTGGCAGTCAGGCTGCGCAGGAGGGGCAGCACGTCTTCTGTGGACCCTGGGTGCATGGTTCCAATCTGCTGCCTGTCACCGGCGCCTTGAATTTCGGACCTTCTGCCGGAGGTTTGGCGGCATCAGCTCAGGCAAGGCAACTGGCGTTCTTTGATCGTTATGTCAAGGGCCAGGATGTCGAGATTCCAGCGGTACGTTACTTTGTGATGGGCCTGAACCAATGGCGTGATACCGATGCCTGGCCATTGCACCAGACCATTTGGCAGAGGTACTTTCTCTCCTCGCGCGGAAGAGCCAACACCGCTGCAGGGGACGGTTTGCTGACCCCTGATGCCCCAGGTTCCCAGCCGGCGGACAGATACTGCTACGACCCGCTTGACCCGGTTCCCACCGTCGGAGGCCGAAGCCTGGGTGGGAAGCTCACACCCGGACCCTTCGACCAGTCACGTGTGGAAAAACGCCAGGATGTGCTCTGCTACACCACGGCGCCGCTTGAAGCAGACCTGGAAGTGACCGGACCCATCAAGGTCCACCTGTCCGCTGCCACTTCCGTCAGGGACACGGATTTTGTGGCTAAACTGGTTGATGTCTACCCGGATGGCGCCGCCTACAATGTCGTTGAGGGTGTATTGCGTGCCAGGTTTCGGCACGGGCTCCTGAACCCGAGTCCAGTTACGCCAGGTGAGGTGCAACTCTATGTGATCGACCTGGCATCGGTGTCGATTGTGTTCAGGAAAGGGCACCGGATGCGGCTGGACATCACCAGCAGCAACTTTCCGCGCTTCGATCGCAACATGAATACCGGCAATTTATTTGGAGAAGATGCCGAGGGTGTCATTGCGGAACAGACGGTGTTTCATGACACGGTACACGCATCCCATGTGGAACTGCCCGTCATAAAGAGTTAGTTGACCGGACAGATCATATTGCGCCGCCACCAGCATCATCGAATCCTGGCTGCTCGAGCGTCGTCCCACCACCAGGTATCAGGAAAGCTGGTGATGTACTCCGCATCGATGGCTGGTCGTCCAAACTTGTCCCAGTACACTGCCCGTGGTTGCTGGATGCCGATGATCGGAATGAGGTAATAGCCCCACAGCAGGACTCGATCAAGTGCCCTGCTGGCAGTGATAAGATGCTCTTTGCGTCTGGCGCCAAGTACCTCACTGACCAGCGTATCAACGACCGGGCTGCTGATGCCGGTTAAATTCGCAGTGTTCGGTATGTTTGCCACCTGTGAACTGAAGTAAGACCGAAGTTCGCCTCCTGGAGGATAACCAAACGGCATGCTATTCAGCAGCGCGTCAAAGTCAAATTCCCGCAACCTGCTCAAAAACTGTGCAGAATCGACAAGACGTATATTCGAGGCAATACCCAGGCGACTCAGCTGAGTCATGAAAGGCAACAAGGTCCTCTTGTCATTAGCAGACAGAGTAAGGAATTCCATCTCGAAAGCTTCTCCTGCGGCATCGACCAATCTGCCATCGCGAACTGTCCATCCGGCTTCGGCAAGCAGTTCTCGCGCCCGCAATAAATCGTCACGGTGACCGCCGACGGTGTTTTGAATTCCGATCGGTTGCGTGAATACCTGGCGCCCCAATTGTTCCCGAAACGGTTTCAGCATTGCCAGTTCGGCGCCCCCCGGCAGGCCCCGGGCCGCAAGATCAGTGCCTGAAAAATAGCTTTCGGCCCGGGAGTGAAAACCATCGTAGATAACACGATTGGTCCACTCAAAATCAAATGCAATCGTCAGCGCCTCCCGCACCCGGACATCGGCAAGTTTGTCACGGCGCGTGTTGAAGACCAGCGCACGTTGAAAGCCTGATCCCACCTTGTAATTGTTCTGACGCATGACCAGCCAGCCCTTTTCCCTCGCTGGAATGTTATAGCCGGTTCGCCACACATAAGGATCACGCTCGATTCGATAGTCCAGCAGTCCCTTGCGCAGAGCCTCCCTTGCGATAGTTGCGTCACGATAAATCTCATAACGAATGTAATCGAAGTTATGCCGGCCACGGTGAACGGCAATGTCACGGCCCCAGTAATCGGTCACCCGTTCGTAGAGCAGGAATTTTCCCAGTGCGTAATCAGCGATACGGTAGGGGCCGCTGCCAAGAGGGGGTTCCAGGGTATTTTTAGTGAGGTCGCGTGTACGCCAGTAGTGTTCCGGCAGAATGTTTATATAGATCGCCGGATTCGCAAACGAGTTTTTGTTCAACCCTCCGACCCGTTTGAACCGAAACAAGACCTCCAGTTCACCTTGAACCTCTATGGACTCAATGATCGACAATGCAGAGCGTATTCCCGAGGTGGATTTTTGGAGCACATGGTCGAAAGTGAATTTGACGTCCATCGCGGTGATGGGTACCCGGTCGTGCCAATAGGCTCCGGGGTGGAGTTGAACAACCACTTCGCTTAGATCATCGGCAAATTTTACACGCCGGGCGAGGTTGCCATAGACGCTGAAGGCTTCATCATTAGCACGCACAAACAACCCGTCATACAGCATTCCCGGCATAGCCGCGCCAATCGCAGGAAATCCTGAAGGCAGGTAAGGTGTAAAGCCGGTGAAATGGTATTCCACGGGTAACACCAGAGTACCGCCCTTGGGGGCGTCTGGATTGGCATAGTCGAAGTGTTCAAAGTCCGGGCCGTACTTGAACTCATCAAAGGTCGAAACGCCGTGTTGCCACTGGCCTTGCACGTCTGCAATTGCAGGTTGCAGAAAAGCGGATACCAACAGCAGGAGTACGTTCAATCGCATTAGTCAATGACAACTATCAGCATACTGAACAGTGGAGCAGTTCGCCCATTTTACGCGAACGGATCATTCACCATACAACCGCTTTGCCTCTCTTCGACGGGCATGCAATACAGGTTCAGTATATCCATTAGGTTGTTCTTTTCCCTTGAATACCAGATCACACGCGGCCTGAAAAGCAACGCTGCGGCTAAAGTCAGGAGCCATATTCCGGTAAGCCTCATCATCGGCATTCTGGTGGTCCACAATTTCTGCCATTTTTTTCAGCGTGTCCAATACCTGTTCTTCGGTACAGATACCATGGTGTAACCAGTTGGCGATATGCTGGGATGAAATCCTGAGTGTTGCACGATCCTCCATCAGACCAACATCATTGATATCCGGCACTTTGGAGCAACCAACGCCCTGGTCGATCCAGCGCACCACGTATCCGAGAATACCCTGTGCGTTGTTTTCCAGTTCCTGCTGTACTTCCTGACTCGACAGGTTTTCTCCGGTCAAAACCGGAATAGTAAGAATGTCTCCCAGAGAGGCTCTGATTCTTGACTTCAGCGCATCCTGCCTGTCGGGCACACTCACCTGATGATAGTGCATGACATGCAAAGTAGCCGCTGTTGGCGAAGGCACCCAGGCAGTATTGGCTCCGGATTCTGCGTGACTGACCTTTTGCTGCATCATCTCCGCCATTTCGTCCGGCATGGGCCACATGCCTTTGCCAATCTGCGCCCGGCCTACAAGTCCGGTTTCGATCCCGACATCAACGTTCCAGTCTTCATAGGCATTGATCCAGGTCTGCTGTTTCATGACCGTTTTCTTCACCATGGGGCCAACTTCCATGCTGGTATGAATCTCATCACCGGTCCGATCAAGAAATCCCGTATTAATAAATATGACGCGTTCACTGGCGCATCGAATACAGGGTTTCAGGTTGAGTGTGGTTCTGCGTTCCTCATCCATAATGCCGATCTTCAACGTATTCCTGGCCAGACCCAGAGCCTGTTCGACACGTCCGAACAGATCCACTGTGAAGGCAACTTCATCCGGTCCATGCATCTTGGGTTTTACAATGTAGACACTGCCGGTTCTGGAGTTGCGGTACTCTCCCCTACCCTTCAGATCGTGTATCGCGGCAAGGCTGGTGACCATGCAGTCCAGAATTCCTTCCGGTATTTCGCTGCCGTCGGTCAGCAGCACCGCGTCGCTTGTCATCAAATGGCCAACATTACGAATCAGTAACAGACTTCGACCGTGCAGCGTAACCTCCCCACCATCCGAAGATTTATATCCACGGTCAGGATTCAGGGTACGGCGAATGGTTTCACCACCTTTTACAAATGCTTCTTCGAGATCGCCCTTCATCAAGCCCAGCCAGTTGCGATATACGACTACCTTGTCCCGGGCATCGACTGCTGCTATGGAATCCTCACAATCCTGGATGGTGGTGATCGCCGATTCCATGACAATATCCTTGATCCCGGCCTTGTGGTCCCTGCCAACGTTGTGTGCACGATCTACCTGGATCTCCACATGCAATCCATTATGCTTTAGCAGAATACTATCCGGATTGGCTTCGTTGCCCAGGTAACCCACCAGCTGTGAAGGGTCAGAGAGTACTGCAGAGCCTGAATTCAGTTTACAAACAAGATTACCGTCATCAACAGAATACTGTGTGACATCCTGATGTGCTGCATTGGTTAAAGGCATATTTTTATTCAGAAATTCTGCGGCATACTCTATCACCCTGTCTCCACGAGCCGGATTATAGCTGTCACCATTGGGTGCGGTTTTCTCCGCACCTGGTGTTTCAGGAATGACATCGGCGCCGTATAGCGCATCGTAGAGACTGCCCCATCGTGCATTTGCCGCGTTCAGTGCATACCGTGCATTCATGACCGGTACTACCAACTGGGGTCCTGCCATGAGTGCGATTTCTTCATCCACATTGTCAGTGGATATTTCGAAATCTTCTCCTTCATCCAGCAGATAACCGATCTCTCTCAAAAATGCCTCGTACGCCCGGGGATCGTGATGCTGACCCTTGCGGGCTTGATGCCAGTCATCTATCTTTGCCTGAAGTTGATCCCGGAATGCCAGCAATGCCCGGTTACGTGGCACGAGATCATCACAGATGGCTTCCATCTGCTCCCAAAACTCATTTGGCGCCACACCGGTTCCGGGTGCTACCTCCTCTTCGATCAGATCATGGAGTTCTCTGGCAATTTGCAGGCCGCCAACGGCCACTCTTTCTGACATGCTTCGTTCCTGGTTACTACTATGAATGACCGCAATGCTACTCGAAAACAAAACGGCTTTCACTCGAAACTCTTTTTGACGTGATGAATTACACCCTGAACCGACCAATGCCTGACCTGTCCCGGTGCAGTACCGGGACAAAATTCATCTGGTCATGAAATCAGTCGTACTGAAGAGGACTTGACGAGATAAACTGGTCCCAAACATGGTGCTGAAAATATTGGGGTCGGAGTAAAGTGCCAGAGTAAAATGGGGTCCGACCCCCTGTACAAAACCTTCCCGCCAGGAAAGATCAAATCGGATAGTTTTGCTGATTCGCCAGTGCAATTGACAGTTGAATATCGCGGATGGTATGCGTCATGGCTTGCCCGATCAGGTCCAGTTTACCCACCTGTTCAATACGATCAGATACCTGATTCAACTCATGCCGGGACAACAATTTGCTGAAAATGTCACAGGCATCTGCAAGACAGATGATGACGACATCCCTGGGATCAGGCACCTCGTTGGAAAACAGCACCTTCATAATTCTCAGCTTTACTTCGCGCTCGACCTCGCCGTCCACCACTGGATACCGCCGGGAATTGAATACCCACAGAAAGTGTTCATCTCTTTGTTCCAGAATGCCAAGGCTGACCAGCCGACTGAGCGCCTGTTCGCGAATTTCATCACTCCTTCCGGCAGTACGTTCCACCCAAAAGCTGGCATCTCCAGAGTCCTGGTACAGTTCAATATCCTTTAGTGTCGGATCCAGCAAAGTATCGCCGGTGGGTGTGGCATCGATCAGAATCAGGCTTTCAAGGTCTGTGTCGATACGATTCTCCAGCGCCAGATCCATCAGTACACCACCTGCAAGTGCGTAGCGAAGAGACCAATCCGGCACACGTGTGAACTTGCCGCTATCATCGTCCAGCAGGAGAAGCATTATCTCTTCGGAAAATCTCAGCATGGCTTGTGGTTCCAGGACCTTTTGCTCCAATAAGGTTTTTGAGTATACGTAATTCAACTGTTGAAAAACAACTGACTCTGAATCTTCAGTACAGGGAAGGGTTTCATGCGAGGAGTGCAACACTCTTGGTCTGGGCGTAAACACGCATTCCGGGACGCAGTTCAAGATTATCCGCTGACTTGCGCGTAATTCTCGCCAGAAGCGGTGTATCGTTGACAAGCAGCCTTACGGTTACCTGGGCGTTACCCTCCGGGACTATACCATCTACCGTCGCGGGGAAAATATTCAGGATACTGGTGTCCTTTTGTCGTGCCAGAGTCAGGCTGACATCCCTGGCAAGGATCCTCAATCGCACACTGGTATTCACCGGCAGTTTATTGCCAGTGACAGAAATCCTGCCCGCGGATGAATCCAGACTGGTCAGTTGATATTCAGGATCATGCCCGGATACCACAGCGTTAATGACAGATTCCGCCTGGTCACCATGAATCAGAGGCAGATCTATCCGGGTCAGCATTGCATTGACTTTACCTATCGCCACCATTTGTCCGTTGGACATCAACAGCATATTGTCAGCCAGACGGGCAACTTCATCCCGGTCGTGGCTGACATAGATTACCGGTATACCGAGTTCACGATGCAGAGCATCGATAAAGGGAAGTATTTCGAGTTTACGGGGCAAGTCAAGAGATCCCAGCGGTTCATCCATCAACAACAGTGTCGGACTGGACAGTATTGCCCGGGCAATCGCCACTCTCTGTTGTTCACCCCCGGACAAGTTGACTGGAAACCGGTGTAAAATTCCACCGATTTCCAATAGTTCCACAGCCGTATCCATGTCAATCTTTTGCTTGTCCTCCGGTACTCTCGAATAGCCATACTCCAAATTCCTGATTACCGTCAGATGCGGGAAGAGACTGGATTCCTGAAAAACATAACCCAGCGCCCGTCGATGGGGAGGTACAAATTTTGTATCGCTCTGCCAGACCTGGTCACCTATCTGTAAAAAGCCGTTTGAATAACGGTCCAGTCCTGCAATAGCCCGCAGCAATGTTGTTTTCCCACAGCCTGAAGGACCGAAAACCGCCGTGATACCACGTTGCTGGACATCGACGTCGACATCCAGATGGAAGTCGCCACGATCAACCTGAAACTGTATTCTTATCGTCATGTGAGAACGTTTTGATGAGTTAAAACAGTCATTTAAGCATGATCCTGAAAGTCCTGTTGATCCAGTAGACCAGCGTCAGCATCAGAAAACACAGCATGAGGAGTCCACCGGACAGCCAGTGTGCTTCCTGATACTCCATCATTTCCACATGATCGTAGATGGCTATGGATATCACCCTGGTTTCACCAGGAATGTTACCACCAATCATCAGAACGACCCCGAATTCTCCAAGAGTATGAGCGAACCCAAGGACTATCGCGGTGATAAAACCGGGACGTGCCAGGGGTATGGCTATGGTCAAAAATCTATCCAGGGGGGATGCACGCAGGGTCGCTGCAACCTCCATTGGTCTTGGACCAATTGTTCGGAAAGCATCCTGAAGCGGCTGGACCACAAATGGCAAAGAGTAGATCACCGAACCTGCTACCAGACCGGAAAAAGTAAAAGCAAGTGAGCCAATGCCACTGGCAACCGTCCATTGACCAATCGGACCCGATGGACTGAATGTCACAAGAAGATAGAACCCCAGGACAGTGGGCGGCAACACCAATGGAAGGGCAACTATAGCCTCAAGCAGAAATTTGTAACGCCATTCACTGCGTGCCAGCCACCACGCGAAAGGGGTGCCCAGCAACAGCAGAATGGCAGTGCTGATCAGCGCAAGTTGAAGCGTGATTACAAGGGCGGACCAATCTTCGTAACCAGTCATCAGGGTAACGTATAGCCACAGGATTCAATAATTCCCCTGGCTTCCATTGACTGCAGGTAAGCGAGAAAAGAGCGTGCGGCTGCTTTTTCCGATATCAGAACAGCCTGTTGTATGACAGGAGAATACTCCATGGCAGGAATTATATAAGTAAAACCTTCAAGATTCCTGACCTGGGATAGCGCTATCAGCCCCAGTTCAGCATTGCCACTGCGTATAAAGTGCAATGCCTGATTAACGTTTTCTCCCCGAACCAGACGCTGCTGAAGTTTTTCCCAGGCTCCTCTATGGCTGAGATATTCCTTCGCGGCCCTGCCATAGGGTGCAAGATTTTCATTGGCTATCGCCAAATGCTCAAAGTCACTTTCCAGAGTTCGATCATTGACTGGAATTACCGGGCTCCAGATTACCAGTCGACCGATTGCATAGGTAAATCGGGTACCTTTGATCGCAACTCCTTCCTCTACCAGCCTCCGCGGGCGCAAGCTATCTGCGGCCAGCAGAATATTCACAGGTGCGCCGTTTTTAATCTGGGCATAATGTTTACCGGTTGATCCGTAATTGGGCACGGCCCTGTGCCCGGTTGTCTCATTAAAGGCATCGATGAGAAGTTCACTGGCTATGGTAAAGTTACTGGCAACAGCAACTCTGATCTCGTCACCAGATGTGCATTGTGGATACCAGAAGACACCGGTTATCAAAAAGGCAAGTCGCCACATGGATATCCAAATTTGTTTAAACAGGGTTGTTGGCGCCAATGTATACCGTAATGAATGTAATATCTATTATTGTCCAGGTACCGGGTACCTCAAGGCAAAATTCATCTGTATGTTGAACAGGAAAACACTATGAGCATGGATCTTTGTTCCAGATCAGCCGTGGAATTATGCAGCCTTGTCAGACAACGCCAGGTGTCTGCAGTGGAACTGCTCCAGGCGCACCTGAACCGGATCGAACACGTTAATCCCCTGGTCAATGCCATTGTAACGCTGGTACCGGAACATGCATTCAGGTTGGCCAAACAGATTGACAAGCGGATAGCACAGGGAAATGATCCGGGTATTCTTGCCGGTCTACCCATAGCACACAAGGATCTGGTGGAAACCAGGGGTATCAGAACGACCTTCGGGTCAAGAATTTTCGCCGAAAATTTCCCGGACAAAGATGATCTGATTGTAGAGCGAATTGTCCAGGCGGGCGGTGTAACACTGGGCAAGACCAATACTCCGGAATGGGGAGCGGGTTCACAGACCTTCAATGAAGTATTCGGAAGAACACGAAATCCTTATGACATTGCAAAGACCTGTGGAGGCAGTTCCGGTGGTGCAGCTGTTGCGCTTGCCTCACGAATGTTGCCGATCGCGGATGGTGGTGACCTGGGTGGATCACTGCGTAATCCTGCAGGTTTCTGCAATGTAGTCGGTTTTCGTACCTCTGCCGGGCGTGTACCCTACATGCAAACCAATGGCTGGTTTTCACTCCCGGTCATTGGCCCCATGGCAAGAACGGTCCAGGATTGTGCGCTGTTCCTGACGGCTATCGCACGGCCTGCCACCAGTGTCCCGTTGTCACTGCCATTTCAGGATTTTACTTCCGGCCTGCAACGTGATTTCACCAACGTAAGGATAGCCGTCAGTAAGGATTTTGGCGGGCAACTGCCGGTTGATCCCGCTGTGCAGAAAGTCATTACGGACAGTATTGTTGCTTTGCATACAATAGGTTGTGATGTTCACGAGGTCTGCCCTGACTTTTCTGGTGCGGACGAGGCTTTCAAGACATTGCGTGCCTGGTCAATGGCCAATAAACACAGGGATAACATTCGCAAACACCGCGACCTCTTCAAAGATACAATCATCTGGAATGTGGAACAGGGTATGAACCTGACCGGTAAGGATGTATACCAGGCAGAGCAGCAAAGAACCGGATTATTTCAGCGATTGCAGTCATTTCTGCAGGAATATGAATTTCTGATTCTTCCGGTCTCCCAGGTGCCCCCGTTTGATATCGATCTGGAATATGTAACACGGATTGGTAATGTAGACATGGAAACCTATATTGACTGGATGAAATCCTGTTATTACATATCCGTCACAGGGTTACCCGCCATCTCCGTGCCGGGTGGATTCACCGAAGCGGGACTTCCGGTGGGCATCCAGATTGTAGGAAGGCATCAGGAAGATCTGGCAGTGTTGCAACTTGCCCAGGCATTCGAGAGTGAAACCGGTTACTGGCGTATATCTCCTAAAATGGGGTCGCAACCATAGACAAACGCGGATTTGATGTAGTACAGTACAACAGTTCCTTAGGGGTGGTTAATACCTGAGATGCTGAATGGTTTCGACCTTCGCAGCAAACCCTAGAACCTGATCCGGTTAGTACCGGCGTAGGAAAAGGATGCCACCAACATCTAATCACCTCGTCAGATACCGGGTCTTTTCTTAATTCAGGAGAGACTCATGAAACATGTCACACAACTCCTGGCTCTGTTGCCAGGACTATCCATGTCTGTTACCGCGGACCAGACAACGCCGGAACCTGACAACCTTCCGGAGATTGTCGTTACTGCGGATTACAGGTCTGCAAAAGAACTACAGTCACCAACCAGTATATCTGTCATTACCGAGGAAGTCGTTGCAGTGCGTGGCGCCCAACATTTCGAGGATATCATTGGCACAATTCCCAACGTCAACTTTGCCTCGGGAACCAACCGCGCCAGGTTCTTCCAGATCCGTGGCATCGGCGAGCGCAGCCAGTTTGAAGCCCCCCTCAATCCTTCAGTCGGCCTGATCATCGATAATGTCGATTACAGCGGTGTCGGAACCGCCGCAACCCTTATGGATGTGGAGCAGATAGAGATTATGCGCGGCCCACAGGGTACCCGGTATGGCGCCAATGCGCTTGCCGGATTAATCAATATAAAGACCCTTGAGCCGCAAGCGGACTTTAACGCGGTGTTTAAACTGGGTGCTGCGGAATACGGGACATCAACCAAGGGGGCCATGATAACCGGGCCCGCTGGAAGGGTAAGTCAATTCAGAGTGGCGGCCGAAAAGCATGTAAGCGATGGTTACTATGAAAATGAATTTCTTGGGAAGGATGACACCAATGGCCGCGATGAATTTACGCTACGCGGGAAGCTGGCCATGGCGCCGAGTGATCACTGGGATCTTATGTTTTCACTGAATCTGATCGAAATCGATAACGGTTACGACGCCTTTAACCTGGATAACCTGCGCCAAACCATATCCGATGAACCCGGCCATGACCGTCAGGATACCGTCGGGTTTTCGGTGGACAGTACCTGGCATCTGGCAGCGACGGAACTGCAGGTCATCGCCGGGTTGCTGAAGGCAGATACCGAATATGGCTATGACGAAGACTGGACGTTCAACGGGTTTCATCCAAGGGGCTATACGTCCACAGATAACTACATCAGGGACAGGGATTCGTTGAGTTTTGAACTGAGGCTGATCTCCACCCCGGACAATCGTTTGTTCAATAATTCCACTGACTGGGTGGCAGGTGTCTACACCCTGCAGAGCAGGGAAAACCTGAGACGGGAATATACTTACCTGTCTTCAGATTTTCTAAGTGACTATGACTTCGATACCGTTGCTCTCTTTATGCAACTGGACAGCCATCTGACAGAAACCCTGGCGCTGCAAACCGGACTGCGCCTTGAAAACAGGAGTACCCGATACCAGGATTCGGATGGTGTGGCTTTTACCCCTGAGGAAAAAATGTGGGGTGGGCGTATCGCGCTGATGTACAGCCTGAATGCATCAACCATGCCCTATGTCAGTGTTGCCCGGGGATATAAAGCAGGTGGATTCAATACGGACGGAACACTCGAACCCGACCTTCGTGAATACGATGACGAATTTCTGATAGAAGTAGAGGCAGGGGTAAAGTCCCGAATGATGGATGACAGACTGCAGCTTCGACTGGCCGCATTCTACGACGACAGAAGGGATCAACAGGTCAACAGCTCACTGTTGAGATCACGACCTGATGGTACTACGGAATTTGTCGATTTTTTTGGCAATGCAGCGGAAGGCACCAATACGGGTCTTGAGATCGAAACCAACTGGTACGCCGCGGATAATCTTAAACTGACCGCTGCTGTTGGTTTGTTGAAGGCAGAATTCGACAGGTTCATCAATGAAAATGGTGAAGACCTTTCCGGTCGGGACCAGTCTCATGCACCGTCGAAAACATGGCATGTAGCCGCGGAATACCGCAAAGGCAATATCCACATGAACCTGTCCGTTGATGGTAAGGATGAGTTCTTTTTCTCCGACGGACATGCCATCAAGAGCAAAGGTTACAATCTCGTGAATGCTGCCGTTGGCTATGTTACCGAAACCTGGGGAATCCGTGTCTGGGCACGTAATCTGACCAACGAGGATTACTACACCAGGGCGTTCGGCAGCTTCAACAACGACCCGCGGGACTTCTACGACTCCGATTTGGTTGAACCTTATTTTCAGTATGGTGAGCCGCGCATTGCCGGTATTACCGTTGAAATCAGCATTGGCGAGTGAGGGAACTGCTTACCTTGATGAAATCAATCATGCTGTTAA
>JAPOOX010000177.1 GCA_026713185.1 Gammaproteobacteria bacterium
GTAGTTGACGACGAAAGATCAATTCGTTGGGTACTGGAGAAGGCTCTCTCCAGGGATGGACTTGACGTCACATGCTTTGAAGATGGCCAGTCGATGTTGTCCCGGCTCAATACCATGCAACCAGATGTCATCGTGAGCGATATCAGGATGCCCGGCATGGATGGTCTGCAGTTGCTCGAGAGAATCAAGAGCCGTTTCCCAAACCTCCCGGTCGTTATCATGACCGCCCACTCGGACCTGGACAGTGCCGTGTCGTCCATTCAGGGAGGAGCGTTTGAATATATTCCGAAGCCATTTGAAGTTGATGAGGCTGTAGCTGTCGTCAATCGTGCAGTTGCCCACACGCCGGACGATACTGTGACCAGGCAAGCCGACAACGGGATGAAAGATGAAATCATCGGCAAGGCGCCGGCAATGCAGGAAGTGTTCCGGGCAATCGGCAGGTTATCCAGGTCCAACGTTACCGTGTTGATCAATGGCCAGTCCGGTACGGGTAAAGAACTGGTGGCCAGAGCCCTGCACCTGCACAGTCCCCGCGCCGGACAAACCTTCATTCCCCTCAACATGGCCGCCATTCCCGGTGAACTGATTGAATCGGAATTGTTCGGACATGAAAAAGGAGCCTTTACAGGCGCCAATCAATTGCGCCAGGGGAGGTTCGAACAGGCTGAAAAAGGGACACTGTTTCTGGATGAAATCGGGGACATGCCCGGCGCTGCACAAACGCGTTTGCTGAGAGTTTTGTCAGAAGGCGAGTTCTACCGGGTGGGAGGACATCAACCGCTAAAAGCCAATGTACGAATCATTGCGGCAACTCATCAGAACCTTGAAGCGCTGGTGAAGGAAAACAAATTTCGGGAAGATCTGTTTCACCGTCTCAACGTGATTCGAATCCACATCCCCACACTCGCCGAGAGATGTGAAGACATTCCGCTACTGACTGATCATTTCCTGCATGAAGCAGCAAGAGAACTGAACGAAGAACCCAAGATTCTGAATGCCGAAACCATGGCTTACATCTCCAATCTGCCATGGCCTGGAAATGTCCGGCAACTGGAGAATTTCTGTCGCTGGATAACGGTCATGGCGAGTGGTCGTGAGGTCATGCTTGATGAGTTACCACAGGAGTTGAAAGACAATGAATCACAAACCGGTATCGGGGATGACTGGGAAAAAGAACTGACAATCTGGGCTTCACGAAAACTGGTGCAATTAAAACCCGGTGAATCGGGCTTGCTTGACGAAGCTGTTCCGAAATTTGAAAAAATCATGATCCAGGCCGCCCTTAAGCAGACCGGGGACAGGAAACGGGATGCGGCTATCCTGTTGGGCTGGGGGCGAAATACGCTTACCCGGAAAATAAACGAATTAGGTCTTGGGAGCGGCAACCTGACTGACTAGGAGGCTGTCGTTCAATCTATTGAATCTGGTTCTGATGCCGGGCCTTTTCCGCCTCTATCTGATGGTAGATTGATTCAAAATTTACCGGACCCAACATCAGCGGTGGGAAACTGCCTTTAAGTACGAGATTGTCAACGGCCTCACGGGCATAGGGGAAAAGCAGGTTGGGGCAGTAACTTCCCAGGGTCTGTTTTTTTGCCTCTTCCTCCATTCCCTGAATCAGAAAAATTCCAGCCTGCTGTACCTCTACGAGATACATCACTATATCTTCTCCGGTCTTTGCCGTAACAGTGACGTGTAGAACGACCTCATACAGGTTTTTTTCAATTTCAGTATGTCTGGCATTGAGATCAAGATTGATCTTGGGTTCCCACTGGGTGACAAATCCCTTTGGCGACTGCGGTGATTCAAATGATGCATCCTTGATGTAGATCCGCCGCAATACAAACTGGTTTTCGCTCATGGTATCCCTCCTGAATCACGCTTCCAGCAGATCATCCAGTTCTCCCCGACGCTCCAGTTGGAACAACTCATCACAACCGCCAATATGAGTTTCACCAATCCAGATTTGCGGGACAGTATAGCGTTTTGATCTTGCCATCATTTCCTGACGTTTCGCAGGATTTCCATCAACACCGATGTCTTCAAAGCCTATCCCCTTACTCTTCAGGAGTGCCTTCGCCCGCATACAGTATGGACAGTAGCGGGTGCTGTACATGATAACCTTGCTGATCACTTCACTACCGGCAGATTGCTGGCGGACCATTCGGCCATGCCACCGGAAAGACGGCGGACATCACCGAACCCCCGGGATTTAAGTTTTTTCCCGATGGGACCGGAATGCTGACCTGCTTTACATACCAGCACGACAGGTTTTTCCTTGTAGCCTTCAAGCTCACCAATACGTGAATCGAGAGCTGTGTGTGGAATACTGACCGCCCCTGCGATATGACCGGCGCCAAATTCTTTGCCATCACGAATATCCACAACAACAGCATCTTCACGGTTCACCAGCGTCACCAGATTGGATGTACTGATAGATACCCCTCCCTGTTTGCCCTCATTGATGAAGAACACCAGTATCAGAAATACAAATACGCCCACCAGAAAATAGTGGTTGCCGATGAATTCAAACAGTTGTTCCATAGTCGAAAATGTATTAGTTCACAAAGACATTCAGTATACACCAATGCGGATTGGGGAAGATGTCTGTAAAATCGAATTTTGATTATCACAGAACAAATTTATGACCACTCCTTATGTACTGATTGTTCTTGACGGCTGGGGACATCGGGATGATCCCGAGGATAATGCCATTGCCATGGCAAATACTCCTGCCTGGGACAACCTGTGGCAACAGCGCCCCCATTGTCTGATATCGGCTTCCGGAACTGATGTCGGTCTGCCTGGCGGACAGATGGGTAACTCGGAAACAGGACATATGAATCTTGGAACCGGCAGAGTGGTTGATCAGAATTTAATGCGGATCAACAAGGCGATTGATGACGGCACTTTCTACAAAAATCCGACGCTGCTGGAATTGATGCACAGCCTGGCGGACAACGGCAAGAGTCTGCACATCCTGGGTCTCCTGTCCCCGGGTGGGGTTCACTCTCATGAGAATCAGATCAAAGCGGCGGTTTCCCTTGCCTTCGATCAGGGTGTAGCCAATGTTTACGTACATGCATTCCTGGATGGCAGGGATGTACCACCGAAGTCTGCACAAACCTCTCTCTCATCCCTGACAGACTACATCAGACAACGTGGAGACGGTGGTATTGCCTCCATTACAGGCCGGTTCTATGCCATGGACCGTGACCAGAGGTGGGAAAGGACCGAAAAAGCATACCGACTTATTACGCAGGGAAAGGCCGAATTCGACAGCAACGATTCTCTGTCCGGTTTGCAGCAAGCCTATGGACGTGGCGAATCAGATGAATTCGTCAAGCCGACCGCTATCAGAATTAATGGTGAACGTATCACCACAGGTGATGGTGATGGTGTTTTGTTTATGAATTTTCGTTCGGACCGTGCCCGTCAACTGACCAGAAGTTTTACTGACAGCCACTTCGATCACTTCGACAGATCAGTCCTGCCCGTACTGACCAGCCTGGTTTCCCTGACCCGATATGCGGATGACCTTGACATTCCCTGTGCCTTTGCACCTCTTGCGCTCGATAACGGCCTCGGCGAATTCATCAGCAACCTGGGCAAAACACAATTGCGGCTGGCCGAAACCGAGAAGTATGCCCATGTGACGTTCTTCTTTTCCGGTGGTCGGGAAACGCCTTTTCCCGGAGAGGTACGTGAACTCGTTCCTTCGCCAAAAGTGGCAACTTACGATCTGCAACCTGACATGAGCGCCCCGGAGGTCACGGAGCGACTCATCAAGGCTATTCTGGATCAGCAATATGACCTCATTGTCTGCAACTACGCCAACGGCGACATGGTCGGACACACAGGAAATATGGCCGCGTCCATCAGTGCGGTTGAATGTATTGATCAATGTCTTGCACAGGTCATTGAAGCGCTGACCCGAGTCAACGGACACTGCCTGATAACCGCCGATCATGGTAATGTCGAGCAAATGAGCGACAATACGACAGGACAGGCGCATACGGCACATACCAGTGAACTGATACCGCTGGTTTATATCGGCAGCAGGGAACTGGCGTTCCACACGGCAATCGGCAGTCTGCGTGATGTTGCGCCGACGCTGTTGTATCTGATGAATATCACCCCTCCCGTGGAAATGACCGGTAAATCACTCCTGGTTGACACGAAGATGTGACACCAGGTCTTGAGGTGTGCTGTTTCAAACGGTACTCTGTATCCGCTGTCTCTGACCCGGAGGATGGAAAAGATGTTCAAGTTACACAGAATTTGCCTGCTGCTGGTACTTCCTGTCAGCGCTATGGGTGCTGAAAAGCAAACACCGGAGGTTGACCCTACACTGGCGCCAAGATTACCGCTCAATGAATTACGTATCTTCGCTGAAGCATTCAACCGGGTGAGTGCCGCTTACGTAGAAGAAATTGATGATCGGGCGCTGCTTGATAGTGCAATCAAGGGAATGCTGTCCCAGTTGGATCCGCATTCTGCCTACCTGGACCGGAAATCATTTACTGATCTACAGGAAACCACCACCGGAAACTACGGCGGTCTGGGCCTGGAAGTAGGACAGGAGGATGGTGTGGTCAAAGTCATCTCACCCATGGATGACACCCCGGCGGACAACGCAGGTTTGATGCCAGGTGATCTCATTCTGCAGCTTGACGATACACCGGTGAGAGGCATGTCGTTGTCTGACGCAGTTGAATCCATGCGTGGAGAACCCGGTAGTACAATCAAACTGCTGGTCCTCAAGAAAGGTGAATCTGTACCCCGGGACATCACCATTACCCGGAAGATAATTAAAGTTGCCAGCGTCCGACAAAGGTTCCTGGAGGAAGGATACGGCTACCTTCGTATCGCACAGTTCCAGAGTGGTACCGGAAGTGAAGTGAAAAAAGCCATAGACGAACTGAAAGAAGAAGGCAATCTCACAGGTCTGGTCATCGATCTGCGGAATAATCCTGGCGGTGTACTGCAATCGGCTGTGGATGTATCCGACTTCTTTGTCAGCGAAGGTCTTATTGTTTATACCTCTGGCCGAATCAGAAATACCGACGTTCGCTTTATTGCATCAACACCGGATTCTCTGGAGGGTGTGCCTATCGTCGTACTGGTTAACGAAGGCACCGCCTCGGCATCTGAGATTGTCGCCGGTGCATTGCAGGACCATGGACGAGCAGTAATCATGGGCACTCATACATTTGGCAAAGGATCGGTTCAGACTATTTTGCCGCTGAATGATGAAAAAGCGATCAAGCTGACCACCGCCTTGTATTACACACCTAATGGACGTTCAATTCAGGCTGAAGGTATTACCCCCGATATCAGGGTAGATCGTTCAACGGTGACCAGACTCGACAAGAATCCCTGGGGCGCCACGGAAAAAAACCTGCTCAATCATCTGGACGGCGATGACGAAAATGCGAACTCCGAGACACAATCCAACGTGGAACTGGCCAGTCAGGACTATCAACTCAACGAGGCGCTGACGTTACTCAAGGGTCTGAATGTCCTGAATAGAAATCAACCCCAGGGATAGGATAGTCATATCTGCCGATTCCTGCACAGATCAATGGCCTCTTTCAGATTCAATGTACCCTCATAGAGTGCTCGCCCGGTAATAACACCCATGATCCCGCCGGGAATTTCCCCTTTCTTCTCCTGGATTTGCTCTGATGTCAGCAGATCCCTGATATCCTGCAGATCAGTAACACCACCGGAGGCGATAATGGGTACGCCAACGGAATTTACCAAATCCAGTGTTGCCTCCAGGTTGATACCACCCATCATGCCATCCTTACTGATATCGGTATAAACGATGGCCTCTATGCCATCGGCTGCAAACGCCAGGGCGAGGCTCCTGACAGTAGAATCGGTTACTTCCTCCCAGCCATTCCGGGCAACCATGCCATCAAGACCATCCAGACCCACGATAATATGACCGGGGAACTCCCGGCACACTGTGGTGACAAATTCAGGTTCATCAACGGCTCGTGTACCTATGATCAGGTAGTCCACACCGGCGTTGAGATATGCTTCTATTGTGGCCTCGTTCCTTATACCACCACCCAGCTGGATCGTCAGTGAGGGATGATTGCGTGCTATAGTTGCTACGGCATTCTGATTCACGGGTCTGCCTTTGAAGGCGCCATCCAGATCCACCATATGTAATCGCTCTGCACCCAGACTGACCCAGTGATCGGCCATGCCAACAGGATCATCGGAATAAGTGGTGATCCGGTTCAATTGCCCCTGCTTCAGGTTTACTACTTTTCCATCTCTGAAATCAATTGCCGGAATAACCTGCATATTGCAACTTGCCTACAATTTACCCTTGGTCGATGGCAGCAGACCAGACATCCGGGGGTCTGGTTCCAGCGCCATGCGTATAGCGCGGCCAAATGCCTTGAACACCGTTTCAATCTGGTGATGTGCGTTATCACCCTTAAGGTTGTCAATATGCAAAGTCACCTGTGCATGATTGACAAATCCCTGAAAAAACTCGTGGAACAGGTCTACGTCAAAATCACCGACCCTGGGACGTTCGAACCGGACATTATAGGCCAGGCCTGGTCTGCCGGAAAAGTCCACAACAACACGGGAAAGAGCTTCATCCAGGGGAACATAGGCATGACCGTATCGTCGTATACCCTGTTTGTCTCCGACCGCCTGTGCAATCGCCTGTCCCAGGGTGATCCCAATATCCTCAACGGTGTGGTGTGCGTCTATCTCCAGATCGCCTTCCGCGGTAATGGTCAGATCGACAAGTCCATGTCGTGCTACCTGATCGAGCATATGTTCCAGAAACGGGATGCCGGTGGCCAGTGACTTACTGCCTTGGCCATCAAGGTTCACCTCAACCGAGATTCTGGTTTCCAGTGTTTTTCGAACCACTTTGCCAGTACGCATGATACGATCCGGGAATATGTTCTTAAGAGATGATCATTATACCGATGGTGTTCATCAATAGTGAGAAAATCTATAGTAAGGTGCGCGTGACGAAAATCGAACCGGCGACAATCAGCACAAAAAATGGAGCGGGCGACGAGGGTCGAACTCGCGACAACCAGCTTGGGAAGCTGGTGCTCTACCGGCTGAGCTACGCCCGCATGAACCTATCCTGCCAGAAAATCACTCATAGTGCATCTTCTTACAAATATTGTTTAGAAATTCATCCTAACTGCCGGATAACACACAGTTTACACAGGGTAATATCTCAATATTTTTTATTGCATGAGTCATTTTCCTGCGCTATAGTTGTATTCGTTAGCGGGTCAAATTGACCCCTTGGTCGGAAGAGGAACAAATTTTTTGCATCTTTGTTCCGATTCCATAAGAATCAAGTAATGCTGGGAGGACTGAATGGCTAATAAACCTGTAAAGATAGGTTTTCCGTCTACTGTACTGGCAGGGTTACTGATATTTCCGGTGCTGGTCACATTACCATTCACCGCTGTCGCCACGGAAGTCGACATACTCATTGATAATCCTGTATTGACTGCCGAGAGGCTGGATACATCCGTTCAGAATATTTTGCCGGGACTACAGATTACGACTACCCGTTCGGGTGCAGGCAGTTCAGGTGAAAGCGCCGATAACAGGTTGTCCTGGCGACTGAACTGGAACCTTGATGATTATCAGATGTTGTACTTTTCTGTCTCCTCGGATTCTCCCGGAAATGATTACAACCTCGTCTTGTACAGCAATCCACTGACCCATGTTCAAGAGGAATTGATCTCCTGGGAATTGGGATACAGAAATCAGTTCTTCAATAATAACCTGCAACTCAAGAGCGCAGTTTATTACCATGACTACAGTAATATCCAAACGCTGGACCTGGAAGTCAGTTTACCTGGCGGTACGACTTCATCCCTGCTGGAAACACAAGGTGCACAGACCCCCGGCGTAGAAGTAGAGATACTCTGGCTGGCCACTGACCGGATCACAGTCGGTGGTCAATACAACCATGTCCCCGAGATAAACGATGAATCATTACTGATTCGATATGGGACGGATAACCGATTACCACAGACCCGTTTACCCCAGACCGGGGGCAACCTGAATATCACAGGTAACCAGATTCAGATTGTGCCGGAAAACAAATCCGCCGCCTGGGCTTCCTATGTTCTGCCGTTAGGTGGAAAGGGCGGATTGGAATTTCAGGCATCTGCAACCTGGATTGATGAAGTTTATTTCTCCCAGTTTGAATCCGACTTTGACCAATCTCCTGAATACAGACAATACGATCTCCGCACAACCTGGACCAGTCCCAACGAAAACTGGGTAGTGTCAGGTTTCGTCAAGAATTTCCTGGATGAAACAGGCGCCGGTCAGAATGAGGGTGACAACGAGGTGATGAGAAAAGGCCAGACAACAGAACCACGTTTATACGGCGTTGATGCCACTTTCTCTTTCTAGTAAATTACAGCGATTCCAGAATAGCCTCAGCTGAACTGACTTCGAAAGCACCACCTTTCTCGACATTTAAAGTTGTGATTTTGCCATCCTCTGCTATCAGTGCATAGCGCATGGAACGCTTTCCAAGGCCGAATCCGCTACCATCCATCTCCAAACCCATGGCCCTGGTGAAATCACCGTTACCATCGCCCACCATCATCAGGTCATCAGCATTTCCGTCCTTACCCCAGGCATCCATGACAAACGCGTCATTGACTGCGGTACAGACGATGGCATCCACTCCCTTTGCCTTGATTTTATCGGCATTGATGACGAAACCTGGCAGGTGAGCATTACTGCAGGTTGGTGTAAACGCACCCGGTACGGCGAACAGAACGACCTTTTTACCGGAGAAAATGTCCGCAGTGGAAATTCTCTGTGGTCCTTTTTCACCCATTATATTCAGGGTAGCATCTGGAATGCTGTCTCCAACTTGAACTGCCATACTTTGACTCCTGTTTTCCAAGTTCTAATCGGTTGTCTGTATCCCGTCACCCGGGTCACAGAATAAATCGGAAACGAGAGTCTGAATTGAAGTGATCCGGAGTGCAAGCAAATTTCTGGTATAGTCCGTAAAATAAATTGGGGTCACAGAAAAAGGATTAAATTATGACATTTAAAGGCGTAGATCACATTGTTGTCAGGGTTAAGGACTTTGAAGCCGGGATCGAAACATGGAGAGACAAATTCGGTCAAACCCTGGACAGAATCGCTGAGTCTGAAGCGCTGGGCATCAAGCAGGCTTTTTTTAATCTGGAGAACGGCGGTTTTATTGAAGTTGTCGCACCGATCAACGACGAATCCGCCGTTGGCAGAGCTGTTGCATCCAGAGGTGAAGGCATTCACACTGTTGCGATGGAGGTTGATGATCTGGAATCCACTGTCAAGCATCTCCAGACTAATGGAGTTCAACTCATCGGTGTCGGCACGCCGCAGGTGTTCATTCATCCCAAGTCGGCTAATGGTATTCTGGTGCAGTTAACACAAAAGGGGTCGGAGTAAAAGAGGTAACCATGGATTTGTCATTCGGTAAGGAATACGAAGAATTTCGTCGTGAGGTAAGTCGCTTTGTCGAGGAGAACAAAGACAGGCAACCAGCCATTGGTCCGCATAGTCTGGATACAGTCACCTGGCAAAAAAAACTGATTGAAAACGGCTATGCTGCCAGAACGATCCCAAGGAAATATGGTGGTTTCGGGGCTGAACCGGATATCATCAAATCCAGGATCATCTCCGAGGAATTTGGCCGGGTACAGATGAATTCCGGCCTTGGTGGACAGGGAATCTCCATGCTTACCCCTGTTTTGCTGGATATGGGCACCGAAGAACAAAAGCAGCAGTTCATCAAACCCACTATCCATGGCGAAATGGTCTGGTGCCAGGGCTATTCGGAGCCGGGCGCCGGCAGTGATCTGGCAAGCCTCACGACCAGAGCTGAACTTGATGGTGATGAATGGGTTATCAACGGTCAGAAAATCTGGACCAGTTCGGCACATGTGGCCGACTGGATCTTCTGCCTCGTCAGAACAGAACCTGATGCACCGAAGCATCAGGGTATCTCCTTCCTTTTGTTTCGGATGGATACACCGGGAATTGAAGTTCGACCCCTTGTCGATATGACAATGACTGCCAGTTTCAATGAAGTTTTCTTTACCGATGTGCGCGTCCCAAAGGATCAGATCGTCGGCAGACGCGGTGAAGGCTGGCAGGTTGCCAATGCCATTCTCGGGTTCGAACGAGGGAGTCTGGCAACACCTGATGCTGCCCATTCACGACTGAACGGGTTGATTGAACTCATGCAGCAGGAAACGATCAATGGTGAAAAGATCATCCAAAATCCGCAATTCCGGGAACGATTGATGAAGATACAGGGCCGCGTTATGGCCATGGGTTACAATGACATGCGGCTCTTCTCCGCACGTATCAATGGAAATAAGGATACCCGGCTGGCAGGGATGATCGTGAAACTTCAGGGTACCGAATTGCGCCACGAACTCGAAGGGCTGGCAATCGATATCATGGGAGAGATCGGACTCTCCTATAACCAGAACCCGTATCTGCGGGGTGGTGGATCCTGGCAGAGACATTATATGTATTACCTGGGTCTGATCATCGGTGGCGGCACTAACCAGATTCAGAAAAATATCATCAGTGAACGCGGACTTGGTATGCCCAGGGAACCCAAAGCAGAGTCAAAACAGGAATAAGAGATGGAATTTGGGTTATCAGAAGAACAAACACTCCTCCAGGACAGTATCAACCGCTATCTTACCGATCAGGTTTCGCTGGATGAGGTACGTAAGGTTGCCGGCGGTGAAATCAGCGATGCCGGCATATGGCAGGGACTCGCGGAACTGGGTATCACGGGAATCCTGATCCCTGAATCGCATGGTGGCGTTGGTTCAGGCAATCTGGAGGCGGCGGTAGTGGCAGAATGCCTTGGATATCACGTGACTCCTGTGCCATTCCTGTCGACGGCTGTCATTGCTCCCACCGCACTGACCATGGCAGGTAATCACGAGGAACTCCTTGGCAGTATTGCATCCGGTGAACATCGAACCGGGGTCGCATTCGGGGAGGCTATCGGCGCCAGGGCAGACGCGAGTGTTTCCATCAGTGGTGGCAAAATCAACGGCAGGTCAATCTTCGTTCTGGACGAAGATGCTGATGATTATCTGGTAGCGGATGGCAACCATCATATCTATCTCGTCAAAGCCAATGCCCGTGGTCTGGAAAGAACCGGATTATCAACAGTGGACCGGACACGATCGACGTGTCAACTCGTGTACAACAACGTAGATGCCCAATTGGTCTCCGATAACCCGCAAGTATTCACGGTAACACTGGATACAGCCCGTATCATGCAGGCTGCGGATACACTTGGCGCAGCACAGTGTATGCTTGATCAGGCTGTTGCCTATGCAATGCAGAGAAAACAGTTCAACCGCATTATTGCGTCTTTTCAGGCGGTAAAACACATGTGCGCGGAAATGGCTGCAAACCTGGAACCCTGCCGCTCCTTCATCTGGTATGCCAGCCATACCCTTGATGCCTTACCGGAAGAAAGACATCTCGTTGCCTGTCACACAAAGGCGCATCTGCAGGAAACAGGACAACAGGTATCAAAGACCGCTACGGAAGTACACGGTGGTATGGGATTTACTGACCTGGTTGGTCTGCACTACTGGTTTAAACGAATAGGCGCCAATCGACAGTTGTTAGGTTCTCCGGAAATGTTGCGTGAGGAAGCTGCCAGAATTCAGGGATTTGCAGCCTGAGACATCACATGTCATTTTTTGAATACGAAAACTCACCTTATGTCATCAGGGAAGACATCAGGAAGGAACACCGCTCATTCTGGAACCGGCTTGCGGCTCCCGGCTCCTGGTGGAATGGGACCGAGCGGGTTGCAATAGCCAGGGCA
>JAPOOX010000008.1 GCA_026713185.1 Gammaproteobacteria bacterium
CCGACCAGCGAGCGTTCGGGTTCAACCTGTAATAAATACTGCGTCCATCGGCGCCAAATGCCCAGTGCGTTGCCAATGCCGGAATCGGTCGTCGAGATTCGGGATGATAGGTTACCAGACCCATGCGGTTGTAACGCAGGAAGACTGCAAAGGAACCATTGGAATCCGGTCCTACGGTACGTAAAGTCAGTGGGAAAGCCAGCATCCAGGCTCTGAGAGTACCACCGCGTTTCGCTTCGGGTGATGCAAAAGTCGGATCATGATCGTTGGTTTCCCAGACCAGGTCTTCCGGCAGTTTTAGCGGCAAACCATCTCCTTCACGTACTTCTATAGGCGGTAAATCGGCGGGGACGGTTTTCGATATCCCCTGTTCCGGTCCGGTCCCGGTCTCTACGTCACAGGCAGAAACAAAAAACATGCAGACTAAGAGATAAACGGTGTTCTGATATTTCATGAGTCTGGTCCTGTGCATGTCTGAATTCTATTCGTAAAAAGTAAATTTTTTAGGATCGAATGCTTCCCGGATTGCCTCTCCAATGTAGGCTACCATCAATAAAACAAGCACTATGGCAACAACAACGGAATAGATTATCCAGGGCGACTCCATATGGTTCATTCCGTGGGCAAGCAACTCGCCCCAACTGGGAGTTGGGGGTGGTAAACCAAACCCCAGAAAATCAAGCGCGGTCAGCGCGGTAATACCACCGGCGATAGAAAAAGGAATGAATGTCACTATTACGGAGATGGTGTTGGGCATTATATGACTCGAGATGATACGCGGACTGGTCGCACCAAGGGCACGGGCTGCCAGCACGTACTCCCGTGATTTTTCCTTGTAGGTGGATGTGCGCATATACCAGGTCATCTGAGTCCAGCCAAAGATCACCATGACGATCATCAGTGTCCAGAAGTTGGGTATAACGATGCTGGCAACGATCATGATGACATAGAGATATGGCACGTTGTTCAAGATCTCGATCAGTCGCTGAAACAGCAGGTCAAAGGCGCCACCCCAATACCCCATGGCACAGCCGACGGCGATGCCTATCACATAATTACAGGCGAGCAGAATGAACGCGAATCCAAACGTAATGCGGAACCCGTACAACAGGCGCGCAAGTATATCGCGTCCGATGGAATCAGTGCCAAGATAATGACCACTTGAGAAAGATGGCGCGTAGGGTGGATAAATATCGGATCGCAGGTCGTTCTCCATGGCATCGTAAGGCACCGGTGGCAATAATACCCAATCGCCATTGCCACGTTCCTTGAAAACGCGCTTGAGTTCGCGGTAGTTCGTTTCATAGTCATAAGGCAGGTCAAAAGTCCTGCCTGGTATGAACGCGCCGTAGGTGGGAAAGTACCATTCGTCCTGATAGGAAACCACAATCGCGCGGCTGTTTACCAGGAGTTCCGCACCCATGGAGAGAATCAGCATTCCGGTGAGGATTACTGCCGACCAGTAACCACGTCCGATGGACCTGAATCGCCGCAATTGTTTGAGCGTAAGAGGATTAAGTGCCGGTCTGTAACGTCGTTTGGCCAACAAATTTTCCTGTGGAAAGACTGTCATTGTCCCGATCCTCCACTGCCAAACTTGACCCTTGGGTCCACCAGCGCCACGCAGATATCCGACAGTATGTTGCCGATAAGGAACAATAGCGACGAGATGACCAGAATACCCATCACCACCGGATAGTCCCGATCTACCAGCGACTCAAAACCAAGTAACCCAAAGCCGTCAATGTTAAAGATTTTCTCAATCAGAAATGAACCCGTCAGGATAAGTGTGATATTGCCGCCAAACGAGGTGGCGATGGGGATCAGACTGTTACGCAAGGCATGGCTGAATACTGCGCGTCTGAAATCCATACCCTTGGCAATAGCCGTACGTACGTATTCGGCAGCCAGGTTGTCCATCAGTGAATTTTTCATAAGCAGTGTTGTGACGGCGAAGCTGCCTGCCATATACGAGAGCAGTGGCAAGACAGCGTGGCTGATCACATCACCGATCTTCTCCATGCCGGTAAGATCATCAAAATCGTCACTGACGAAACCGCCAAGGGGGAACCACTCCAGATTGGCTGCGAATACGGTCAGTAATGCGATACCAACGACATAACTTGGTATGGCATAACCAAAGAATACGAGAGCGGAACTCACGTTGTCGAACACTGTTTTGTGACGTATAGCCTTGACAACGCCAAGGGGTATACATATCCCATAGGTGAGAATCAGCGTGGTTACGCCGTAGAAAATCGAGATAGGGAAACGGCTCTTTATGGTGTCCCACACCGGTTCGGAATAGCGTGTGGATGTACCGAGATCGAGGACAATTACTTTTCCGAGCCATTCCAGGTAACTTATGAGAATGGGTTTGTCGAAGCCGTAATACACCTTCAACTCCTCAATCTGGGCATCGGACAAAGAACCGGCGCCGTGTCCGCCAAAATTGGTAGTGGCGCTGGCCTGATCACCGCCGGCCATCGCTGCCTCGTTGAGCATTCGCTCTATGGGGCCCCCCGGCACCAAACGTGTTAATGTGAAAACCAGCACTGTGACGCCTATGAAGGTGGGTATGATCAACAGGAATCGGCGAATAAAATAGCTGGTCATGGGTTCCCAGTAGTCCAGGTGATCCTGTTCAAATGATAGCAGGACATGGGTTTCCAGTAATCCAGGTGATCCTGTTTAGAAGAGTGTACACCGACATGAGTTCTAACGAGTGGCTCCAGTCATCACAGTATTTGTCTTATCCTCGAATAAAGTCAAGCTGGTATGATCAGGCGCGGCATTGCAGTATGAGCATTATACTTTCATAATGCACCGAGTTAAGTCATGTCTGACAATGGTAGCCTGTTAAATGAATGAGTTTCCCATTTCTCTCGTTCCGGATTTATCTTCGCTTGGGGTGCTGGAGCAGTCTGTGGCAGATTTCATCAGTACTCACGACCTGGATACAGAAGTTCAGTTTCGACTGAATCTGATGCTGGATGAACTCATTACCAATAGCATAAACTACTCATTGAAAGCAGTAGCCAATCCTGAGTTGCAACTGTTACTTTCTCTGGAAGGAGAATTTCTGGTAGCCCGAATTGAAGACAATGGTGCGGCATTCAATCCTTTTGAGGAGGTACCGCAACCGGATACGACAGCCAGGCTTGAGGATCGTCAAGTTGGCGGGCTGGGTGTATTTTTCGCGAAACAATTGGCAGATGACTGTATCTACGAGAGAAAAAACGAACGCAATCAAATAACATTGCGCTGTAACATTGGAGGTAAGACCCATGTCGGAAACACCTAAACTCTCCGTGAGCACGGAGCATAACGACCCGGCCGTTATTATGTGTCCTGCCGGGAGAATTGACGGCAACACTGTCAGCATTCTGGAAGGAGCCTTACAGGAGCAGTATGACGCAGGTAATAACATACTGGTATTTGACTTTGAGGAATTGAACTATATCAGCAGTGCAGGATTGCGGGTATTGCTGCTCACCGCCCGCCGTTCGCAGCAGTCTGGAGGCAAGGTGATTTTCTGCGGCCTGGCTGAAAATATCAGCCAGATATTTCAAATCAGTGGCTTCAACGACATCCTCAATGTCAAGTCCAGTCGCGCCGAAGCACTTGCAGACCTGTAATACCATGGATAATTCTCCCGTGCGGGTACTGGTGGTTGATGACGAGGAAGACCTTGAATTACTGGTCCGTCAGAAATTTCGTCGTCGGATCCGCAGAGGCGAACTTGAGTTTCTATTCGCTCATAACGGTAAAGAGGCGTTGGAACAACTGCTGGAAAATCCCGATGTACGACTGGTACTCTCTGATATCAACATGCCTGTCATGGATGGCCTCACGCTGCTGAATCAGTTGTCAGAAGTGGACCAGGATATTCAGGCAGTAATCGTGTCCGCATATGGCGATATGGATAACATCCGAATCGCCATGAATCGTGGCGCCTTCGACTTCCTGACCAAACCTATTGATTTCAATGATCTGGAAATAACCATAGAAAAAGCCCTAAGGCATATTCATGAAATGCAGACAGCGCTTGAAGCAAGGGATAATCTGGTTGCCATCAGGCAGGAACTTGATGTTGCCCGACAGGTGCAAATGTCTGTCAGACCAAAAGAACTGCCGGAAAACAGGATTTGCGAGGTAAATGCAGAAATAATCCCTGCCAAGGAAATCGGCGGAGATCTATACGACTATTTCTATATTGATGAGTTTCATCTTGGGTTGGTTATCGCGGATGTATCAGGCAAGGGTGTCCCGGCAGCTCTGTTTACCCTGTTGACCAGGGCACTGCTCAGAGCCGCTACAAAGAACCATTCGTCTCCCGCGGAATGCCTTAATCTGGTTAATGACCTGTTATCGGAAGATAATGAAACCTGTATTTTTGTGACACTTTTTTTCGGATCTCTTGATATCACGAATGGTGTCATGAGTTACAGTAACGCCGGACACAATCTCCCACGCGTGTTACGGGTTGATTCAAGTGTTGTAGAAGTGCCCTCGACCAACAATCTGGTGCTGGGAGTACTCAAGGGTCATCAGTACTCGAATGATCAGATCCAGCTTGACCCGGGTGACACGCTGATCCTTTACACGGATGGTATCTCAGAAGCAGAAAACAGTCTTGAAGAAGAGTTTGGCGAAGCCCGGCTTGATGAAAAACTGACAGGTCTTGCCGGGATGCGTGCAGATATAGTGTTACAGGATGTCATAGATTCAGTGCGTGAATTTGCCGGGGATGCTCCTCAATCGGATGACATCACCTGTCTGGTTGCTCGTATGCATGACCCCGTCAAATCTCCCTGAGTGTCAACTGATGAAACAATTGACAGTGGTTCTTCCACTAGTCTTCATACTGATTCTTCAATTTGTGCCAAATGTGCTGGCAGAGTCTGGTAAAACCCTCGTTTTCGGGCAATCCGCAGCACTCAGTGGACCAGCGCAGGAATTGGGTGTCGGCATGCGTCTTGGTCTGGTCGCGGCATTCAACGAAATCAATGGAGCTGGTGGCGTACACGGTTATCAGCTCGAACTTGAATCCCTGGATGACAGCTACGAACCTGAAGCAGCCGTCATCAATACCCGCAAACTGATCGACGAACACAAGGTCTTTGCCTTGATCGGCGCCGTGGGCACTCCTACTTCAATGGCTGCACTACCCATTGCTACCGAGGCAGGTATACCGTACATAGCCCCGTTTACCGGTGCTGAATTTCTCAGGAATGCAGAGTTGTATCCCAATGTGGTCAACGTGAGGGCTTCCTATTTTCAGGAAACTGAAGAAATGGTAGCCCGTCTCAGCGAAGACCTGGGTGTGGAATTGATTAGTATCTTCTACCAGGACGACTCTTTTGGACGGTCCGGGCTTGCAGGGTTAAGGCAGGCTGTTGAGCGCCGTGGGATGAGTCTCGTTGAAGAGGTGTATTACCGGCGTAACACCGAAGCCGTAAAAATTGCCCTCCTGGACCTTCGCCGTGCACACGCCGAGGCTGTCATCATCGTCGGCGCCTACAAGCCTGCAGCGACGATGATCCGGTGGGCAAGACGTCTGAATTTCAATCCATATTTCATTAATATTTCCTTTATCGGCAGTACCGCACTTGCCAGAGAACTGGGTTCCGATGGCACCGGTGTTTACGTTACCCAGGTTGTGCCTCTGCCACAGGATACCCATCTGCAGATTGTGGCGCAGTATCAACGGGCTCTGCATGAAGTCTCTCCCGACAATGAACCCAGCTTCGTTTCTCTGGAAGGCTATCTTGCCGGCCGCCTTGCGGCGGAGGGTTTACGATTAACGGGTGGCAATATAAACAGAGACCGTTTCCTGGAGGCGCTGAAACAGGCAGGAACCATTGATTTTGGCGGATTCAGGCTTAGTTATGGTGTTGATGATAATCAGGGGTCAGACCAGGTTTATCTCACTCGTATCGATGACCGGGGACACTTCAGGTCAGTTAGCAGAATGACACCACAATGACCGAATCATCCAGAACTGACACTGCCACATCCCCGGAGGCCGTTTCCGATAAAGATGCAAGGATGGTGGAGCCTTTAAAGCCGTATGAACCGGAGACCGGGAAAAAATTCAGGGTAGGAATCGGCGCCCAACTTTACCTTATTCTGCTTGGCAGTGTTCTGATCACTCTGGCTGCCAGTCTGGTGGCTTATTTCTCATTTAACGAGACACTGCGGCACGAATCCCGGTTGGCGGAATACAGTATGCCCAACCTGATTAATTCGGTCGATATAGCACGGCAAAGCGCTGTTGTGGTTAACGGCGCCTTTCTTCTTGTAGCGGCTTCCTCCCCGCAGGAGCACGAGGCAGTCGTTATAAACGTGGGCCAGGAGCGGGCCGCCCTCAGCAATATTATCCGGGATCTGGAATCTCGATCCGCTTTTCCTGAATACACTCGATTAATAAAGGAACATCTACTGGATCTGGGTAATCACCTTGAGGTAATACAGCAATCGTCCGCCCGGCGATTAACGATTAATCAATCACTGCATCTGCTCGCCGAGGAACTGGCTGCAACCAATCGGCGCATTGAACACACTCTGGTGCAGACCATTGATGATCAGGGATTCTATCTGGTAGAAGGGTTAAGAGTTCTGGAAGATCGTGCGGATTCAATCAATGAGCGGGCATCCGAAGACGAATTAACAGCCTACCGTAATCTGACCACGGTGAACCACCAGGCAAATCTGGCCATACTGTTGCTGGATGAGACACTGGTTTTGTCCGACCGTCACCTCCTGCCAACCGTGCAGGAACGATTTCATAGCGCAGTACAGAATTTTCTACAAATCTATTCAAGATTTCCCGAGTCAATGAAGAATAATCTGCTGAGTAATGACCTGGAGCGTCTGGGTGAAATTGGAGAGGGTTCAAAGGGTATTATACCTCTGCGCCGGGAACTGCTGGATAGGCTTGAGCACGAACAAAATGCCCTGGTAGGGGTACGCAGGGAGTCGGAATTGCTGGTCGCTGAAGTGAATAATCTGGTGACTCAGATCAACGATGAAGCCATCAGTTCCAGCACGGCAGCCCACGCCGCTGCAAGCACAGGGATTTTGTTGCTGGTACTGCTTAACATACTTAGTACAGTAGGCGCCATCCTGTTCGGCTGGTTGTTTGTGGGTCGATATCTGGTGCGTCGTCTGATTGGTTTGGCCGGCTCCATGCGTCAGATGGCCAGTGGCGACCTTGAAGTACCAGTAGAAGTGAGTGGTAAGGACGAGGTTACAGACATGGCCAAAGCCCTGGAGGTATTCAGACGTTATGCCTATGAGGTGCAGCGGCTGAATCTGGTGGAGAAACTGGCTGAAGAACTTGATGCCAAGAATGAAACCCTGGAACAAACTCTGAAAAACCTGGAGGAAGCCCAGGAACAGGTAATTGCCGAACAGAAGCTGTCTTCTCTTGGTCAGCTTACTGCCGGGGTAGCACATGAGATCAAGAATCCCCTTAATTTTGTTGACAATTTTTCTGCCGTTGCAATTGAGCTTACAGAGGAAATAGAGGAATTGATGGGGGAAGAGGAAAACGAAGAACCATTTGTTATCCAGGAAGACGATGTTGAAGAAATAAAGTCGATTCTCTCTGAACTCAGACAGAGTCTTGGTAAAATCAGGGAGCACAGCAAGCGAGCCGATGGCATTGTACACAGCATGCTGGAACATTCCCGTACCGAGGCAGGGGAATTGCGCGAAACAGACGTTAATGCATTGTTGAAGCAATACGTTGAACTGGCATATCACGCATTACGGGCAGAAGACACCAGCTTTAATATGGCCATGAATTTTGATATGGATACGAACATTGGAATGCTGAAAGTGGTACCTCAGGATATAGGCCGAGTGTTTCTTAATCTTGCCACCAATGCCTGTCAGGCGCTGAATGAAAAGCAACATCAATCGTCCAGGGATTACGAACCCGGATTGTGGGTTACCAGCAGGCTGCAGACGGACACGGCCGAATTCTGTATTCGCGACAATGGCCCCGGTATCCCCGAGGATTTGCGAAAAAAGATTTTTGAACCCTTTGTGACCACCAAGCCCCCCGGGAAGGGGACAGGACTGGGACTTTCCCTGACAGCTGACATTCTGATCCGTCATGGAGGTTCCGTCCATCTGGAAACAGAAGAAGGGGAGTTTGCTGAAATGTGTATCCAACTGCCGTTGGAACCACCTCCCAGCCTGACCAGTAAATAACTGACTGAATACCCGGAAAAGCAGTACTGGAGTTCAGGTTACCGAAGAATAGAGTCCTTACCAGATCAAACTGTAATCATTTGTCCAGCATCGCTTCGATAACCCTCGGGCCTGTTTCATTCATGGCGCTTTCAAACTGTCTGTTGAACTCATCCGCTGTATTGGCACGGGTAGCGGGAACACCCATGCCCCTGGACATACCGACGAAATCGAGGTCAGGATTGGACAGGTCCAGCATATCCAGCGTTCGTGGGTTCATGGACTGTGCGCCGACCCGTGACAACTCCACCTGCAGAATCTGATATTTCCGGTTGGCCATGATGACGACGCAGATATCCAGATTTTCTCTTGCCATTGTCCAGAGGGACTGGATGGTATACATGGCGCCGCCATCACCACTGATACATACAGTTTTGCGACCCTGACCGGCAACTGAAGCCCCAAGTGCAGAGGGCAAACCGAAACCGATGGAACCACCTGTAATACCCAGCCAGTCATGGGGTTCGGCTGTTTCCGACAAGTTGAAGCAATGTCCACCGCAGGTACCCCCTTCATCGACCACAATGGCATCGGCAGGCAGGAATTCTGCAAAAGCATGACCGATAGTGCGCGGGGAAAGGTTACCACTGGCGAGGCCTGGCTTCTTCAGACGGATTTTCTCCGGGGTAAATTTCATGGCATCCAGTTCGTCGGCAAGTTTCTGCAACGCATCTTCAGGATCTTCAGAAGCACTGGCGAGGGTATGTAATGTGCTGCCCTCAGGATAGAACTCACTGACCTGGTTCGGATACGCGAAAAATCCTACTGGCGCCCTGGTTCCCACCAGAATCAATTGTTCCGCATTCTTGATTTGTTCCGTAGCCTGCTCGGCAAAATAACCGAGGCGTTGAATACGGCAACGTCCTTCTCCACGCTGGAGAACCCGGTTGAATGTATCGCAGTAGACCTCGGCGCCGGTTGCCTGCGATATCCGGTCTGCCAGTTCAACGCAATTCTCATTGACACCGAATTTCGACATCAGGAAGATTGTTCGCTTGCCGTTTGTGAGCAACGCCGCCGCGGTTTTCACCGCCTCGTCGCCCACCTTTGGCATCTTTGGCATCGGTTGTGCCGCAACCGGATCGACAGACTCATTCCAGGCACAGTCAGCAGGCACAATCAGTGTGGAAATCTGTCCAGGCATCACATTGGCTGCACGAATGGCATCGGCTGCATCTCCCGGCAGGCTGGCCGCATCTCTGACACTGCGAACCCAGTGAGACACCGGTCCGGCAAGACCGATGACGTCGGAATTCAGGGGTGCGTCGTATTTCTTGTGGTATGTTGCGTGATCACCTACCAGATTGATGATGGGTGAACCGGCCTTTCTGGCGTTGTGGATATTCGCGGAGGCATTGGAAAGACCGGGCCCCAGATGGAATAGCGTACAGGCAGGTTTGTTGGCAATACGCCCATAACCGTCAGCCGCACCTGAACACACGCCTTCAAACAGGCACAGAATTGAGCGCATGCCTTCCGATTTTCCCATGGCGGCAACCATGTGCATCTCGGATGTACCGGGATTGGTGAAACAAACCTCAACGCCATTGTTGGTCAACGTGTCCAACAAACTTTCCGCACCATTCATACAATCTGCTCCTGCTCGAATCATGGCGCAGGATTATGCGGGTAAATGTGCGCAATTAACAGCCCGGACAGTTGACAGAAGGTGCACTGCATCATCATTATCGAAAACCCGGATTGTCATATCAGGAGTAATTTTAATGAGTTGGGATTTTGAAACCGATAAGGCTGATGCGCTTACACGGTATGCCGGACAGATAGAACGCGAAGTTGAAACCTGGTAGGAATAAAAAAGCATGGCATTAGCCATCAATACACTCGGTAAGAGTGATGTTGCAGTGACAGAAATGGGATTCGGCGGCGCCCCGATGGGTGGTGTCGGACCCATCATAACCGGGGAACAGGTGACGGAAATCCTTCTGACGGCGTGGGCTAACGGAATTCGTTATTTTGACACGGCGCCGCTTTATGGACATGGACTCTCGGAACGCCGTCTGGGTACTTTTCTATCAACGCTTCCCCGTGATGAATTCACACTGTCCTCGAAAGTGGGACGACTTCTTGTGCCCGCTGACGAGGGGGAGCGGGGTGATAAGATGCACGACCATGAACCTTTTGGCATTCGTTATGATTACTCATACAACGCAGCGCGGCAGTCACTGGAAGCAAGTTTTGCAAGACTGGGACTGGGCAGTATCGATGTCGTCCTGTGTCACGACATTGATGTCTGGACCCATGGAGATGATCAACCCGAAATACTCAAAGCCGCCAGAGAGGGCATTCTCCCTGCATTGTCCGACTTGAAAAGTGAAGGGGTTGTGCGTGCAATCGGACTCGGCGTGAACGAATGGCCGGTCTGTAATCAGATCATGGATGAATTTGATGTGGACTGTTTTTTACTGGCGGGACGTTTCACTCTGCTGGAGCAGGAACCATTGGATCTGTTTCTGCCGCGTTGCATGGAGAAAAATGTGTCCATTATCATCGGCGGTCCGTTTAATTCCGGATTACTGGCCAACGTGGATCGCAGACGCGCCACATACGACTACAAACCCGTTGATGACACCAGGTGGGAAAAAGCCCAGGAGATTCGCCGGGTGTGTGAATCCCACAATGTTGATATGCGCGCTGCAGCATTGCAGTATCCTCTGAAACATTCCGCCGTTGCGTCAGTGATTCCTGGCATGTGGCGCATTGAGGAAGTTCGGACAAATATCAAACTGATGTCTGCGGAGCTGCCGGATTCGCTGTGGACCGATCTGGCCACCGAAGGTCTTGTGAGACTGGACGGTATCGACCGGTAACGCCATCCTGATCAGGAGAAAAACATCTCTGATACCCTCATGACCTTTATTTCGGATGCCGGGGCCATTGATATTTGTCAGCGTCCGGGCTCTGGTTTATGCTTTCCCGCTTATTCAGCTTGAGTGACGGGTTGCGGGTACCGGGGGATTACAATACCGGCCGGCGAGCCTCAGCTTATTTCAGGAACCAATCCGTGGTTCCGTGCAAGACCTCTACAGGAGATAATCAATGAGTTATGAAAATATAGAAATCGACAGGGTGGGTACTGACGACCGCGTAGGTCGTATTACGCTCAACCGTCCGGAAAAGATGAACGCCCTGTCCCAGGAACTGTTGTTTGAATTAAACGATGCGTTGCATGACATGGAGGCAGACTACAGCATCCGGGTGATCATACTGAGAGGTGGCGGCCGTACATTCAGCGCGGGTTATGATCTTACACCTGCACGCGGGGGTTCCGATGCGGTTGTACGTTCTCACAAAAGTGTCGATGATAAAGGTCGTCGACTGGTAATGGGTATTCGGACCGGCATGCAGCAGATTACAGATATCCACATGTATTTTTGGAACATGTCCAAGGTGACCATTGCACAGGTACACGGTTATGCGATTGCGGGTGGTTGCGAACTGGCCATGATGGCTGATCTGGTGGTAGGCGCCGAAGATGCACAATTTGGCCATCCGGGTTGCCGGGGTTTGGGTACCAGCCGGACCGGTGTTATCTGGCCGCTGGTTATTGGCATGCGTAAGGCCAAGGAGTTGTACTATACCGGCGAGAATATTACAGGTGTGGAAGCCGAGGAAATGGGGATGATCAACTATGCCTGGCCCGGTGATGAGCTGGAAGAGCGAACCATCGCCTTTGCAGACCGGTTGGCAATTGCCTCAGCCGATCATCTTGGCATTCTCAAGGTCAATATGAATCGATTCTATGAGAACATGGGTATCTACTCATCGGTTCGCAGCAGTACAGACCTTGATGCCGCCGGTCAGTTCACTGCATTTTCCTATGGTTTCCAGGATCATATGCGCGAAGGTGGCCTGAAAGATGCACTTGCCTGGCGTGACGGACCCTATAAGGGTACGGATACCTACAAGAAATAGGTTCCAAAGTCCCTGGCACAGGAATCCGCTGCAAGTCAGCAGGTAAAAGGTGGAATTTACAGAAACAGAGCTGATTTACGGCAGAGCCGGGTCGGTGGAATTGCAGGGCTTACTGTATCGACCCCTGAACAGTCCACCGTTACCCATAGTTATCGATATCCATGGCGGAGCCTGGTCATCCGGCCATCTTAAATCCGGTGGCTATTATGCTCGCAAACTGGCAGAGGCGGGTATCTGTGTTCTGTCCATCAATTTTCGCCATGGTCCGAAATTTCATCATCCCGCCGCAAGTGCTGACATTGCGGCTGCCATCCGGTTTGTGAAATCCGAACTCGGTATTGCGTATTCATCACTTGGCCTGGTGGGTAGTTCCAGTGGCGGGCATCTGTCTCTGTATACGTCGATGCTACCGGATATTGATGCGCATTCGACAACTTCCATCACGATGGACGGGACACTCGGCATCCCGACTGGTGTCAGTGCTGCCGTGGACTTCGTCATTGCGTTATGGCCGGTATCCGATCCAATTGCCCGTTATCTGTATGTACTTGCCCGGATACGGGATGGTGAGGAAACCTGGGGTCCGATGTTTACTCCGGATCGACTGGCTCAGGGGCATCTGGCCTATTTCCAGACACTGGAAGCCATGCATCAGGCGAGTATCCCACGTCTGTTGTACGCCGGGGAATATCAATCTCTGCCCAGGATATTAATAGTCCAGCCGGAACTGGACCTGAATGTACCCGTATTCATCAACCAGATGTTATATGGTGCATTGCTTGACATTGACGCTGATGCTACCTATGAACTCTATACCGGTGTTCCTCATGGTTTTGTCCGGGAGGACAGCCCGCAGACCCGGGACTGTATTAACAGCATGATTGATTTCATCAAGGTAAGCAGTTCCCTCACTCGCCAATGCTGATTTCAACGGTAATACCGGCAATGCGCGGCTCACCATACTGAAAATAAGGTTCAACCAAATCGGAGTCGTAGAAGTCCCGCGGGTC
>JAPOOX010000225.1 GCA_026713185.1 Gammaproteobacteria bacterium
AGAGAACATGGCTGAACCGTATTATGCGTCAGTCAGAAGGTATTGACCCGGACAGGCTGATGCAGACAATCCCGGACTGAGTGCAGCAGTATTCGTTAAACTGGTACTGACACCTGCATCTATTTTCAACAGACCTGTTCCCTGTATTGAAATTTACCCGGCAGAATATTCCTGACCTGGCAATTTGGCCAGTTCATGGGATTCATTGTCAGCTCTGTCGGAGCCAGGATTCGAGGATAACGACGGCAGCCAGGTCATCGACTCTCTTTCTGGGTGTCACTTTCTTCCTGGAGGCGCGTATCCTGCCGGTGGCGCCTTTCTGTCCGGTTGAACCTTTCTTTACAGTAGCTCCAGTCTGCCTGACTTCAAAGGTACTCAGTCTTTCGTCCATGGTTTCTGCCGGGATGCCGAACCGGCCAGAGAGTTTCTCTGCAAAGCGTGCCGCACGATGACTCATGTCGCTTTCGGAGTTGTCCATGTTGAGAGGTAGTCCGACGATGAATCTGACGGGTTGCCAATCCTTTATCAGTTTTTCCAGTTGTGTCCAGTCGGGGACACCGTCCACTGCTCCAACAATACCCAGGGGTGTTGCCGTACCCGTTAACCGTTGGCCGACGGCAACACCGATTCTCCGGAAACCAAAATCGAAACTCATAATCAGCTCTGCCATCAGTGATGGCCGGAATTCGCGTTAATGAGATTGAGATCCAGCCCCATCTTTTGAGCCGCAGCCTGAGGTCTGTTTTTGAATGGGGTTGAAAACACAATATCCCTGTTGAAGGATGCTACCAGCCATGCATCCCTGACCAGTTCCTGTTCCAATTGAGTACTTGCCCAACCGGCATACCCTACCAGCACCAGCGTATGTTCCGGTGCAGTCGGGTCGCTCAATAAATCAGTGGAAGTCGTCAGAGAGACATCATCATTGATGATGTAGCTGTTTGGATAGACTTTGTCTGTACTGTGCAGAAAATACAGTTGATCCTGATGTACAGGGCCACCAATGAGTACCGGCAGGTCTGGTGGCTCCGGTGTATGATCGATGATCTGAGGCAAGGTAATATCAGCAGGCTTGTTGATAATCAGACCAAAGGCGCCGTCCTGATTATGTTCTATGAGTAGTGTGATGCTGTTCGCAAAGAAGTCCCCCTCGAGTCCGGGGAGAGCGATAAGAAAGTTGCCGTCCAGATATTGTTGTTCAGTCAATTTGTTTTCCTGGGAGGTTGTGTAAGCCGCCTTGTCGGAACTGCCAGGTTCGAATGATCTCGATCATATCGGTAGTTTGACTTATTTCTTCCGGAAAAGGCATAAAGGGTGAAGCGATTGTTACTATATTAACCGCAGCGTTATCCAGTATCTGGTGCCCTGATGATTTGAGTATCCTGACGCTCATCAAACTGCCGTCCGGCAAAATGGCTACCATTAACCTTAATGAACCGTAGATCTGTTGTCGTCGAGCTTCTTCCGGATAATTAAGGTTACCGACTGTTTCGATTTTACGCCGCCAGGCATCAAGGTAAAGCGCATCCTGACTGGCGACGGTGGATTGACTGGTAAGGCGTTTAATACGTGGCAGTTTGGCTTGAATCTGTTGCTGGCGATCAAGTCTTGCTTCCAGAGAGGCAACTTCAAGATTGTATTCCGGCACTGATCTTTCATCAGAAGTTTCATCCTTTATGACCGGGCGCGTTAATACTGTCCTCGTGTTATCGGAGGCAGTGTTCTTCCTTGACGCAATGACAGGTTGTTTCGAGTGCTCAACAGGCCTGTTTACTGGCTTGTGATCCCGTGCAGTGTCATCAATTCGTGAATCAGGGTCCTGTGATTGATCCAGGGTAGTGATCATCCTTGATTCCGTCAGTGTGCCACTGCCTGCCTGATTGAATTGTGCGAGGTATTCCGCCTTGTCAGGACGGTCATTGCCCTGATTCTGAACCAGTGTGATCTCAAGGGTGTGCATGGAAGTCTTGCTGAGTCCACTGGTGAAGGTTACACCGAGAATAATAACCCCATGCAGGGAAATGGCTAAAAAGAGAGTGAACGACAGGCGATCCGTAGTTGATACATCCTGAAACATGGATGAATTCAAGGTGTCCATCAACAGAAACTGTCTTTGAGAAAATCCATATAGTTTCCGGCGATATCCAGATCAAAGGCATGGTTTATTTCACGTATGCAAGTCGGGCAGGTGACGTTGATTTCTGTCAGATAATCACCGATGACATCTATACCTGCAAAATAGAGACCTTTTTCCTTCAGAACGGGACCAACCTGGTCACAGATAAAACGGTCTCTTGCGTTAAGTTCACGTCCGACGCCTTCGCCACCCGCTGCAAGGTTACCACGGTTTTCTCCTGTTTGCGGGATACGGGCGAGCCCGTAGGGAACTGGCTGACCATCGATCAGCAGGATCCTGGTATCACCACGGGAGATTTCTGGAATGAATTGCTGCACCATCGTTTGGCGAGTGCCATTGGCAGTCAGGGTTTCAATGATAACACCCAGGTTTCTGTCTCCCGGGCGAACACGGAAAATCGATGCGCCACCCATACCATCCAGAGGTTTGAAAATGACATCGCCGTATTCTTCCTGGAAAGCGCGCAACAGTTTTGGGTCACGGCTGACTAAATGGGGAGGACAGCATTCGGGGAACTGCAGCGCAAACAGTTTTTCGTTGCAATCCCTGACACTGCCCGGACGATTGGCGATCACCACACCTTTTGACTCTGCCATCTCAAGCAGGTACGTCAGATAGACGTATTCCATATCAAAGGGTGGATCCTTGCGCAGTAAAACGAGATCGAAATCTGTCAGGGGGGCATTGTCCTCCGCCAGTTCCTTAAACCAGTCGTTTTGGTTAACGGAAACCTGAATCCTGTGTCGATGAGCGTAGACCTCACCATTACTGATGTAGAGATCACCCTGTTCCATACAGTAGATCTGCCAGTTTCTGCCATGTGCAGCTTCCAGCATGGCCAAAGTACTGTCTTTCCTGGGATTGATGGACGCCAGTGGGTCCATCACCACTCCAAGTTTGATCGTCAAGCTCTCTCGCCTCAAATTATTCAGTATTGGTCGGGATGGTGAGATTTGAACTCACGACCCCTGCCTCCCGAAGACAGTGCTCTGCCAGACTGAGCTACACCCCGACCGCACGGGTGATTATACGCCAGTTTCTATCTGGAAAATCGAGTTTCAACTGTATTTATTGTTACACACGATTGGTACAATCGATTTATCAGTCCAGAAATCATATTAAACCCAAAGGACGACATAAGTTGTCAAAAGCAATTCCTTGTCAGTACATGGTGGTAATTTTACTGCAATATCTTGCAAAGGTAGATGTATGAAAATACAGAAATTCATGCTTAAAAACGTGCGCTGCTTTGAAGACGAGCAGGAATTCAACATACGCCCCTTGACTTTTTTGATCGGTGAGAACAGCACGGGAAAGTCTACTGTGCTTGGCTCCATGCAGGCACTGAGCCGTTATTTTATTGGTCCGTGGCAAGAGGAGTTTGACTTTAACCGGGAACCTTACGAGATGGGTGCCTTTGCGGATATTGCAAGGAAAGTAGGCGGACGCGTAGGGAGAAGCAGAAGCTTTGAACTGGGTTTTGAATTTCGCCTTGGTAGAATTGATACCATGACCTGTCGAGTAGAATTGGTTGAACGTGAAAGTGGCGCAGGTCCAATCGTTAAACGGGTTAGACTGGCTTTCAACGACGGTGAAATTATACTGAATTCCAAAGAAGAGAGTGATGGAATTCAATCCCGGAATGTGCTTGATGGCCCTTACCTTGGCAGTAAAGAGAACGAATTTTCATTCGAGGTCAATCGCAATTCACTTCTGAGTGGACTGGAGGTTATATTTAGCAACATAGCTATGCCTCAGCCAGATGGCAGGGGAGACAGTAATGTCGAACTGAGTAAGCTTGGAGAGTATTTAAGAACAGTGATTTTGCGCCAAATACCTTCGTTAAAAGGTCACCAGGAAAGTGAATTGAGGCGGTACTTTTTTGAACTTTTACCTAGCAGATTATGCCCATTATTTGAAAGCTTTGCGCCCATTCGTTCCAAGCCAAAACGCACCTACAATCCTGGCCGGGAAATTGAAGATTCTGAAGGAAGCGAAATGCCCATGGTGCTAATGAACATGTTTCGTTCCGACTCAAAACTGTGGAAAGATATCCAGCAGGAACTCAGGTTTTTCGGGATAGAATCAGGTCTTTTTCAGGACATCAGTGTCAGAAAGCTGGGAAAGTCCACAAATGATCCGTTTCAGCTTCAAATCAAGGTCCGGGGTCCTAAGGTCAATATGATTGATGTCGGTTATGGAGTGAACCAGATATTACCTATCCTGGTACGCTTGCTAAGAGCAAGAAAAGCTTGCTTCCTGATACAGCAGCCTGAAGTGCATCTTCATCCCAAAGGGCAGGCGGAGTTAACCTCGTTGCTGATTAAGCTTAGTGTTTCTTTGAGGCATTCTTTTGTCATTGAATCTCACAGTGACTATATGATTGACCGTGCACGTATAGAGATCATGAAAGGCAGGATAAAACCTGAAGATGTCTCATTGCTATATTTGAAACCTGAGGGAAACAAGGTTGAAGTCCATAATATTACTTTTGACAAGAATGCGAATATGATTGGAGAACCTCCTGCCTATAATGATTTTTTTCTCAAAGAGTCGAATGAATTGCTTGGTTTCTGAAGGGTTGGATTATGTGTTTGATTCTTGATGCTAATAAATTCAGCAATTTTCTTGCAAAAAACGATACAGATATGCAGCCAGTGAGAAACTGGATCGAAAATAGCAATGGGAAGATAGTATATTCTAAAACTGAACAGTTGGAGAGTGAACTAAATAGACATGGAAAAATGCATAGATGGATTCTTACGTATAGAAGATCAAACAAGTTGAAATACGTCAATGAAAAAGACGTAAAACAGAAAGAAAAAAATTTACCTGAATTGGAATCTAATGATAGTCATATTATTGCACTGGCGATTGTCGCTAATACTAAATTATTGGTTTCCGGGGATAAGAAACTACACACAGACTTTAAGAAAATCGTCAAAGGAAAAATCTATCAAACTCGGAACCACGAGCATCTTCTTCACGACAACCTCTGCCCATAACTTCGGTTGAATTTGAAACCGGATACTGGCCCTCCCCTCTCAAGCGAGTTGAAAGGAAGACCTGATATGCGTTTTTGCGGCAAAGTGTATAAAGATGGAAAGTTCTGGTTGGCTGAGGTCCCCATTCTTGACGCCATGACTCAAGGCCATACGCGAAAGGAGGCCTTGGCTATGATAGAGGATTTACTGGAGAGTCTGGGCGCCAGGTCACGAAATGCCTACGCCCGTTACGAGCAAGGGACTTCAATGCCTGGCTTGGATAAGCTGACCGAATTGTATCAGGCTGTGGCTCCTGGTAAAGAAATTGTCATTTACCACAGAGTGATCGCATAACTACTCGTTATACAAGTGACCGTGCCGACCAGCCAGTCAACCGCTCGTCTATCAATTGGCTGATGATTTTATTCAGCCAATCGGCATAGTGCCTGCTCTACCCACCCGAAGCCTATATGTTCCTGTTCCAGCCGCAACTGCTGGCCGTGCCGGTCATCGCGGAGTTCATCATAAAGCTTGGATTCTGCGGTATTCAGGTGGGGCAGGTGGCGGTTCTCGGGCGTTTTCTCACAGCCCCAGAACGGTTTGCAGGCGAACAGGGTGGCTCGATCCATCAGGAACGACTCCGCATGTGGGAAGTGGGCGCGCAGTTGATCAAGGATGGCAAAGCCGTGTGTGTCGATGTCTCCCCAATAATGCAGTCTGCAGCCATTGAGCCAACGTGCCAGACTGAGAGCATCGAACCCGTACCCGGCGCCGAAGATGACCATGGCTCGTGGCGTCTTTGGGAGGGTGAGAAAGTTGATCTCGTTTTCGCAGATGAATACTTGCGACACCGGGAGGTTCAGGATGGCAAAGCTGTTGGCATCAAGCGTAATGTCCTGACCCACTATCCCGGTTTCGCGCTTGAGTACTGGGTCCAGGAAGCGAAAACGAACGCGATTTGGCCTGGTCAGGAAGCCGTAGCGCTGTCCAAAGTGGTTTACACCGGTGGCGGCATGATCAATGGCGAAAGCCGGCAGCGCGATATCGAGAAGCTCGGCCAGGACCGTGCGGTGGGCTTCAACGAATTTGGTGTGGACGCCAGGGATGTCCATCTGTCGCAGGTAAATGCCAGGCTGAGGGTGTACCTGTAACCAACCCACCACATCAAGGCATCGTTCCCAGTCGTCTGCGTGGTTAAGGGCAATGAGTGGCCGTTTGCAAATCCATGCTATGAGTGCTGGCTGCCGAACGCGTGTTGTCGCGACGAGTTCCTCAAATCGCGCTCGATCACGTACCTTGCCGAGTATTGAGACAACGTTTTCGATACTGTCAAGCCAGGCTGCACAAGGTAAGGCGTTGTCGCCGAAAAGCCGATGGCGGGATTTCTTCTCTTCCAGACGAAAACCTCGCATGGCACGCAAATCGGCGGCCCAACTACGGGCGTCGTTGAAACCATCGTGCAATTGCGCTGATGTTGGTCCCTTGATAGACAGGCGTTTTGGGAACAGGGGATCGCCGCTGACGATGCTGGCAAGAATAGTACCCCTGTCCCACAGACGGTGCACCTGCTGGCGTAAATCTGCTGGTGTGGTCCAGTTCCTAGTCGCTTTCATGCACCTTTACGTAGTTGCCGATATCCCTGTGTGCATCGCGTTCTTCCCGGTATTCCTCAATAGTCAGGTTGCGCAGCTTTGAAGTGCGGCGGTCTTCGTTGTGGACGAATCCTACACTGGCCACGAATGGTTCGATAATGTGAATCTTCTGCAAAGGAGTGACAATGAGTAGTTGCAGATGAAGTTTCGCGAAAAGTTGTAGCGCATACTCGGTGGATTCATCCGAACCACGTCCAAAGGCTTCGTCAATGACGACGAAACGGAATGACCGGGAGCGTACCTGATTTCGTTCCAGCCCAAACTGATAGGCAAGGCTGGCCGCAAGCACGGTGTACGCAAGTTTTTCTTTCTGGCCACCGGACTTACCGCTGGAATCCGAATAATGCTCAAACTCTGCATCGTCCTCCCGCCAGCGCTCGCTGGCAGAGAAGGTGAACCAGTTGCGTACATCGGTCACCCTCGCGGCCCAGCGGCGATCTTGCTCCGCAGTTCCCTCGCGGCCTCGCAGCCTGTCGATGATGTGCTTGACCTGCACAAACTTGGCCTCGGAATACTGGGCATCTTCGGAACCTGTCAGCGCTCCCTCCGTGCAGGCGCGAAGTTCCGAACGGAAGTCACGGATGTCGGCATCCGGGGTTATTTCCGCTTCCAGAACGATGTAACGTCCTTGGTTGTAGTCGATTTCCGACAGTGAATCGTTGATACGAGCGATGCGATCACGGATATCTTCGCGGTGTTTGGCCAGTTGGGACTGGAAATTCGCCACTTCACGGATAGTGTTCTCGTTAAGCAGTTCCTTAAAACGCGCCTCGAAACGTGGCAGGTCATCGGCCTTGAGCCGGCCCAGCATGGTGCGGTATTCATGTCCAGCGGCGATGCTGGCGTCCGTTTCCATGGTAGCCAGTTTGAATTCCTCTCTAAACCCGGACATAGTTTTGACGATCTTTTCGCCCAAACGGCGAAGCCGATTATCCCCCGCATCAATTTGCGCCTGCAGCCGGTTCCGCACATCCTGTTGACGGTTGTCACAGGACTCCACAGTCAGTCGATGATTGGCTAGAGACTCGGAGCATATGGTGTCGAGAGATTCGCTGACGGCGTCAGATGGCGCTTCGATTCCGCGCAGCACCTCTTGAGTGGACGTATGTAATGATTGAGTACTGATTTGTCTTTGCTCGGTTTTTGAACGTTCGTCCCTGGCATTGACGAGTTCGGTTTCCGTCTCCACGAGTGATGCGCGGGCTTCTGTCATCTGTTTTCCAAGTTGTTTGAGGATGTCCGATGCTGCGGCCAATCTGTTCCTCTCCTCTTGTATCCGGGCAATCTGCGTAGTCAGGGCACCCCAGTCCTGTTCTTCGAAAGTTGTATATTCGGAATCGAGGGTTGCCAGATCATGTAATTGATTGGTAATGAACCTGTTCTCCTTATTCACCTGGTCAATGCGCGCATCAAGCTGGTCAATGCGTGGCCTAAGTTGGTTGGCATCTGCTTCCAGGGTGGCTATCTTGGCGTCGTTGGTCCAACCGAGCACATAGTGGGATCGGTCGTCAATGCGTTTGCGATCATCCTTTTCATGACGTTCACCAAATTCCTTGAATTGCCCGGAGCGGGTGACAGCCCGCTTCTCCCGGCGGAATTGCTCATCAGAGTTTGCACAGCAGGCGATGTCGAAGCGCTGTGCAAGTTCCTGCTCCAGCCAGTCGTAGAAAGCCGAATCCGGTTTCACTGACAGTTTGCGCACCAGTGAATTCGGGTGCAGTCTGGGGTATTCGGCGTGGTCGCCCGGTCGGACACGGAAATAGACGAGCAGGTCCCCGAGATGAGTTTTATCAACCCAGGTGGATACTGAATTGTAAAACTCGGCTGGCGTCAGCAAAGCCAGTCCAAAACTGTGTAGCACACGTTCCGCTGCACCCTCCCAGTCGCGTTCGTCGTCGCGTATTTGCAAGAGTTCACCGGCAAATGGCAAGCCAGCTTCAGCAATGTTGAGGGCATCACATAGCGATGCGCGCAGACTGATCTGTTGTGCCGGGATATTGTTGCTCCGCGTCTTCAGGCTTTCGATCTCTTTTGTCAGTTTTGCGTTCTGGTCCTTGATCAGGCGCACTTCTAGGGTGTCTTCTGTCAACTGATTCCGCAATTGGTCATGGCGCTCTTCGAGCGACGTGCGAAGCTGCGCCAGCCGCTGCCGTTGGGTAAGGAACGCGGCCTCGGTGTGGACCGGTGTCTCTTCAACACGGTCAATCAGAACCCGGTAGCGTTCCGCCTTTTCCTTGCGTCCGTTACGTTCGCGCTCCAGACGGCGGATATCTTCGCCGAGGCGTTCGATACGGTCACCGCCGTTCTCAGCGATGGCCTGGCGAATGATTTCTACCTGGTGGCGTGTTTCTTCGCAGCACCTGGAAACTCGTTCCACCTGGGTGTTCTGCTGGCGCCACTCCTTGTCAAGACGACTAAGGCGAGCTTCGATTAGTTTGAGTTTCAGGTTGGTGAAGTAGCCTTGCAACGCCTCTCGGCAATTGCGCAAGTGTTCGATTTCTTCCGTCAATCCCTCATGCCGGTCGCAGTCTTCGATCAGTGGCGTCAACAGTTCCACCTGGCGCTTGGCGGTGAGCACGGCTTCGTGGGCGCGGTTAAGATCGTCAAAGTGGCTGATAAGCGCGTTGATGCGCGGTTCAGCGTCAAAGGATTCCAGCATGTGCCCGCGTACAAAATCGGTGAGGTTACCCACCGACTTCATGGACACGGTCTGGTGGAATAGTTCGATGGCCTGTTCATTGTCAATGCCAAAGCGACGCCGAAACCAGGCTCCATAGGGTGGAAAGCTGGCAAACACTTCCACATCTGTGGCACGAAGTTTCTTGCGCAGTTCCTTGATGTCCGTACCAAAGTTCGCAAAGTCGCGGCTTATGGTCAGGTCCCGCTCGACGGCAATGAAGAATCGCGACGGTTGACTTTGGCTGTCAGAGATCCAGAACACCTGGGCAAGCGAGACCGTATGCTGGAAATCGTCATTGTGGAATACACCAAGGATGACCGTATATTTGTTGTGATCGCGCAGCGCCACGGGTCGCGCGGTACTGCCTGCGCCGGCTTCGGCACGTTCTGTCTTGTAGTGGCCAAGGACGTAGGAGCGTAATGTACGTTCGCGGTTTTGCGCACCCGCAGCCTTGTTGTAGGCTATCCGGCGCGCGGGTACGATCAGCGTGGTTACAGCGTCCACCAAAGTCGATTTGCCGGAACCAATATCACCGGTAAGCAGGCTGTTCCTACCGCCTGGTTTCAGTGTCCAGACATGCTGATCGAAGGTACCCCAGTTGAATACCTCAAGACGCTGGAGACGGTAGCCGGACAGGGTGTCGTCGAACATGGAATCGAACAGCGAAGAACTGTTTCGCAGGTCATTCACGGCTGGACTCCTCCAATTTGGCTCGATACCCGGCCAGACGGGCGTCGAATTCAGCCAGCCATTGCGCGTCCACAAACGCACGGAGGAAGCGCTGTACCTCAAAGCTGCGCGTTCCCATAACAGCGCTACCGGAGACATTCATCCGGCGCAGGAAACCGAGATCGACGATGCGATTCAGGTCCGTGTCCAGGCGTTCCATGAGGCGGACTTCGTTGCTGTCGTCGGGCAGGAATAAACGCACCATTTCCGAGATTTCTTCACGGCTGAGCACCAGGCGGGTTTCGCCGCCGGTGGCATCAAATTCGACCAGTTTCCGCCGCAACAGCGCTAGCAGCAAGCTGACACGGAACGACAACGGATGTCTTGCGATCAACCGTGGCCACCTCTTGTCGGCTTCGTCAGTACGTGAGTGCAGGAAGGCGTAGCCCTCGGCCTCGTCAATAGTAAGGTCAAGTTGAAGTGTATCCATGTATTCGCGCACGCGAATCTGCAAATCAATGAGGCTTTCCCACAACCGGGGATCATTGTCGCGGAACAGTATACCCCGCAGCAGGCGGATGGCTAACTGAGACAGATCATTCCCTGCCTCATTGTTTATGGATTGCCCGTCATCGTTCATCGAACAAATACCACCCTGGGTAGCCGTGCATACTTTATCGTTGTTGCGCCACCGATGGTCACGTTTTTCCACGACACTCGTTCTTCGGCATCTTCATCCACTACTGTGTGGAATGTGTCCGGTTCACTGGCGAATTGTAGATAGGCAATGAGTTCCGCCAGGCCCAGTTCGACAGGTTGGGCCTGACACAATTCACCCAGGGTTACTTGCGACTGTTCCTGCAGGGCGCGGCGGATGTGCGCTTCAATACGCGCCTTGTCGATGGGGACTTCCGAGAACAGCGCACCAGCGTCCACATCTTCGTCACCGGCTTCAAGGACCAGATCCGCGATCAGAGGCCTGGTTGGTGGCGTATATAGTCGACGTTCCATAGTCAGGTGGATGTCGGCTGACGTGGAGGGGATGGTCATCAAGGTGTCTTTGGGCGGTGCATCGCGTAACGCCAGTGCATTGGCTTCAATACTGTGCAGGATGTCCATTATGCGTCGATTTTCGAGCCAGGCTTGATCGTCCAGAAATCGTCGCAACTGTTGTGACAGCCGTCTCACTGTGCCCTGGGTATGTTCGCCGGCTTCCAGCCAGTCGTAGTGGACGCGTCGGGTGCGGGCATCTGGACTCATACCTTGTACAGCCGGCAGTGCCAGCACCCGTTCAAGGAGGCGCGTCAATTCTTCTTGGCGGTCCTGTGACATGAGAAAGTCCCAGAAGGCGTTGAAGCTGCGCCCCTGGTCGGAATTGGCAATGGCGTCGCGTTCGTTGATCACTTCATCCAGTAGCGCTCCACGAGATTCATCCCAGAGAGCGATGCGTTCGCGGACGTGGCGGTCAAGGCCTCGGAAGTTGTGTTCGACTTCACGAAAGTCTCCCAGAAGATCTCTCGCGAGTTGCATGAATTGCTGGAAGCGGTCTCTCAGTGCCGTGTCGTCGAGCATGGTCAAGTTGCCATCACGAACCCGCTCGATTTCCTCATTGATCTCCTCGCGGCGGCGCAACAGTTCGGTGATGCGATCTCTTGGATTGTTCTCCACACCTTCGTGCATCTGCCTTAACAGGTCGAACAGGATGCGCATGCGCGATTCGGTGCCAACAAAGCTGCGTTCGGTAAGGGACACGAGCCAGGCGATCGCCTTCTCGGTGGCAGGAGTCAGGTCGAATTGGGGTTCATCCGAATCCTCCCGGTAGAACTTGCGCAGCCAGCCATGGTCCGGGTCGGCCCAGCTACTCAAGTAGTCAGTTGCAGAGCGCGGGAAGAAGTCATCACCATGGCGTTTGCGCAAAGTAAAGAGTTCATCCTCCAGAGCTTCAGTCAAGTCGCTCTCCGACACCACCCGCAGATTTGGTTCGACGAATACGCGGCGCAGAAAACTCGCCACGAGCACAGCGTGGTCCGAGCGCAGCAACCGCCAAGCTGGATGACTCTGGCGCAAACGGTCGAGGGTGTCATAATGAAAGTCCACTGGTCTCCGTGGTCGATATCACGTCTCAATTATGATGGTTTTTCACAAATTCAGAATAACCACAATCGGCGAGTAAAGCTATAGGTTTGTTGCTGACCAGGACGATCCTAAAGTTGAGTCTCCCTGAAGTCAGTTGCATTTTTGTACCAGTTGTGTGGTTTTGATTCTACGCAGGAGCCATGCCAGGCGATCAGTATTAGCCAGAAGCTGCAATAACATGTTTGACTGGATTGTACAGTGGCAGATTCACGCTGACCGTGACACCGTTGCCGTCAGGTAAGTTGGTAGCACTGACACTGCCACCGTGATGTTCTGCTATCACGCGAACCACGTAGAGTCCCATGCCTATATGCAGTCGGGCTTCCTTTGATCGTATTGATACCATCGAATCGAAAATGCTGACCAGCTTGTCTTCCGGGACAGATGGCCCCTGGTTGGTAATGGACAAACTGAGATTGTCCTTGTCTGTGTTCAGATCTATGTTGATAGTGGATCCGGCCTCGGAAAAGTCAACAGCATTATCGATCAGCTTGTCCAGGAGTTGTTCGATCCGTAAGTCGGAGACTCTGCAAAGGGCCTGATTCCGGGTTCCCCAGTATTCAAACTGCCGGTCGGGATGGGAGAAGTGGCAGTTGGCGATGTAGTTCTCGATAAGACTGTGCAGGTCGATCACATCCAGCTCATCTGCCTCCAACGCGTCTTCGAGGCTTGCGGCATCAGCCAGGTTCTGAACGATTTCGTTGATACGCAT
>JAPOOX010000007.1 GCA_026713185.1 Gammaproteobacteria bacterium
CCTTAATCCCGCAGTATCCTGCAACCCTTACCAGCGAGAGCGTCTCGAGCGCCTATGCCGATACATTACGAAACCGGCGATTTGTCTTGATCGACTCAACATTAACAATCACCTTCGCAATGGCGCCACACATATCTTGTTTTCACCTCTTGATTTTTTTGGCAAACTGGCAGCACTGATACCTCGTCCGCGCCATCATCTCGTTCGGTATCATGGCATATTCGCTCCGAACGCACGGATTAGAAAACGCATCGTTCCCACAAAGGGCAAGAAAACGAAAACAGGTAAAAAGAGCGATAAAGGTGAATACAAAGCAGAAACAGTAGCCAAAGTAGACGATGCATTAATTGCTCCTTTGAGTTGGGCGCAAAGGCTCAAATAGAAGCGCAACCACCACCTTTCAATTCTGAGAAAACAGCCCTCAACAAGTAATACAGGCTTTTGAGTAGCAGGCTCAACATCAAAGGCTGCCTGGTTATAAAATCTGTATAGAAATCAACCTGGATTTTCTTCGTCGTGTTTGATGGGCGTCAGGCAGGTGTGAATTTGATTAAAATCGGCATGGTTATTCAAAGTCACTGAACTGCTGCAAAATTCCATCGAGTTCATCCAGGCTGCCGTAGCTGATAATCAGTTTGCCTTTACCCCTGGAAGTATGTTGAATCCGCACGGGTTGACCCAGTTTGTTTGACAGCCTCTCCTGCAGAATCCTGGTATCCGCGTCAACTTCCCGCTTTGGGGGAACCGGAGATTTCGCCTCGCCAAGTTTGCGGACTTTCTCTTCTGTCTGTCTTACACTCAATTGTCTGGTGACGATTTCTCGAGCCAGATCTGCCTGTTGTTGCTCCGTCAGCGCCAGCAGCGCTCTGCCATGGCCCATCTCAATACTGCCATTGGCAAGCAGATCAGAAACCTCCCTGCACAGATTGTTGAGCCTGATGCTGTTGGTCACCGCGGTTCGGCTTTTTCCCAGGGCATCAGCGATCTCCAGGTGGGTTAAATTGAATTCCATAAAAAGGCGCTGCAGTGCCTGTGCTTCTTCCATGGGATTCAGATCTTCCCTTTGTACGTTTTCGATGAGGGACAGTGCAATGGCAGATATATTGTCGGCAGTCCTGACGACAGCCGGTATTTTTTCGAGCCCGGCCTGCTGTGCCGCTCGCCAGCGCCGCTCACCGGCAATGATTTCATACTGATCTTGACCAATGGCTCGAAGTACGATGGGCTGCATGACGCCCTGGGCCTTGATGGACTTCGTCAGTTCCTCAAGCGCGGAGTCATCAAAATTTTTACGAGGCTGGTGTTCACCCGGTCTTATCCACTCCAGGGGTATTTCATCCAATGAAGATTTATCCGCCACGGCTGCTTCTTCTACTTTCAGCAGCGCCTCCAGTCCTTTGCCCAGTCCTCTTTTTCTGGTCGCCATCGCTCAGTCCTCCATTCGACGTACCGCTTCCCCTGCCAGCGCCAGATATGCCCGGGTACCAGGGGACTGTTTATCATAATACAGAACAGGCGTTCCGTAACTCGGCGCTTCCGCCAGTCGGACATTGCGGGGAATGATTGTCCGGTACACAAGATCATCAAAATGATCAATGAGCTGCCTTGAAACATCGCGTGTCAGGTTGTTCCGGCCATCAAACAGTGTCCGCAGGATACCCTCCACCTGCAATCCTGGATTGAGCTTGCGGGTTATCCTGTCAATGGTGTTGAGCAACGCCGTCAAGCCTTCAAGAGCGTAGTATTCGCACTGCACAGGGATGATGACACTGTCAGCCGCTGCCAGACTGTTGATGGTCAGTAAACTTAAGGATGGGGGTGAATCGATCACGATATAGTCAAATCGGTCCTTCAGACCCTTCAGGGCGTTGTGTAACCGGAACTCCCATTGGTCGAGTTCAAGAAGTTCAATTTCAGCGCCCGTCAGTTCGATATTCGCCGGCAACAGTTGATATCCGGCATCCTGTGCATAGATCATTGCAGATTCAACAGGCATATCGTCAATCAGCACATCGTAAATCGAATGGGTCAGCGCTTCCTTGTCAATGCCGCTGCCGGTGGTTGCATTCCCCTGGGGATCAATATCAACCAGCAGAACCCTGCGCTTCATAGCGGCAAGGGATGCTGCAAAGTTAATACATGTGGTCGTTTTACCAACGCCGCCTTTCTGGTTTGCAACAGTAATAATACGGATCATGGTGCACGATCCTGTTGTCTGATTAATCTGATCACCCACCGTTGGGCAGACAACAACGGAACATCAAGTTTTACGCGATTTTTTACACATAACGGAGATGAGGGCGGCAATCGTTCGTCCCTTCCCTTCATGGCCAGTATATTTCCATCCTGCTGGATGATATGTGCGCAGGAATCAGCAATATCTTTCAGAGGAGCAAAAGCACGACATACAGCCTGTTCGAACTGACAATCCTTATAGTCCTCCACCCTGCTTTGCACAACCGTTACATTTTCGAGGGCCAATTCGATACATGCCTGGGTCATAAATCGCGTTTTCTTTCCGTTGCTGTCCAGCAGGGTAAACCGTTTTTCGGGGAAGTGCACGGCCAGGGGAATCCCGGGCAAACCAGCGCCACTGGCAACATCAATAACCGCGTCGCCATCAATCATGGGTGCGATGGAAAGAGAATCCATGAGGTGGTGACTTACCATCTTTTCCAGGTCATGGATAGCTGTCAGGTTAAATGTACGGTTCCACCGGGAAAGACAGAGGAGATAGGCCTCGTATGTTTCAACCTGCACGGCGGACGAATCAAAGGAAAACAGACTCAGCCCCTGTCGGATAAGCCCCTTGAGGTCCATCAGGCAGACTTCAATTCATAACCAGCCTTCATTTTCTTCAGGTGAACCAGCAACAGAGAGATCGCAGCCGGTGTAACACCGGAAATTCTGGATGCCTGCCCGATGGTTTCGGGGCGTACTTCACCGAGTTTCTGGCGTACCTCGATCGACAACCCGGCGATACCTTTAAAATCAAGATCCACCGGAATCCCCAGATCATGCTGAATTCGGATACGATCTATTTCCTGTTGTTGCCGGGAGATATATCCCGCGTATTTACAATCGATTTCCACCTGTTCCTGTATAGTTTCCTGAGCTTTATTCTGTACCTGCCCCGGTCCGCTTACGTCAGATGTATTCATACCCAGCACCTCCAGCAAGGACTGAATCCGGACAGAGGGGCGCTTCAACAGATCCAGTAACCGGTATTCCCGTGTCAGTGCCTGACCAAGGTAATCCTCAATCAGCTCATCGCCTGGTTTGACCCAATGTTCAGACAATTCACCGGACAGTTTCTCTATTCCGGACTGTTTTTCACAGAAGCTCCGCCATCGGGTATCGTCCACCAACCCGAAGAGACGCCCCTTCTCTGTCAAACGTCTGTCTGCATTGTCCTGACGCAGGATAAGCCGATACTCCGCACGACTGGTGAACATTCGATAGGGTTCCCTGGTCCCCAGTGTAATCAGATCATCGATCAGCACACCCATATAAGCTTCACTTCTCTCCGGGCACCAGGGTGCTTTCTCCTGAATCTGCCGGGCGGCATTGATCCCGGCGATCAGCCCCTGTGCTCCGGCTTCTTCATACCCGGTAGTACCGTTAATCTGTCCCGCAAAATACAAACCACGAATATGTTTTGTCTCCAGGGACGACCTGAGATCACGGGGTTCAAAGAAGTCATACTCGATCGCATACCCGGGCCGCGTAATATGCGCCTTTTCAAATCCCCTGATGCTATGCACCATATCCAGTTGTACATCAAAAGGAAGGCTGGTCGAAATGCCATTGGGATATATCTCATTGGCGCCAAGACCCTCCGGTTCTATAAAAATCTGGTGTGACTGACGGTCGGCGAATCGAACGACCTTATCTTCAATGGAGGGACAATACCGCGGTCCTGTACCATTGATTTCTCCCGTATACATGGGGGACCGGTCCAGGCTGTCCAGAATTGCCGCGTGCGTTTTCTGATTGGTATGAGTGATGTGGCAGGCGACCTGCTCAGGATGTTCAGAACCATCAGACAGATATGACATCACTGGCCTTGGTGTGTCTCCCGGCTGTACTTCCAGATCAGTATAATCAACTGTATTACCATCTATTCTGGGAGGCGTACCGGTTTTCAACCGTCCCGTTGTAAACGGCATTTCCCGTAATCTTTCTGCCAGAGGATTGGACGGTGCATCTCCGGCTCTGCCTCCCTGATGTTTTTCCATCCCGATATGGATGACGCCACCCAGGAAAGTCCCCACGGTTAAAACAACGACAGGGGCATGGAATGAAAGACCCAGCCCGGTAACCACTCCCTGAACTGATTCGCCGGTCACGATCAGGTCTTCAACAGATTGTTGGAATATATTCAGATTGTCCTGCTGTTCAAGCATTGACCTGATTGCAGCTTTGTACAGCATCCTGTCCGCCTGTGCTCTTGTTGCACGGACGGCCGGACCTTTTCTTGAATTCAATGTACGGAAGTGGATACCTGCCCGGTCTGCCGCCATTGCCATGGCGCCTCCCAAAGCATCTATTTCCTTGACCAGATGGCTCTTGCCAATGCCGCCAATGGCAGGATTACACGACATCTGCCCCAGAGTTTCGATATTCTGGGTCAGAAGCAGGGTCCGGCAACCCATTCTTGCTGCGGCCAGGGCAGCCTCGGTACCCGCGTGACCGCCGCCAACGACGATGACCTCAAACTGAGTGTTATTGTCCATTTGCCGGTATCCGGGAGGTCAGAACAGGAGAGGCAAGTATACGGATACACAGGATAAATTCCAAATACCACCACTGTTGTCTTACTTTCCGACACAGAAACTGGAGAATATTTTTCCCAGCAGGTCGTCGCTGGTAAATTCACCGGTTATTTCGCCAAGTGAACGCTGGCAGTAACGCAATTCCTCAGCCAGCAATTCGCCAGCCCCGTTGTCCCTGAATCCCGAGAGGCCACTGTCCAGACTCAAAATGGTCTGTTGCAGCGCATGTAAATGTCTTGTTCGGGCCATAAAGGTCCCTTCACTACCGGGATCATAACCAATTCCTGATTTCAGGCGTTGTTTCAGAAGGTTAATACCTTCACCGGTTTTGGCAGATACCGTGACATGCTCTATTGCCAGATTATCTTCCAACGGATCACAGAGATCAGACTTGCTGAGGACAACGAGTTTCTTGATTTCATCTGGCAACGACGTCATCAGCTCACTCACATGTGATGCAAGATCATTCCGATGGGCAAATAAATCAACGACAACCAGAATATAGTCAGCGTCTGTTATTTCATTCACCGCACGTCGTACACCTTCCTTTTCCAGGATATCTTCGCTGTCTCGAAGCCCCGCGGTATCGACCAACCGCACCGGAATGCCATCCATGTGTACGTGTTCATCTATCACATCACGGGTAGTACCCGCTATATCGGTAACTATTGAAGTCTCCTTACCTGTCAGCCTGTTCATCAGACTGGACTTGCCTGCGTTCGGTCTGCCTGCAAAAACCAGGTTGACACCCTCTCTCAAAAGCGCACCCTGGCCTGCCTGACGCAGCAGATCCGACAATTTGCCCTGCAGACATTCCAGATCCTCTATGATGCGGGAATCCTTTAGAAAATCTATTTCCTCTTCAGGAAAGTCCATGGCTGCTTCTATGTAGACTCTGGATGCAATCAAAGAATCGGTAATGTCATTGACTCTCTTTGCAAACTCACCACTTAGAGAACGTATGGCGCTTCTGGCTGCCTGCGTGCTGGCACTTTCAATCAAGTCCGCGACGGCTTCTGCCTGTGACAGGTCAATCTTGTTGTTCAGAAATGCCCTTTCCGAGAATTCTCCGGGACGGGCCAGACGTGCACCGAGTTCTATTACTCTGGTCAGGAGCAGATTCATCACCACCGGGCCCCCATGACCCTGAAGTTCGAGAATATCCTCACCGGTAAATGAATTCGGCGCCGGAAAGTACAGGGCAAGGCCATGGTCGATAGCAACCTGGTCCGCACCTGTAAATTTCGTGAATTTTGCGATGCGTGGTATTGGCAGAGAACCGATTATGCCTTCGCTTATCGTTTTGACATGCGTTCCTGACACCCGGATAACACCAATGCCACCTTTGCCTGATGGTGTTGCCTGGGCAGCAATCGTATCCCGGGCAGACATATCATCCTCCAGCTTCAATCTTCCGGGTCACATACCATTGTTGCAAGATCGACAGGATATTGCTCGCCAGCCAGTAGAGCACCAACCCGGCAGGGAACCAGAGGAAGAAAAAAGTGAACACAATAGGCATCATTTTGAAAATTTTGGCCTGCATGGGGTCTGGTGGTTCCGGCTGCATCAAGGTGACAAAGTACATGGAAATACCCATCAGAATAGGCAGCACAAAGTATGGATCCATTGCTGACAGATCCTTGATCCACAAGGCAAATGGCGCCTGACGGATCTCTACACTCTCCAGTAATACCCAATAAAGAGCAATGAAAACAGGCATTTGCAGCAGTATTGGGAAGCATCCACCCAGCGGGTTGGCACCCTCTTTTTTATACAGGTTCATCATTTCCTGTGAAAATTTCTGCCGGTCGTCACCGTATTTTTCCTTCAGTCGTACCATCTGCGGTTGCACTTTGCGCATCTTTGCGTTTGATCTCAAACCAGCAGCAGACAATGGATACAACAGCAACCGGACAATGCATGTCAGCAGAATGATGGCGATACCCCAGTTGACGACGTATCCCTGAATGAAAGTCAGCAGATAAAACAGCGGCTGAGCCAGCCACCAGAGAAATCCGTAGTCTATGGTCAGATCCAGTCCCCTGGTTATCTCCTGCAGACGATACTGATCTTTCGGTCCGGTATAAAATTGTACAGCTCTGGAATCTATTCCCCCCCTGGGTACCGTCCACAATGGTGTTGTAAATCCGAGCAGGTAGATATCCTGACCAGGCAGCTTTCGTGCCTGATAGGTATTCTCTCCATCGCCTTCCGGTATAAAAGCGCTGACAAAATAATGCTGCACCATGGCCATATAGCCATTGGTCACTCTACCTTTGTATAACTCTTCCTCAAGATCATCGAATTCCAGCTTCTGATAGGGAGTGTCCGGTGTCCAGGTTGCTCCGCCAACATAGGGCTTCATACCCATCAGATTGGAATCCATGTTAAATGGGTCCTGTCCATCCCTTTTAATCTGGGCAAATATTGCCGCGGACCAATCTTTGTCGGTTTGATTCTCTACCGTGTAATTTATACGTATCAGATAATCAGACCTGGTAAAATGAAATTCCTTGTGCAGAACCAATCCGTCTCCAGCATCCGGCAGGGTTAACACCACTGTCAGCTGATCCTTGTCATCCAGGCTGTAATAGTGGGACCCGGTTGTATAAAGAGGTCGTCCTGATGTGTTATCCGTACCATCAGGACCAATCAATCCACTTTGTGCACTGTATGAATTACGTGGGTCTACAAGGACGAAAGGATTGTCGGGTGTCTCCAGGCTGTTGGGGAATTCAGGCAGAGAGACGTAAGTAATATCCCCCCCCAGTGTGTCGATAGTCAAGGAAAAAACATCCGTTTCAACCTGTACTAATCGTCCGGTATCCGGGGCAACCTGCTGTACGGGTTGGGTCGGATTTACCGGATCAAGATCCGGGACCACATCCAGTTCCGGAACAATATTTGTTTCCTGGTCCGCAGCCGTTGAAGGAGCCGCATCCATTCCTGCTGCAGGCAATGGCAGCTCCGTTGTCGGCACATCCGTATTCGTTTCTGACCTGATCACCACATCCGTCTCTACTGGTGACCGGTTGTAGTCTTCATTCCAGGCAAGAATCAACAGATAGGCAGTCACCGCCAGTCCCAGGAGAATGAAAATCCTTTGGTAATCCATCAGATAGCCTGTTGTTCTTCTGGTGGTGACTGTGCCTGTGGTACTTCGTCAACACCGCCAGGATGCAGGGGATGGCATTTGCAGATTCGTATAATGGAAAGCACCCCGCCACGGTTCACGCCGTGGGTTTTGATCGCCTCCATGGCATAATTCGAGCAACTTGGATAGAACCTGCATCGCGGTCCAAGAAACCCACTTAACATCGCCTGATACATCCATATAAAGCAAAGGGCGGTTTTTTTCATAAACATTGCCCAGGTGACTGAACCTGCGTTTTGCCTCTGGTTCTTGCAGGATTTGAAATGATTTTACTGGTCGCTAATTTCAGGAACATTTTATCCAGTGTGTATCGCAGTTCCTGCCGGTTCATTCGTGATACTCCCGATCTTGCCAATACAACGATATCAAGTGGATTGGAATTTATCGCCATGTGTCGAAAAGATTCTCTTATCAGACGTTTGATGGCATTCCGCCTTACTGCAGCAGGTAATATTCTCTTTGTTACGATCATACCCAATCTGTTGTAATTTAGATTGTTTATTCGACCCAGCATCAGAAATTCCGGCCCGCTTTCCCGATGCGTTGCCTGCTCAAAGACTATGTTGAATTCTTTGCTGTTGTGCAGACGCACATCCGGTGGATACCCTGTGCCAGGTTGTAAGTTCAAGCAGAAAGTACTTTGCGGCCTTTTGCTCGCCGCCGGTTTAATATGGACCGACCCGCTTTTGTTGCCATTCTGGCCCGGAACCCATGGGTTCTTTTTCGTTTAAGAACACTTGGTTGATATGTACGTTTCATCTTCAGGGCTCTGTGTTGAGAGCGCGGGATTTTAAAGAAGACATGCTGCCAATTCAACCCATGGTTTTATTTTCTGTATACAGAAAGAACAACCGTCTTGATTCCATTACCTTTGTATTTCTATTAATAAATTATTTATAAAAATTTATTATTATTTTTATTACGATGATTACTTCTGTTGATAACAGGAATATTGTCAACCACATCAACATCCTGGTGTCGAAACAAGACAGTGTTGATCAGGTTAATGTCCTTTGAACACCCTGTGGATAGCCGGGGACAAATCAGTCAGTGGAGTATACACTTCAGGTTTATCGGCTTTGTTCTTGATTTATCCACAGATTATTCAATGGTTGTCCACCGGTTATTGACAATTGGGTTTGGCAAATTATTGATATTCATAACATTTTCTTTGATTTTTTTATGAAAAGTGCTTCACATCCAGATTCGTTTGGCGTTAATATCCTTAACGCATATTCATTTCTGTTTTATTAATTTTTATGAGTCTCTGTATAAATACTTTTATAAAGAGTTTCCCGCCCGAAAGCTAAAAAAATATACCAGCCAGGGGGTTCCGTGGTGAAAAGTGTGTGGCAAAGATGTCTGGCGAGTCTGGAAAATGAGCTTTCGACCAAACAATTGGAAACCTGTATAAGACCATTACAGGTAAGATCCGGTGATTCAAAGGTTCAGTTATTTGCGCCTAATAAATACATCATGGAATTGGTCAGTGATCAATTTATACAGCGGATTACCGAGCTCGTCAATCTTGATGGTGATTATGCAGTGAGTATTGATGTCGGTAGTTCACGAAAACCCGTTGACTACGATGATACGTTTGAGGATCAGGGATTCTATCCTTTACTCGATTTGAATAAGGATCAAACCTTCAACACTTTTGTCGAGGGACGGTCCAATCAAATTGCCCGGGCTGCTGCTCTTCAGGTTTCAGAAAATGTAGGCAGAACGCCTTATAATCCATTATTGCTGTATGGTGGGGTAGGTCTGGGCAAGACGCACCTGATGCATGCAGTAGGTAACTCCATACTGGCTCGCCATCCACACCTGAAAGTCTCATATATGTATTCCCAGAGATTTATGGAAGATATGGTCCGGGCCATAGAACACGGAACGATGTCAGATTTCACACAGTACTATCGGTCAGTGGATGTACTGCTCATGGACGATATTCAGTTTTTGACCAAGGGAGTCAAGACACAGGAAGAATTTTTTCATGTCTTCAACAGGTTACAGGAAGATGGCAGGCAGATTGTGCTGACATGTGATCGTTATCCCAGGGAAATTGAGGGCCTGGAGGAGCGGCTGGAGAGCCGGTTTGTCTGGGGATTGTCAGCGCAGTTGGAGCCGCCGGATCTGGAAACGCGGGTTGCCATCCTGATGAAGAAGGCAGATTTCGAAAAAGTTGATCTTCCCCATGAAGCAGCGCTATTTATTGCGCAGTGTATACGCTCAAATGTGCGTGAACTGGAAGGTGCGTTAAAACGGGTGACCATGGATGCCTGGTACACAGAGCAGAAAATCACATTGGAACAGGTCAGAGAATCGCTCAGGGACGTTGTAGCGGTCCATGATCGCAAGGTCAGTATTGAAAATATCCAGAAAACTGTTGCTGAGTACTACAGAATCAGCATCAAGGACCTGCTTTCCAAGAAAAGGTCGGTTTCCGTTGCCAGACCCCGACAAATTGCCATGACTTTGGCAAAGGAACTCACAAACAGAAGTTTGCCGGAGGTTGGTGATGCCTTTAACGGTAAAGACCATACAACGGTACTGCACGCTAATCGGCGGATAGTTGAATTGCGTGCAACCAATCAAACCATAGAAGAAGACTATAATAATCTGTTACGCATATTGACCTCTTGAACTGATCACCTGAGTTCGCCATGATATGACGCTGTTATATTCAGGATAGAGAATGAAGTTTTCCATAAATCGAGAAGTGTTACTGCATCCTCTCCAACTTGTGTCAAGTGTCGTTGAACGCCGTCAGGTCCAGCCGGTATTATCTAATTTACTGATGGTGGCGAACGATGGTGAACTGTCGTTAACAGCTACGGACCAGGAGGTTGAACTGACGGTTCGTATATCAGATGTGAATATCATTGACCCGGGTGAAACAACAGTTCCTGCCAGGAAATTGGTGGATATCTGCCGCAGCATGTCTGACAGCGCCACGTTGACAATATCCCAGGAGTCAAAAAAATTGTCAGTAGGCAGTGGCCGCTTCCGTTCTCATCTCGTGACTCTTCCGGCAATTGATTTTCCAAATGTTGAGACGTCTGAAGTCGGTGTTCAACTGAAAATTGACAGCATGCAGTTATTAAAATTACTGGACAAGACCAGTTTTGCCATGGCACAGCAGGATGTCCGGATTTTCTTCAATGGAGTACTGCTTGACCTGGATGGTTCACGTATCAGAATGGTGGCCACCAATGGACAAAGACTGGCAACAACTCAGGGAGATCTTGAAACAAGCCATGAAGCTACACAGATCATCATCCCCAGAAAAGGTGTAAACGAACTTGTCCGATTATTGAATGATTCGAGATTGTTGGGTGGTTCCGGAAAAAATGACGCTGTTTTATGGTTTACAGATAATCATTTACGAGTGGTAATTGGTCAGACAGAATTGATTACCAAGTTAATCGATGGTACATATCCAGACTACACAGTTGCCATACCCAGGGAAAATGACAAGACATGTCTGGTAAACCGTATAGAGGTTCGTGATGCACTGCAACGCACCGCAATTCTGTCAAACGAGACGTTCCGGGATGTTCGTCTGTCTCTGGATGAATTGAAACTTTTTGTACATACCAATAACCCATTACAGGAAGAGGCGGAAGAAGAGGTTTCTATTGATTTTGAAGGTGAAGATCTGGTAATTAACTTCAATGTTGACTATCTGCTCAACGTCCTTGCAAAAATCGAAGGTGAGCAGGTCAAAATGGAATTCTCAGATGAAAAAAGTCCATGTGTGCTGACAGATCCTGAAGACAGTGATTCCATATTTGTTGTCAGCTCAATGAAATATTGACCTTTGGCGTAAGTAAATGTTCACATACATTATGTAAGCGTTTACTGACTTATCCCGTCCCGCATACTTCCGATGCGGAATTACTGGAGTGATAATTCAGGGAATTTAAAAGATTAATGATTTGGACAATTGGAAAACGGCATAGGTAATCCAGTTGTCTTCTGTAAAAACTAACTGGTAGTAGATGTATGAAATTTTCAGTGAATAGAGAGTCACTGCTGGGACCCCTGCAGCAGGTTGTTGGTGTCGTTGACAGGAGGCCTACATTACCGATCCTCTCCAACATTTTACTGCGGGTGGAAAACGATGAATTGTCACTTACCGGTACAGACCTTGAGGTTGAGATGGTAGGCAAGGTTGCCGTATCGGATACGGTTCCTGGAGCGATTACTGTGCAGGCACGTAAATTGATGGATATTTGCCGCCAGCTGTCGGAAAATGCCCAGGTTCTTTGTGAAGTGGAATTGCAGCGTCTGAAAATCAAGTCAGGCAAATTCAATTCAACGTTAGCGACACTTGATGCCAGAGATTTCCCTGCAATCACCAGGACAGACGATGATTTGACTGTCTCTATCAATGGTAAAAAACTGAAACACCTGCTGGACTGTACCGGATTTGCCATGGCCCAACAGGATGTCAGGGTATTCTTCAACGGCATGTTGCTGGAGATTGGAGGAGGACAGATTAAAGCTATTGCCACGGACCGGCACCGTCTGGCATTGAACAGTATTGCTGCGTCTGATATCGAGAATGACAAGCGCCAGGTAATTCTTCCCAGAAAGGGCGTAATGGAATTACAGAGCCTGTTACAAGGGAAAGATGAAGAAGTATCAGTTTCCATTGGCAGTAATCATCTCAGTGCGACCAGCGGGCAGTTCAATCTGACTTCTAAACTGGTCGACGGGCAATACCCGGATTATGAGAGAGTCATCCCAAGGGATGGAGACAAGACAATATTGGCGGAGAAGGAGACTCTGAAGCAGGCGTTAGGTCGTACTGCAATCCTGTCCAACGAACAGTTCAGGGCTATCCGTGTGTCTCTCAGTGAAGGGACAATTCAGTTGTCAGCCAATAATTCCGAGCAGGAGGAAGCAGAGGAAACCGTGCTGGTGGAATATCAGGGAGATAAAGTGGATATAGGCTTTGATGTTCGCTATCTGCAGGATGTCCTGAGTGTAATGGATGGGGAGAAGGTACGTATTACGGTAAAGGATGCCAACAGCAGTGCCTTGCTGGAAGAACTGGAAAACGACAATGCTGTTTACGTGGTTATGCCTATGAAACTATGAGCCTGAGAAGGCTTGCAGTACAATACATTCGCAACATCGAGTCAGCATCCATGTGTCTTGCGCCCGGGATCAACCTGATTTCGGGAAATAATGGCAGTGGTAAAACCAGTCTTCTTGAGAGTATTTATTTTCTCGGCTCAGCCAGGTCTTTCCGCAGTGCCGGTGTTGAATCTCTTATCAATCGGGACGCCGGTTACTGCATGGTGAGAGGGGAATTGGTGAATGGACAG
>JAPOOX010000037.1 GCA_026713185.1 Gammaproteobacteria bacterium
GCACGTAACATGACTACCAAACCAAATATCGTCGTAATTATGACAGATCAGCAACGGGCTGATGTGTCTAAGCGTGAAGGATTTCAACTCGATACCACGCCGTTTCTGGACAGTCTCGCTACCCAAGGCGCCTGGTTTGATAGAGCCTACACAACGATGCCTGCTTGTCTTCCGGCACGGGTGAGTATGTTGACAGGACGCTACCCCAGCGCGACTCATGCGCGTACCAACCATAATGGAAAAGACGCGTTTTTTGAGACCGACCTTTACGAAGTTATGCGCCAACAGGGTTACAGAACCGCGCTCTGTGGAAAAAATCATTCCTATCTTGATGCAGATCAGATGGATTATTATTTCCCGCTTGGTCACCATGGTGGATTAGGCGAGAACCGAACTGATGATGAAATCGCATTTGACGAATACCTGGCAAATCTTCGAATGCGTGCCGATTCTGATCCAGCGCCCTATAGCGTAGAAGTCCAATGTCCGTTCCGTGCTGTTACTGCGGCCACGAACTGGATTGATGGGATTCGGGGCGATGGTGAACCTGATCCTGACCCCTTCTTTCTATGGTTATCATTCCCCGAACCGCACAATCCGTATCAGGCGCCCGAACCCTATTTCTCCATGTTTCCGCCAGAAACATTGCCCGCCACACTTTCTGATCAATCTGCACTTGAGGTGAAAGGTTTCAAGTATCAGTGGTTGCGCCATATCGGCGAGATGGGATTCCCCGATTATGCGGAGCAGCTCCCACGAGCGCGTTCCAATTACATGGGCATGCTTCGATTGATCGACGATCAGATCAAACGCTTCTTCGAATATCTGGACGTAAAAAATCTGCGGGATAACACGATTGTGATCTTCCTGTCCGATCATGGCGATTATGTCGGCGAATACGGACTGATGCGTAAAGGTGCAGAATTACCAGAGGTGCTCATTCGCATCCCGTTCCTGTTTGTGGGTCCGGATATTCTTGTCTCTGACAAACCCCATCCAGCACATATTACGACTGCTGACGTCATGCCGACAATTTGCGAAGCGATAGGAGTGGACATCCCGCGTGGTGTACAGGGGCGCAGTTTATGGGCATTGTTGACCGGTAAAGAATATCCCGAAGAAGAATTCGACAGTGCTTATTCTGAACACGGTTTTGGTGGATTACATTACACGGCTGATGATGATTTTGACCCAGAGTCAGATGGGCTGCATCCGACTATCGGTTTTGACGAGTTAAACGGCTGGTCGCAAAGCGGGACTATGCGCGCGATACGCAAAGGTGACTGGAAACTGATTTTCGATATGCAGGAACACGGACAGCTCTATAATCTGGCGGAGGATCCTGTTGAACTGAATGATCTGTTCGATCACCCGGACTATGCAGCTATTCAATCGAAAATGTTAGCTGCATTATTAGGATGGACATTACGTGTTCAGGATCCCCTGCCTCACCCTCGTCGTCGATACAAATTTAAATCCGACAAACAGAACTACTGGTCCCCCTATCGCTGATCCCAAGCCATTTGGAAAAAGGGGTCAGGTCCATTTTCCATGCCGCTATTCGTATACTTCTCTCGCGGTTTCCCAGCGATTAATCTTGTCCCAGTCATAGGTCACCCCCAGACCAGGACCGTCGGGTACTGGTACACATCCATCCTCACCGACATCGTCGAGCTGATCACTGTAGTCATCTGTATAGATGGGAGGTTCAAAAGCGTTCCACGCACCCTGCGGCGGACGAACCAGGCCCAGTTCGTAAAAATGCGTATTGATGATGGCAGCCATACAATGACGATGGATGGGGCCCGTCGTGTGCAACTGTACTTCCATGCCGATTGCATCGCAGAAGTGCGCAAGCTTCATCGTGCCGGTAATGCCACCGTCGAGCTCCGGGTCGATATGCATGATGTCAGTGCCCCCCGCCAGCACGAAGTCTGCTTTCTGTTCAAAGCCCCGGATGTGTTCCGAAATCAGCATGGGTGTTTTAATAAAGTCACGCAGCCGTCTGTGGGCTACCGCACTGGACGACGCATCCCGGTAGGGATCTTCGTACCAGAAAAACGCAAGGTCATCGCAGGCGCGTCCGACTTCCACTGCGGCCATGAAAGATCCGAGCGACGATGCAGGGTCGGTCATCAGTCTCATCTCATCGCCAACACGTTTTCGAACTGCAGTCATAATGCCGATTTCGGTCTTTGGGTTGCCATCGTGAAAGCCGTGAATCTTAAAACCGGAAATTCCCCGGGACTTGCAGTCTTCAGCAAAGTCCGCATAACGTTCAATGCTGTCCAGGCTCCCGGGGGTGTTCTGCCCGGGCATGGTGCTTGCATAAACCGGCAGGCGTTGCCTTGAGCCACCCAGAAGCTGCGCAACTGACGTGCTGTATTTCTTCCCTGCAAGGTCCCATAAGGCAGCATCCAGTGCGGCAATACCGACTTTGTCGAAGTGACGGAAGTTGATCTTGAGCCTTTCAAAAATTTGTTCACGATGTTCGGCGTTCTGGCCGATCAACCCAGGCGCCATACTTTTGATCTGTGCCAAAGCCTGGAGGGTTGCGCCGAAGTGTGGCGCATAGGCGCCGCTCAGACCATCATCGGTCTCGATTGTTACGACGAATTTGGTCAGGTCCAGGCTGCCACCTTTCTGATAGATGGCAATAGTTGGACCGAAATCATCTAGCTGATAAGTGTAGGTCTGTACCGTTATCCTTTTGATAATGCTCATGGCTTCACTTTACTTTAATCAACCCATTCTCATGCTACCGGAAAATTGGCAAGCACTGGTTTCGAGTCTATATTCTTCAATGGACATAGTTTTCTATCCATACTACAACAGTGTTCAGAATTTTACTTCCAGGGGGTAATAGTCAAGAGGTTCGTTTACACCTTCTATCACAGACGGGTTAAGCTTGAGTCTGAACAGTAATAATCAAGGTCGCAGTGACTAAATCCCTCTCCCTGGTCTTTTTCGTTTCCGGTGCTGCTGCACTGTTGTTTGAAACCCTGTGGTTCCGGCAGGCGGGGATCGCGTTGGGTAATACGATCTGGGCGACCTCGCTGGTTACAGCCAGTTTTATGGGTGGCCTCGCGATTGGCAATGGGCTGGCAGCCCGGTTTGGGCGTCGAGTACAAAGACCACTCCTGGTATTTGCGGGTCTGGAACTCATGGTGGGTGTGAGTGGCATTGCCCTGGTCCTTGCCTTTCCTGCCATCACGGCATCTCTGGCGCCGATTTTGGGTGCCCTCGCCGATGAGACGACGCTTAACGGCATGCGAATCACCGTTGCCTTTTTGCTATTGCTGATCCCCTCATCGGCGATGGGGGCGACGCTGCCTTTGTTAGCGCGTACGCTCTCGGCATCGGATTCAAATTTTGGCAGAGTACTGGGGCGGTTGTACGGCTGGAATACACTCGGGGCTGTCTCCGGTGCGCTGCTGGGAGAATTGTTGTTGATTGAGGCGCTGGGTATTCGAGGCTCGGCTTTTGTGGCGGGTTCAATGGATACGTTGGCAGCAGTTGCAGCATTGTTCCTGAGCCGAAAGATTGATATCACCCGCATTCCTTTGTTGATGATTAAACCATCAATCACCCCCGCTGTGATGCGCACTGTAGCGGCAGCCTTTGTTGCCGGTGGCCTGTTGCTGGCATTGGAAATCATCTGGTTTCGACTTTTGCTGCTCTTTATCCCGGCGACCAGTTTGACGTTTGCCATCATGCTCGCTGTCGTACTGACCGGGATCAGCATCGGGGGGCTGGTAGCTGCCGTTTGGCTGAATCGCGACGCTCATGGATTTCGTTACACCAGCTGGGTCGCGTTAATCAGCATCTGTACTGTGGTCGGAACCTACAGTCTGATGCCAGGTGTTATTGCGAGCCAGGGGACAAACCTGATTGTATCTCCAGTGGCCATCCTGCTTCTGTCACTCACACTAATGCTACTCGTTTGTTTCCTCTCCGGGCTGCTATTTACGTTACTGGGAAAACGCTTGCATAACGAAGTGGGAGACAACGCCTGGGCGTCTGGCACACTCACGGTAGCCAACACCCTGGGCGCCATGCTGGGTGCGCTGGCCGGTGGTTTTGTGCTGCTGCCATACCTTGGCATGGAGTATTCGATATTGCTGCTTGCCCTCGGGTATCTGCTGGTCGCGGCATTGGCGCCGGATGATGTCCCACGGCCAAAAACAGTACGAGCCGTCGCCTGGGCGCCCGCTATCCTGGCTTTGGGGCTATTTCCCTTTGAGCTAATGAGCGAGCGATTCATGCAAATTGTGGTCGACCGGTGGTCTGAAGATGGATCGTATCTCGTCGTAGCTGAGGAGGGGCTGAACGAGACTATCATGATTTTTCAACGGGACTTTTTCGACGTTCCTGTAGCACACAGGCTGGTGACCAACAGTACCGGCATGGCTGCCACGGGTAGATCGGCGAATCGATATATGGGTCTTTACGTATGGTTGCCCATTGCGATCCACCCGGACCCGAAACGTGCGCTGCTGATCAGTTACGGTTTGGGGACGACGGCCAGGGCATTAACAGATTCAAAGAGCCTGGAATCGATTGATGTGGTGGACATTTCGGTGGATGTATTGCGCCTCAGTAGCATCGTGTATCAGGACAACGTCAATCCGTTGGATGATCCTCGAGTCAACGTTCATATCGAGGACGGACGTTTTTTTCTGCTCACTACCCCTGATCGCTTCGACCTTATTACCGCCGAACCACCGCCGCCAAAAAGTGCCGGTGTGGGTAACCTTTATTCCCAGGAATACTTCGAACTTGTTTACAGCCGTTTAAACGAAGGAGGCATTGTCACTTACTGGCTACCGGTGTATCAGATGGAGAGTAGAGAGGCTCGGGCGATAATCAAGGCATTCTGCAATATTTTCAGCAAGTGTTCACTGTGGACTGGCTCCGGATTCGAGTGGATGCTGGTCGGGCAGCGTGGCGGTCAAGACCGCGTTAGCGAGGCGCGTTTAGCGTCTCAATGGAACGATCCGGTTGTGGAACCACGATTACGCGAGTCGGGCCTGGAGAACCCTGCACAACTGGGTACGCTGTTTCTCGCCGATAGCACGACTTTACAACAGATGCTGGCAGAAGTTTTACCGCTGACTGACAATCATCCCTACCGGCTGTCACCCCACATGTTGTTTCCGGACGACTACACCTGGTACGTGGAGTTAATGGATGTCAGTGCGACGAGAGAACGCTTTTCTCAAAGCGATCTAATCAAAGGACTTTGGCCACCGGCCTGGCGGGATCGAACGATTTCATTGTTCGCAGTACAGGAACTGATCAATCGCATACTACTTAACACAACGTCCTTTGATTCACCCAAAGCCCTGTCGGAGCTTGATTTTCTACTGTCCAGGACGAACCTGGAAACTGCCGTGCTTTGGCGACTCGGTACCGATGTTACCGAACGAAGTATTGCTGATAAGAAATTGCGGGAGGGTGTGAGCGCTGATGTGCTGACCGAAATAGCCGGACTTGGATTGTTAGCCAGACGAGATTACCGTGGTGCGGAGCGATTGCTCGCACAGGTGGAACCTCTATCGGGCCATGCGGCGTACATTCGACAACTGCGCATCCTGGCATTGGGGCGTGCCGGAGATTCGGTGAATGCTCCGAGACTGTTTGAAGAAGCGAAGACAATGTACCCGTTTGAAAGTGAGTCGTGGCGCTACCTGGAACAACGGTTGGGAATGGCTCAGAAGTAGACATTACCGGTTTTTTAAGTCCATGGTCGAGGACCGTTCCAGAATATGCCTGAAGCGTCAGGGCTTGATGAGACAAGTTCGGCAAGTTCCAGGTTTGCATAAAAGCCATCTTGTTATTATTCTGGTGTTCTTTTCCGAACCTGGGACCTTGCACTGTCTACCAGACACTCAGCTGAACTCCGCGAACAAGGATACGCAATAATCCCCGATCTCATGCCCCGTGAGATGCTCGCTCGCGCCAGGGAAGAGTGTAATTCCTGGCTGGTCGAATATGACGCGAGAAAAATAGGTGGCGGTAAGGTCCGGGGTCTCTACAGGAAAGGGCTGTTGCCCGTCACGCGAATGTTTGACGATCTTTTTGCTGATCCGTTATTACTCGAGACTGTGGAAGATCTGTTTGCTCCCCACGGGTTCTGCTTTGGCGGTTGCTCTATCAAGGCAGTTGTCCCTCACGAAGATGCAAGGCGCATGCACCTGGACGATAACGTTTTTTCAGAACCACGACCCCACAGCCCCTGCATGATTAACGTACTGATCGCTCTTGATGACTTCACCGAGGAAACTGGCGCAACGCATATCGTCCCCGGGAGTCATCAGTGGGCGCGACCTGTAGAGCAGGACATTGACTACATTTCTGCCGAGATGAAAGCAGGCTCTGCCCTGCTGCTGCATGGCGGCGTGTGGCATCAGAACGGAAGCAACAAGTCCAGTGATCAGGAACGCAGGGCATTGAGCTTTGCCTATCGAACTCGCCAGATTCATTGGGACACTTCCAGCGATGTGATTGATGAGCTGCCAGCAAAATTAAAGGACATCTATTGCTCAGGCTGAGTTCCCGAATTACGTGTACTTACCAATGGTTTTGTGCGCGTATCTAACGAAAAACTCCCCGTTGAAACGCTGGTAGAAGATGACGCTGGTCATGCTTTGATAATCGAGTGTCCCGTAAACTGATGCTATCGGGGCGTATACCAGATCGGCGATGAGTAGGCGCGCTCCTGAATAACAGCCGGCTGTTTCTGCTGAATCTCCTTCAGGCCATAGACTTTCGCGTCATAGGTAGTCCAGCGGGGTGTAGGGATTTCCAGGACGCGAACGTAGTAAACTGCAGCTTCGCCTTTATTGAAGTCAGGGTCCATCCAGACTACCGACAGCTCCGGGCTACCAATGGTATTCTGAAAGCTTGCTTCAGTGAGGTTAACGGTGGATCCAACCGTCGGTAGCTTTCCATCACTGCTGATTTTTCGATGACCTGACCAGGTGACATCGTAGACTTTCTCCTGCAATTTACCTTTCGTTGTACGCCAGCCTTTGACGATCTGCACTCTATCGAGATTCGCACCAACCGGATCTTTGGTAGCGCGAATCAGAAAAGACGGCGCCTTGTTTTTAGTCTGAATCAGGTCTCCACCCATGGGTACGCCTAGTTGATAACCGACTTCTGCGATATCGGGACGTTCGGCATCACTCTTCGCGTAGTCCCATCCGCCGAAAAAGCGCAGGGTCATCCGTGGTCCTGTGGTGGCGTATACCTCGCGGCGCTTCATGGCAGCAAAAATTGCTTCCCGTGTATTTTCTTTGGCCCAGACCCCCGCATAGCCTGACGCAGAGAATGTTGACACTGCGCTGGCCCGGTAGGGACTGGGTTCGTTCGCCCCCGACTTGCCCCAGAAGTTGTCTTCATCAACAGTGGCGAGTCCCGTATGCGCGTCGCTGGCGCCAATCAAGCCGAACTTGTAAGGGTTCACCCCGACGTTTGCCTCGACGTCGAGACCGGTTTGCAGCGCGGCGCGGACATAGGATGCCCGGACCAAAGTTTTAGGGTCAGTGGCATCAATCTTCCCCCAGGACTCGTAATCAGCGAATTCATCGTTGGGCGAGATGAATGGATGAGTCTCGCTGTCACCCTTGATCTGCGTGACTTCAACAAGAGGTTCGATGCTGGAACGAATTCGGGCATAGTCAGGAGTGATCGCCTTACCCTCATAGGTCACAGTCATGAACATGCCGCCTCTACTCAGGTTGCTGTTGTGTGGTATGGAAATAACATCACTGCCGGTGCTCTTGCGATAGCTTTCCAGATAAGCCCACAGGTCTTCAGGGTTGGGGCTATCGTACTTGGAGTAAGGCAGGGTTTTCAGCGTGTCTGTTGGTCCGCCGAGGTACAGCACATTGCGGTGCAACATGGGAGGACTACTGCTGTACTCGTAACCGGCGAAGGTGGTGAACTTGCCCGGGTCGTTGTGTTTTTCTGCGACCGCAACAACCTGCCCCCAGACCTCTCGCTTAAATTCATCATCGAGGTCGAAGTCACCTGCCTTGGCGCTTTTGGCCCTGGTGAACGCCATGTTGCCTTGGTCAAATTCATCCCGGGTCCTGGCGCGCAATATATCCGGAAGCGCTGGTAAACCGGCCAGCACTGCTGCGACTTTCTTGCCGTGTTCTGTGGCTGCAAGACGCTTGTTGCCGGCGACGATTGCGGGTATGGCACCCAGGTTCTCAGAGTGGTCTGCGACCATCAGGAAGTCCAGGGGTTGACGGATCCTGACATCATCGCCTCCGGTTGCACGGATGGTTTCCCCCTTGGCAAAGCGGTAGGCCTGATCCGGTGTTATAGTTGTGCCAAGCAAGTAAGCATCACTGGACAGGTAGGTGTGAAGATGAGTATCGCCCCAGTAGAGGTTGTTCGGATAGTCCTGACGCAGAGGTGGAGAGTAAGGCTTGCCAGCACCTGTCGTTGCCGTTATTAAACAGATGAGAAGCAAACATATGGGGACCATGACACGTCGCATTTTTCACCTCCGGGAATGAAGTCTACATGATAGCGAACTGGTCTAACCGTGTGAATCGCGATCCATATGAGATTACCCAATGTCACAGGAAATATTGGGGGAACCGGGATTGAATTGAGTTGCGGTTCCTGACTCGTACTGAGATAGTTGCACGGGTCTCACCGATGGTGATGGCAGGATGAATCGCAAGGGGGAGATTCTCAGCTGGTTATAACGAAGGAGAAAACATCCATGCGTGAACTCGGGTTGATAAAGGGCTACGGGACGCTGGAGACTGAGGCGCCATCCCGGATGAGCTTTCGCAGGATGTTTCATCTGTCGCTTGGTACCTGGCCATACATACGCCCTATGCTTCTGCACCTGTTGGTGATCGGAGCGTCGGGATCCGCAGGCTTGCTGGTTGGGATGGTAACCGGCTTCGTGGGTACAGATCTCTGGACCAACAAGGTACTCGTAGGCGAAAAGCTGCAACCAATACAGGCGACGGTGCTGTTCGTCGGTGATGAATACGTCACTACCGATAGTCAGAAGCTGGGTGAGGGTAAGGCTGCAAAAAATTCCAAGGCGGGAAGCGTTAAGTCCAAGGCCGGAGGCAAGACGGACAAGCTGATAACGCCGGCGCCAGCCATGAGCAAGGTGGCAGAGCCGGAACTGAACAAGGAGCAACGCCGAACGGTACGTAACCGTTTGATCATCTGGGCAATCATCGGCGCAGTTGGCGCCACCCTTGGCGGGATGTTCATCTGGTATTACAGCACCTGGGTCTGGCATCAAATCAATCAGAATCTAAGGGTTGCGATGGCCGAGCGCGTAGAGTCACTATCTCTCCGGTATCACGATAGTCACCGTATTGGCGATGCGATGTTTCGCGTCTACCAGGACAGTGCGCAGATCGTGAATCTTCTGCAGGGCGCCTTCGTCAGCCCGGCGATCACACTTTACTATCTGCTCTTCGGACTGATTTTCCTTGTGGCATTCGATCCCTGGTTTGCGTTGATGATGTTTGCGATCGCGATTCCTCTTGGATGGATCGCGGTGGTAACGACGCCGCGAATTCGTATGCGTTCGATGGCCAACCGTGAAGCGAACAGCGCGCTGACCTCCCGGTCCCAGGAGGTCTTTTCTGCGCTCAGACTGGTCAAAGCTAACCATGCGGAAAATATCGTGTTCGAACGTTTTGACGCTGATTCGCGGCGGGCGCTGGATGCGGCTTACTTCCTGCGCCTCGACATGGTGCTGGTCGGGATGGCATTTGCCATGCTGGGTGGCGGGCTGCTGCTGACAACGGAGTATCTTATGGTGACCTGGGTGGTTGAGGAACGTGAGACGTTTCTGGGTGCGTTGGTCGCCTCGTTCATCGGCTTCGTGATCTGGAACTACGGCGCCTTCAGTAGTGCCCGGGGGCGAGTCGCGGGTGCGACAGGCAGTGCGCGGGGGTTAATTGGAATCTGGATGCGCATGCAGGATCTTTTCATCGCGCTGGAACGGGCATTTTTTCTGCTGGATCTTGAGCCGGAGGTGACCGACCCGGAAAATCCCGTTGCGTTTCCTTCGCCCATCGACAGCGTTGCCTGGGAGAATGTGTCGTTTGGCTATCTGGCGGAGAAAAAGATTCTTCAAAGTGCCACGCTGGAAGCCAGAGCCGGTACGATAACGGCTATAGTTGGCGGTACAGGAACCGGGAAGTCGACACTGATGTCGTTACTGCTGCGACTCTATGATCCGGATGAAGGCCGCATCAGCATCAATGCCGTTGATCTGCGTGAGATGTCTATTGATGATATTCGCGCCAATACCGCCATCGCATTGCAGAAGAACGTACTGTTCGCGGATACGGTTCACAACAACATCGTATTTGGCGCCTCGCGGGCGGATCGGCAGGTGGTCGAGGAAGCGGCAGAGATCGCGTGTGCGAAGGATTTTATTCTGGAGATGCCCAAAGGCTTTGATACTGAACTGGGGGAGCGGGGCGGCAAGCTGTCGGCTGGACAACGCCAAAGACTTAGCATCGCGCGTGCCGTCGTAAGAGATACACCCATCCTTGTGCTTGATGAGCCCACCGCATCACTGGACGCGCGAACCGAGCAACAGGTGCTTGAGAATCTGGCTACCTGGGGCGCCGGCAGGATCATCCTGCTGATCACCCACAGACTGTCGACGATCCGCAATGCAGACCAGATTGCCTTTCTGGAGAACGGCAGGATTGTCGAGGTGGGTCAGCACGAGGAATTGATGACGAGAGAAGAGGGTCGGTATCGTGCCTTCGTCCAGGCAGAAATTATGGGGGCCAAGTCACCATGAGTGAATCGGCAACCACCGAGCGACCCTCGCTGATTCGGGACGTCTTTGGCAAGAACCAGTTCGATGATCGTATCGACAGCAAACCAGATATTGGGACCGCCGAGGCGTTAAGCATCATTGGTCGGTGCCTTGCCTTGCTGGCGAAGGTGCCTGGCCTGTTTTGCGCCAAGTTCGTGTTGCGCATGGGGCTTATCTTTCCAGGTCTGCTGCTGCCATGGATGGCGAAGATCGTTATCGACAATGCGATCCTGCAACGGCCCATCGGCGGCACAGAGGTGGTATTCCCGCCCTTTATGGATCCGATACTGGCGTTGATCGAGGGGAAAGACCCCGTGGGCATCATGTTGACGCTGACGACTATATATTTCGTCATGTTGATTACCATTGGCGGCCGGGTCAAAGGTACTGCTGCGAGATTGCTGGCGGGGAGGGAGGCAGCTTCCCAGTCTGAGAACACCATCAGCCAGGGTTCAAGTGCAGGTAGTGGTTTGTGGGGTCTGGCTGAATTTATGGTGGATGTCCGCATGACGCAGTCGATCGCCAACAACCTGCGTTCCCGATTGTTTGACCGGCTGTCCAGGTTACCGATGACAGCGTTGGACGACCAGCGTATTGGCGATTCTTTGTACCGCGTTCTCCATGACGCGCCGGAAGCACCCGAGCTTGCCTATCAGACGACCCTCTGGCCGTTCTATTCGCTGTTAGGGGCCTTGCTCAATCTCTACATACTGCAGTATTCCTTCGGCGAGGTATCACCGGAACTGATCTGGATTGCCTGGGCCGCCATTCCGATGGCGTTTTTCACAACGTTTCCATTCTCCGGGGCACTTCGACGGACCAATCAGAATAAGCGGGCTGCCGGTTCTGCGACCACCAATACCATGGAAGAATCCATGAGCAATGTCGCCGCGGTACAGAGCCTGGGTGCGGGTGATCAGGAGCATAAGCGGTTTGCAGCAAAGAGTGGGGAATCCTTTTTGCGTGAACGTTACTCGATGATCGTACTGATCGCGACGATCTCACTTGCGAGTGGCGTGTTCGGCATTGCTGCCTTCTATGTGTCGATCCTGGTTTCGGACCGGGTTATCGATGGCGTGATGTCACCAGGCGACTTTGCAGTATTGATAGGTATTTATGGTCAGATAGCGGGCCAGATCAGTTTCTTTGGCATCTTCTGGATCAAAATACAGGACAGAGTCGCTGCGGTACGACGAGTATTTTTCCTGCTGGACTATGAATCCGAGGGCGATCGCACAGGTGGTGCAACACTTGAGCAGATCTCGGAGGGGGTAGAGTTCAGCAATGTCAACTTCAGTTACCCGAATGGTCATCAGGCACTTGACGATATCAACCTGCAGTTACGAACAGGAGAGCTGATTGCCCTGGTCGGCCCCACCGGTTCTGGCAAGACCACCCTCGCGCATATGATTCCGTCCATGCTGACACCCACCTCTGGACAGGTGCTGATAGATGGCCACGATGTTATGACACTGGATATCGGCTCGCTGCGTGAACAGGTGACCTATGTATTCCAGGAACATCTTTTGTTGTCTGAGTCTATACGGGACAACCTGTTATTCACGAATCCGGCGGCCACAGAGGCCGACATGATGGATGCGCTGACTACCGCGGGGTGTATGGAATTTATTGATGAGTTGAATAATGGCATCGATACGGTGCTCGGAAGATCCGGCGATACGCTGTCGGTTGGTCAGCAGCAAAGGCTATCCATTGCGCGTGGCCTGGTTCGGGATTCCAGCGTGCTGATCCTGGATGAGCCGACAGCTGCGTTAGACCCTGCTACCGAGAACCAGCTGGTTGAATCACTGCGCTCAGCTTCTGCCAGTCGGCTGGTGGTTGTGATTGCCCACCGGTTATCGACCATTCGCACAGCGGACCGCATTGTATTTCTTGACGAGGGCAGGGTTATGGATGTCGGTAGCCATGACGAGCTGATGGCCAATCAGGACAGTCCCTATCGGGAGTTCGTGGAGTTGCAGGGAGATGCTGAGGGGATGGCTCAGAAATAGACGTCGCCGGTCGATTCACGTTCTTTATCCGCATCCAGTCCCGGGTAGAGTATCTCATCTCTCTGCGCATCGTGGACGCTTGGCGTGGGGAAGTCTCTATGGGGTGGCCTTGGATCATTGACAATGATTTGACTTTGGGAGTCGCCGGCGTACTGCTGGACGTCGGCAATCGAAATCGTATAGCTGACGCCCTCTGTTACGACTGCTTTACCGTCTACAAATCGGGGGACAAACCTGGCTCCATTGATAATCGAAAGGGCTGTCTCGTTAAGTTCAGGTCGTGTCGAACCAGAAACGTTGGCTTGCTTGACATACCCCTGGTCATCAATAGAGAAAACCAGTTCTACGTCACCCCCAAATATGCTGCCCGGTTCGGGTGCAGGCATGTAAAGGGGTCGTACCGGTGTTATCCACTCATGTCCTCTTCCCAGTGCCAGCAGGTGTGGCGTGGCGAGGTTGCTTTGTCCGGTGCGCTCGAGAATCTGGATCGACATGATTCGTGCGGTTCGTTCAAGACTACTTACATCACCACCGCCGATTGTTTGAAAAGACGGCAGGGCACTATCGAGGTAGGCGACTGCTTCCGTGAATCGCCCATCACTCGTTGACCACAGAGCCATATGGTAGGCAGCGAGTCCCAGCCGGATATCGTTCGGCGTCAGACTGTCTGAATAGGCTTCATATGCTGCTTCGACAAATTGTCTTGTATGCGCGTTGGCGCGATTTTTAAGGAGGAAACTGACGATGTCGAAATTCTTCCGGCCCCGATGCAATGTATCTTCATGGTTTTCCAGTATGGAGGTCACTCGATTGAAATACTTTAGCCCATCGCGGGGACGTGCTGGGTCGAAATGGCTTCGACCAAGTTCCATTAGCATGGGAACCAATTCGGCGGAATGCTTGCCATATTCCTTTTCCAGTATTCTCAGCTTGCCTTTTAATACCTTCCTGGCCTGTTTGGATTTCCGGGTATCGTTCAATAGCATGGCGTAATTTATAGCAAGATTTGCGGTATTGATGCTGTTTCTACCATACACCTTACTACCAAAAAGATAGGCTTGTTCTGCCGCCTTGATTGCCTTTGGTGTGTCGTTAGCGTTTATATGCTGTTGATACGCCTTGTAAGCCTTTTGAAAATCCTGATTCTTGTCGGCAGTGACGGTGGAGGTTGTGCACAGCAGACCAAGCAGAATAAACCCGGAGGTTCTGAGTCTTGTTACGTGACACATGTTGGCTCCCCTTGTACCTTACAGGAATAGGTTGCGCCCAAAATATCAACAAATCAAGGTCATGGGTGAGTGAGTGTCAAGCGCTGATCGACGTCGATCATCTCTACGCGACTGGTGAGGTTCCCTGGACCAGGCCATGAAACGTCTATGGCTGAAATCAAGTCGTCTTCTCCAAGGCCAAAGTGCAACGTAGCAGGTCCCTGGGACAGATAGGCGGTCCCGAGTCGCACTTCATCGATCTGGCTTCCTGAAGCGGTGGTTACAGTAACCCTGGCGCCAATTGCTTCCGGGTTGGCGCCAATGCCAACCAGGTCAATGGCAATGTAATGATTGTCGTTCTGATGATCATTCATGAACACAGTCGGAGAGTTACCGCTGTTTGAGATAAAGATATCAACCTTGCCGTCATCGTTATAATCCGTGCAGATAACACCCCGGCCTTGACCGGTATGTGTTATACCAAGTTCGGCTGCCCTCTCCGTGAAGGTGCCATCGCCGTTGGACATAAACAGCCGCGATGGATCGTCATGGAACTGAGGTCGCGGTTCCTGGTAACCATTGGTATGGAAGAGATCAACGTGTCCATCGTTATCGAAATCAGCAAAGCAGGCGCCCCAGCCCCAGTCGCCCTCCCGGACGCCAGCTTCATCGGTGACATCTTCAAAAGTCCCCTGGCCATCCCTGTTGCGGTACATTCGATTGCCCGAGCCGTTGGACGATGCGCCGGTGTCCCAGATACTGGACACAAACCAGTCCATGTCTCCATCCCGATCGTAGTCAGCGACAGCGGAGCCCATACCATTCTCGTCCGAAATCTCTTCGGTGGTGAAATCAAAAAAAGTATCACCACCGACTGCATTCTGTAACACCTGGCTGGACTCCCAGTCGCCGGCGATCAGGAGATCCGGGAAGCCATCAGAATTAAAGTCGGTAAATGTCGGGGTAAAGGAGTATTCAGATTCCAGGTTGTCTGCTGCCACTGTCACTTTTATGGGCACTCGAAAGCTTACGTCGGTGAATACGCCTGCACCATTGTTTCTCCAAAGATACTGGGTTTCACCGTCGGTATTTCCTGTACCCCAGTGAGCGAAAAAGAGATCCAGATCGCCATCGCGATCATAGTCAGCAGCAGCCATGGACCAGGTTGCGGTTCGGTTGTTGATTTCTGTGACGTCAGTCCACTGAAAATAGCCAGTCCTGTCATTGAAAAAAACCTCGACGCCCTCATACTGCGCTGAGATGAAATCCTTGAAGCCATCAACATTAATATCGATGAAGTAACCGGCGAGATCCATCCCCATCAATTCGATGCCCCTGTCCTCACGTTCCACAAAAGTCTCACCATCGAAGCTGAAGAGTTTTCCAAAGGTACTGTGTCCATGGGCTACGTAGAGTTCGGGCTGACCGTCGTTATCGGTGTCCGCCAGTGCAAGACCACCGGCTGTTTTTTCAGCTTCAGTCAGGGTTGTGTCAGCGACGCTGGCGTCATAACAGAGCCCCAGATCAGTGGTGACGTTTCTGAAAAAACTACCAGCCTCGCTGGTACCCTCACAATGTGCCAGGGGTCCTGGTGGTTCTTCGTTGTCATTGCTGCTGTCGCCACCGTCGTTCCCGTTGCCAGGGGGGGTTGGCGCAGGAGAGGGGGAACTCCCGCCACCGCCGCCGCACGCTGAGATGGCGAACAAAAGGACCAGATAAGGCAGGCAGTCAAGGCGTCGTTTCCGCATCGGTCAGGGATGCTCAATCTCGACGACCTGATCCACGGCGATATTCTCGACCCGTGAAGTCGCCCGTTCCGGGCCTGGCCAAATGACCTCGATAGCGGCGACTTCGTTATCCTCCCCCAGTCCAAAGTGCAGCCGCTGTGGTCCCTGTGACAGATACCAGGTGCCTAGCTGCACTTCCTGCATCTGGCTGCCGGATGCAGAAATGACCGTAACGCGAGCACCGATGGCATCAGGATTTTTGCCGGTTCCTGCAAGATCAATCATCAGATAGTGATTAGCATTGTCTGATTCATTTTCGTAGACGGTGGGTCCCGTACCGTTGTTAGCAATGAAGATATCCAGTTTACCGTCATTGTTAAAATCGACGCATGCGATACCTCGTCCCTGGCCGGTATGCAGGATCCCTGC
>JAPOOX010000016.1 GCA_026713185.1 Gammaproteobacteria bacterium
ATTCGTGGCTGGCGCACACAAACAATCGATATTACCTTTGACAAAGCAGGCGGCAAAGCGGAAATGCTGCATACTCTGGACAGAATCTGTCAGGAGTCATCTCGCGCCATTGAAGATGGATATTCACTGATCATCCTGTCTGATCGCAATATAGGACCGCAGCGCATGGCGATCAGTGCGCTGATCGCCTGTGGCGCCGTTCATCATCATCTTGTCGCAGCGCATCAACGAACCAGAATCGGTATTATCCTGGAGACCGGAGAAGCGCGTGAGGTCCACCATCATTGCCTCCTGACTGGATTTGGCGCAGATGCCATCAATCCTTACCTGGCATTTGAAGCACTCTGGCAGGCGCGTGAAGACAGACTGCTCAGTCACTCTGAATACGACACCTGGCAATCAATTGTTGAGGCGTACAGGAAGGGCGTTGCAAAGGGTATTCTGAAGGTGATGGCAAAAATGGGGATATCCACCCTGCAGTCCTATAAAGGAGCACAAATCTTTGAGGCGGTAGGACTTGCGGATGAAATTATCGACAGGTGTTTCGCCGGCACAGCCAGTAGAATCCAGGGTGTTGATTTCAGCGTTTTATTCAATGAAATGAAACAACGCCATGAAATCGGCTACCCGCTTCGTGATGAAAACAGTATCCCGGTGCTTCCCAATCCCGGCGACTTCCACTGGCGCCGCGATGGCGACACGCATATGTGGGATCCAACCTCAATTGCCAACCTGCAAATAGCCGCCCGTACCGACAGCGACGATGCCTACCAGCGATTTGCCGACCATGCAAATGGCGAGGCAACACGAAATGCGACGCTCAGAGGTCTGTTCAGCTTTAAAAAAAATGTGAATGAGCCACTCGATCTCAATCAGGTCGAACCCGCACAGGAAATCGTCAAACGGTTCTGTACCGGGGCCATGAGTTTTGGCTCGATTTCTGCCGAAAGTCACGAGGCATTAGCCATCGCCATGAACAGGATAGGCGGTAAATCCAATACCGGTGAAGGTGGAGAAGATCCTGAAAGATATAAACCGTTACCCAATGGCGATTCGAAAAGATCCGCCATCAAGCAGGTCGCATCCGGAAGGTTTGGTGTCACCATCTGGTATCTGGCAAATTCTGACGAACTTCAGATAAAGATCGTACAAGGCGCGAAGCCTGGAGAAGGAGGCGAACTACCTGGACTCAAGGTCGATGAAACCATTGCAAGAATACGATACTCCACGCCCGGAGTGGGCCTGATCAGCCCACCGCCACATCATGATATATATTCGATCGAGGATATCGCACAGCTCATTCACGATCTCAAGAACAGCAACCCGGATGCCAGAATCAGCGTAAAACTCTGTTCAGAAATTGGTGTAGGCACCATTGCCGCCGGCGTCACCAAGGCAAAAACAGACCACCTGGTTATCGCTGGTCACGATGGCGGAACCGGCGCATCACCACTGACTTCCATAAAGCACGCCGGGCTGCCCTGGGAACTCGGACTGGCGGAAACTCAGCAAACGCTGGTGATGAACAATCTGCGCTCCAGGGTAGTACTGCAAACAGATGGACAGATCAAGACCGGTCGAGACGTTGCCATAGCCACTTTGCTGGGGGCTGAGGAATTTGGTTTCTCTACGGCGCCACTGGTAACAATGGGTTGCATCATGATGCGCAAATGCCATCTGAATACCTGTCCGGTGGGTATTGCCACCCAGGATCCGGAATTGCGCAGAAAATTCAGTGGCAGTCCGGATCATGTGGTTAACTACTTTTTCAAAGTAGCTGAAGAATTAAGACAGATCATGGCTTATCTGGGCTTCAGAACTGTTAATGAGATGGTGGGAAGAACTGATGTACTGTATGTAGACGATGCCATTGATCACTGGAAAGCCAGTGGGCTGGACCTGTCCAGTATCCTGACTCCTGCCAGGATTGTATACGAAGGAACAGAAGTCTATCGAACCATTGATCAGAATCACAATCTGGACAAGGCACTGGACAATGAACTGATTCGACTGGCCCAACCGGCCATCCAGAAAGGTCATCGAGTTGACATTGAAATGCCCGTGATCAATACCAATCGTGTCGTCGGCACCATGCTTTCTCACGAAGTTGCCAAGGCTACGGGGGGGAAATTGTTGCCTGAGGATACCATCAACATCAAGCTCAAAGGTTCCGCGGGGCAAAGCCTGGGTGCGTGGCTGGCGAAAGGTATCAAACTGGAAGTTGAAGGAGATGCCAATGACTATGTTGGCAAGGGTCTTTCAGGAGGCAAACTGATAATTTATCCGCCAAAAGACAGTACCTTTGCTGCCGAGGAAAATATTCTTATAGGCAACGTGGTTCTGTATGGCGCAACATCTGGCGAAGCATACTTTCGGGGCATCGCAGCAGAACGTTTCTGTGTCCGCAATAGCGGGGCCAGCGCGGTCATCGAAGGTATCGGCGATCATGGATGTGAATATATGACTGGTGGTCGTGTTGTGGTACTGGGCGAAACCGGGAGAAACTTCGGCGCCGGTATGAGTGGCGGTATCGCCTATGTCTGGGACACAAAGGGAAATTTTCCGGAGATGTGCAACACCGGTACATTCGAATTGGAGCAGCTCGAGGTATACAGTGACATAGCGGAATGCAGGTCGTTGATCAAGCGCCACCTGGAATATACCGGTTCGAGTGTGGCAGAAGCCATATTGTCGAATTGGCAAAATGAGGTTTCAAATTTCGTCAAAGTCATGCCAATCGATTACAAACGCGTCCTTCTTGAAGCTGCGGCATAGCTCTACATGGAATTCGTATGGGGAAACTGACAGGCTTCAAGGAATTCGATCGGGAAGTAGTACCCTACCGTGACACTGCCGAACGTCTTATCGATTTTAAGGAAATCTTTACACCACATAAAACCGGGCATCTTCAAACACAGGGGGCAAGGTGTATGGATTGTGGAGTGCCTTTCTGTCAGTCCAGTGACGGCTGCCCGATTTACAATCTTATACCTGAGTGGAATGACCTGATCTATAAGGGCCGATGGCGTGATGCGCTCGACCGTTTGCATAAAACCAACAATTTTCCGGAATTTACCGGCAGGGTCTGTCCCGCACCCTGTGAAGGAGCTTGTGTACTGGGCATCACAAGTCCACCGGTTACCATCAAGAATATAGAAAATGCCATTATTGATCGCGGCTTTGAGGAAGGCTGGGTCATACCGCAACCCCCGGAACAGAGAACCGGCAAGTCTGTCGCTATTGTTGGCTCAGGACCTGCGGGACTAGCCGCCGCCGCTCAGTTGAATCACGCCGGACATCAAGTGGCCGTATACGAAAGAGATGATCGCCCAGGCGGTCTGCTTATGTATGGAATACCCAATATGAAACTGGACAAGGCCGTTGTATATCGTCGCATCCAGCTCATGCGTGAAGAAGGTATTCAATTCCATGTCAATGCGGATGTCGGCAGAAATGTGGACATACAGGAACTTGTACAGAACAACGACGCAGTCTTGCTGGCCACCGGCGCCACCTTTGCCAGAGACCTTCCCATACCCAATCGGGAAGGTGCGGGTGTTCATATGGCAATGGAGTTCCTGACGCTCAACACACAGAGCCTGCTTGACTCCAATTTTGAAAATGGCCGGTATATTTCAGCCAAAGACAAAGATGTTATCGTTATTGGCGGTGGTGATACCGGCACTGACTGTATAGGCACCGCACTTCGACATGGGTGCAGGTCACTGGTCAACTTCGAAATTCTACCGAAACCACCTGACGACCGTGCCCCGGACAATCCCTGGCCGCTCTACCCCCGCATATATCGGGTGGATTACGGTCATGCAGAGGCGGCTGAGAAATTTGGGGATGATCCCAGGGTCTACTCCATCAGCGGTCAGGAATTCATTCGTGACCAGGAAGGTAGACTCACGGGCATCAGGACCATTGATGTCGATCAGGGTATGCAACCGATTGCAGGCACTGAGAGAGTCTGGAAAGCCGATCTGATTTTTCTATCAATGGGTTTTCTTCGACCCGAACATTATCTTAATGACACTCTGGGTCTGAAACTCGACGAGCGGGGCAACTTCAGTGCGAACAAGTCTGATTATCGAACCAGTGTCCCTGGTGTCTATGCGGCAGCCGACTGCCGACGAGGGCAGGATCTTGTCGTTCGGGCAATAAACGAAGGACGCGAAGCTGCAAGGGAAATCGACCGGGACCTGATGGGTTCAACCCAGTTGCCCTGAACGCTGCTTGATCACTCGTAGCATGCCGTTCGTGAACCCGGCGCCGGAGGGTTTTCCGGTGGACCGGCAAAACACTGGGCTATGGACATCCATTTTCCCGCAGGTTCTCCTACGACAGTCAGGTTGACATCGGCGATGTTGCGACCCTGAGTAACCACATGACAGAATTCTACAGCCGAACCTTCAACGTAATTATCTGTTGACGGGTCGTTAAATTCCCAGATATCGCCGGAAGGCGCCGTGAGTTTCACATAGGGAACTGGCCCTGGTGGTTCAAGTTTTCGATTGACAAAAGTCCAGCCATAGGTCCGAACACCTATAACCGCTATATTCTTCAGACGGTCAGTATTGTTTCTGGATTTTCCAAGCAGATCGTAGATATCCTGGCTGTGAGCCCAGGTTTCCATTTGTCTGGCTGTGGTAAACATCATGGCGCCCATGTCAGGACCGAACCATGGAACCCGGCGTTTCGGGTCACTGTCTCCCAGTAACTGGCACATCTCATTGAAATAGGACCACCAGGTTTCCCGCAGTTTACTTCCTTCAATGGTGGGGTTCATTATGGTTTGGACTTGTGCAGGGTTCTGTTTTGCGGCGTTAAATTCATCTGTATCCCTGAGGGCAACAACAGCCATTTTGTCAGAGCCATGAAGGTGCTGTATCACGTGATTGACAGTCCAGTTTTTAAAAGGTGTTTCCCTTACCCAATCGTCGCTGGTCATGGTGTCAAGCAGGCTCTTGAGTTCGGTGCCCTCCTCCAGTAAATCCATGGCTTGTTGCATCATTTTATGTTGCTCCCTGTTGTTTCTTTATTAACTGGTATTCTTTTTCCAGTTTCTTCAATTGTTTATTCGATATGCCACCCAGAACATTGATTCCCTGTCTGATTCTTGCCCTGGACATATCCGGCCCAATGATAGCCATGGAATCAAACAGTGGGAGCGATACCGGTTTGCCGGTAATGGCGATGAATACTGGCGCCAGTATATACCTGATCTTCAAGCCAAGATTATCAGCGAGCTGCGCAATCAAATCGTGAAGCCGGTCCCGGTCCCAGGTGGCTGAAGATTCCATCTCCCAGAGGACAAACTGAAGGATTCTTTTCAAGCTATCCTTATCCCTGATACCGCCTTTTTCCAGGTCGGGGGATATTGCTGCAAAATCGGCCTCTGAAATTTCGGGGAACCCTTCTGCAAAGAAAGCGATCTTGTTCGCGACTTCAGAAAAGACATCCACTCTTTCCCGGATCAGAGGGATGATTTTCTTCATATTTTCACGGTTGTATGCCCATTTACTGATACGTTCGACAAAGGCGTCATCGTCCAGTTCCTCCCGTAACCAAAGGCCGTTTAACCACGTTAACTTGTCGATATCAAATGTGGGAGACCCGGGAGTAATTCGATTGAGGTCAAAGTGATCAATCATTTCCTGCAGTGAGAACTTTTCTTCGTCATCGGTCATACTCCAGCCAAGCATTCCGAGATAATTCAACAGCGCTTCAGGCAGAAATCCCATGCGCTCATAGAATCGAATGCTGGTCGGATTCTTACGTTTACTGAGCTTGCTTTTATCAGGATTA
>JAPOOX010000164.1 GCA_026713185.1 Gammaproteobacteria bacterium
CCTCAGATTAAACACCAGCAGCGATGTGCCTTCATCACCTTCTGTGATCTCAGCATCGTCAATCATAACTTCCGGGGGTTCATCGTCATCCATGATGATCCCTTGCACCATCGTTGTCGTCAGGGAAATATTGTCAGGGTTGCTGAAAATCAAGGATAACGATTCTTCATCTTCATCGAGTTCATCACCGATTATTGTGATTGTGACCAATGCACTGGTCTCATCTTCGCTGAAGGTCAGACGACCCTGGCTCGATTCGTAGTCTACGCCGGAAACAGCAGTGCCATCATCAGTGGTGTAGTCGACACCTGCTTCTGAAGCAGGTGCAACCGATAGCGAAATCATCACTTCCAGAATGCTGCTCCCGGCATCTCCTTCTACCACTGTGAAATCCTCTGCCTGCAAATCAGGTGTTACTGCGGTAGGAGGTTCTACGGGTGGTGGGGGTGGATTTGAACCAGAACCTGCACCACCACCGCAGGCGATAATCATCAGCGTACTGACAATGACTGGTAGAATCCTGTATTGCGAGAAAAGGATCAGTTTCAATTTACTGGATTTTTCATATCAGCTTTATGGCTTTAATGTAACAGACCTGCCAGGTCAGGAATATAATTCAAAAAGAAAACTATGATTGCGGTACATTATCGTCAAGAATTATCCGAAGGTGTTGTCACAATCAGGCAAGGACCGGGTCTACTGTTTACGAGCTATAAATATACTTTGCTTTTTTAACTTTGCGAGGCAAAAGCCAGTATGAAGGCACTGGTAAAACGATATTCCAAAAAAGGTCTGTGGCTTGAAGATGTGCCGGAACCCGAAATCGGCATAAACGATGTATTAATCAAAATCAAGCGTACTGCTATCTGCGGTACTGATATGCATATTTATAACTGGGATAGCTGGGCTCAGGCCACTATCCCGGTACCATTGGTTATAGGTCATGAGTTTGTTGGTGAAATTGTCGATGCAGGCTCTAATGTTAACGATTTCCACGCAGGTCAAATAGTCTCTGGTGAGGGGCATGTTGTCTGCGGCCGCTGCCGCAACTGCATGGCTGGCCGGCGTCATCTCTGTGCCCAGACCAGTAGTGTCGGTGTCGACCGACCAGGTGCTTTTGCCGAATTGCTGTCTCTGCCGATGTCCAATGTCTGGGAACACAGACCTGGAATCGATCTGGATATTGCAGCTTTATTTGATCCTTTTGGAAACGCTGTTCATACCGCTCTGCAATACGACCTGCTGGGTGAAGACGTGTTGATCACTGGCGCTGGACCGATTGGTGTAATGGCGACGGCAGTATGCAAACATGCAGGGGCGAGATTTGTCGTGATTACCGATATAAATCCCTCGAGACTGGAGTTGGCTAAAAAGCTTGGCGCCACCTGTGCGGTAGATGTACGTACAGAAAGTTTAACTGATGTGCAGAACAGGCTGGGTATGTCCGAAGGATTTGATGTGGGGCTTGAAATGTCGGGGAACCCCTCTGGCTTCAGAGACCTGCTTGCCAATATGTGCCACGGTGGGAAAGTCGCTATTCTGGGGATACCCGGTGAAGATATGTCCATTGATTGGAATACGGTAATTTTCAATATGCTGACGTTAAAGGGTATCTATGGCCGGGAGATGTATGAAACATGGTACAAGATGTCGGTCATGATAGAGTCCGGGTTGGATATTTCCGCAGTGATTACCCATCGTTTGGATTATCACGATTTTCAGTTTGGTTTTGACGCGGTAAATGCAGGCGACGCCAGTAAAGTCATACTAAATTGGGAATAGGGGAGACTTTATAGAATGAATGGTGAGTTTCTGGATTATCTGGGAAATGAACTGCAAGATATCAAGGATGCAGGGCTTTATAAAGTCGAACGGAAAATCACCACCCCTCAAGGCGCCCGTGTCGGCGTCAATGGCACAACTGAAACCATAAATCTTTGTGCGAATAATTATCTGGGCCTGGCGCAGCATCCGGAAGTCAAAGCAGCGGCTAAAGCTGGTCTTGATACCTGGGGTTATGGTCTGGCATCAGTGCGTTTTATCTGTGGTACCCAGAGACAGCATAAACAGCTTGAAGCCAGATTAAGTGCTTTTTCTGGTACCGGGGATACGATTCTGTACCCCTCCTGTTTTGATGCTAATGGTGGTTTATTTGAAACATTGCTGGACGCACAGGACGCAGTCATTTCCGATGAACTCAATCATGCAAGCATTATTGATGGTGTGCGACTCTGTAAGGCCCAACGCTACCGTTATCGCAATAATGATATGGCCGATCTTGAAACCCAGTTGATCGCAGCAGAGGCAACTGGAGCACGATTCAAACTGATTACCACTGATGGTGTGTTTTCCATGGACGGCGTTATCGCCCGTCTCGATGAAATCTGCGATTTGGCTGACAAGTACAATGCGCTGGTTCATTTTGATGATTGCCACGCTACCGGGATTGTGGGCGCCAATGGTCGTGGTACCCATGAATATCGTCATTGTATGGATCGGGTGGACATTATTACCGGTACTTTAGGTAAGGCCCTGGGTGGTGGGAGTGGTGGCTATACCAGCGCGCGTACTGAGGTTGTTGAGTTACTTCGACAGCGTTCACGTCCTTATTTGTTCTCTAATACTGTAGCGCCGCCAGTAGTTGCAGGTGCTATCAAGGCACTGGAGCTGGTTGGTGAGTCAACCCATTTGCAGGATAAGCTTAAACAGAATACAGAATTTTTCCGTGAGGGTTTGCAGAAACTTGGCTTCAGGTTGTTGGATGGGGAACACCCCATTATCCCGATCATGATGGATGATGCCGCATTGGCAAGCCAATTTGCCACCAGTATGCTCGAACAGGGAATTTATGTTGTTGCCTTTTCCTATCCTGTGGTTCCTGTGGGGAAGGCGCGTATTCGTACTCAAATGTCAGCTGCCTTAAGCAGGGATGATCTGGAATTTGCACTGCAGGTATTTGGCAGAGTCAAGGATCAGCTTGATCCAGGCTGAGATCAGTGGATGAACCTGTAAATACTGTCTCAGACGGGTAAACTATCACAAGATAAACCATGCGACAGGATCCATGCCCGTATCTCTTGAAGAGTGCCGTTGCTGCGTCAAACTGCAGCAACAGTTCCGACAATTAAGACTTGAATATCCGAATTATTGGAATAAACCGGTTCCAGCTTCTGGTAATCACA
>JAPOOX010000312.1 GCA_026713185.1 Gammaproteobacteria bacterium
TCAAATCTGAATGGCAACAATGAATTACTGTGTCTGACCCGTCCCGACATCATTACAGAAATCCACCGGGAATATCTGGCTTCCGGATCAGACATAATCGAAACCAATACCTTTACTGCAAATCGAGTGTCTCAAGCGGATTTCGGTACACAAGATCTGGTCTATGAATTGAATTACAATGCCGCAAATCTGGCACGGCAGGCTGCTGACGAATTTGAACAAACCAACAAGCCGCGATTCGTTGCTGGCGCCATCGGCCCCACAACACGGTCAGCAAGTCTCTCACCGAATGTAAACGACCCCGGTTTTCGCAATATCACATTCGATGACCTTGTTGATGATTATGGAGAGGCACTGCAGGGGCTGATAGATGGTGGAATTGACATCATCCTGATAGAAACAATCTTCGATGTGTTGAATGCCAGGGCAGCAATTTATTCCACTCTGTCAATTCTGGAAGAGCGTTCACTTGATCTGCCTGTCATGGTATCCGGCACCATTACCGATGCCAGTGGCAGATTGCTCTCGGGACAGACTACTGAAGCTTTCTGGGCATCTATCAGACATGTGAAGCCATTGAGTGCAGGATTCAATTGTGCGCTTGGCGCAAACGAACTCAGACCCTACATCGAATCGATGTCCCGCATTGCAGACTGTCATGTCAGTGCATATCCAAACCGTGGATTGCCGAATGAATTTGGCGAATACGATGAATCCGTAGAAGAAATGGTCACGAGCATTCAAGGTTATGTGGAAGACGGCCTTGTCAATATTATTGGCGGTTGCTGCGGAACAACGCCGGAACACATCGCGGCGTTTGCCGACCTGGCTGCAACCTATTCTCCCAGAAGAGTCAGAAAATCCGATAGAAGCTGTCTATTGAGCGGTCTTGAACCCCTGTCAATACGTTCCGACTCACTCTTTGTCAATGTGGGCGAACGTACAAATGTCACTGGATCAGCGGCTTTTGCCCGATTGATCAAGCGGGAAGATTACGAAGCCGCCCTGCAGGTTGCCCGGCAACAGGTTGAAAATGGCGCCCAGATCATAGACGTGAATATGGATGAGGGCATGCTCGACTCCAAAGCAGCAATGACAAGATTTCTGAACATGATCTCTACTGAACCCGACATCAGCAAAGTGCCGGTCATGGTTGATTCATCCAGATGGGATGTACTGGAAGCGGGACTGAAATGCCTGCAAGGAAAATCAATAGTCAATTCCATCAGTCTGAAGTCCGGAGAAGATGAGTTCAGAGAACAGGCCAGACTGTGCATGAAACACGGTGCAGCAGTCATCGTCATGGCCTTTGATGAGAAGGGTCAAGCTGACAATCTGGAACGCCGACAGCAAATCTGCCATCGATCTTATGACATTCTGGTTAACGAAGTTGGATTTCCCCCGGAAGATATTATCTTCGATCCTAACGTTTTTGCCGTGGCGACAGGTCTTGAAGAGCATAACAATTACGGACGTGAATTTATTGAGTGCTGCAGATTCATCAGGGAAAGCCTCCCCGGCACATTGATCTCCGGGGGAATCAGTAACGTGTCTTTCTCTTTCCGGGGTAACAATCAGGTCCGCGAAGCCATCCATGCTGTCTTCCTCTACCATGCCATTAAAGCCGGCCTGACCATGGGCATCGTAAATGCGGGCCAACTGACTGTTTATGAAGAAATACCTCTGGATCTCAGGAACAGGATAGAGGATGTCATTCTCAATCGGCGACAGGATGCAACAGAAGCATTGCTGGAAATCGCCGAGAGATATGCAGGTAGAGGATCAAAAACCAGAACCGAAGATCTGACATGGCGCGAGTCGAGTGTTGAGGAGCGTTTGTCACACGCATTGGTAATGGGTATTAATCGGTTCGTTGTAGAAGACACGGAGGAAGCCAGACAACAGTACAACCGCCCGATAGAGGTGATTGAAGGTCCTCTGATGGACGGTATGAGCCGGGTAGGAGACTTGTTTGGCGCAGGCAAGATGTTTCTACCACAGGTTGTCAAAAGCGCCCGCGTCATGAAACAGGCAGTCGCCCACCTGATTCCGTATATTGAAGCGGAAAAGGCCGCTGGCGCCCGCTCCAGAGGCAAAATCCTGATGGCGACCGTCAAGGGTGATGTCCATGATATCGGAAAAAATATTGTTGGTGTGGTTCTTCAATGTAACAACTACGAGGTTATTGATCTGGGAGTTATGGTTCCCGCTGAAAAGATACTGAAAACCGCTCTGGAAAAACAGGTGGATATTATTGGTTTAAGCGGTCTCATCACGCCGTCTCTGGATGAAATGGTTCACGTGGCGACAGAGATGCAGCGTCAGAATTTTACCCTGCCTTTACTGATTGGCGGCGCCACTACGTCAAAGGCGCACACATCGGTCAGGATTGAACCGTGCTATCAAAACGACGCATCAGTATACGTTGCCGATGCTTCCCGTGCCGTAAACGTCACCTCCAGTCTGCTGAACAGCGATTCTAAAGTTGTATTTTGCTCTGAGCTGAAGACTGAGTACGAAAAGATCAGAGAACGAATCAAGACACGGCGAGAAAAAAACAAGGCACTTCCCTATATCGATGCTGTTGCCAACAAGCTGGTTCTCGAATGGGAAGATTACACACCGCCTGTTCCGTCGTTTACCGGCACCCGGACCTTGACTGATTTTCCTCTCGAAAAACTTGTCGACTACATTGACTGGACACCGTTCTTCATTACCTGGGAACTTGCCGGTAAATTTCCACATATCCTTGATGATTCTGTTGTCGGTGAAGCGGCGACCGCACTCTACGGGGATGCCCGGGAAATGCTGAAATACATCATCTCCGGTAAACATCTGAAAGCCAATGCCGTCATAGGGTTCTGGCCCGCCCTTGCAGATGGTGATGACATTCAGCTTTATGAAGATTCTGAATTCGGTATCCCACTAGCCAGATTACATCACCTGCGGCAACAAGCAGACAAGCCCGGTGGCCAGCCAAATTTCTGTCTGTCTGATTACGTGGCGCCCGTTGGCAGTGGCAAACACGATTACATTGGCGGATTTGTGGTAACCACCGGACTCGGCGCCAAGACTCTGTCAGCTCACTTTGAAGATGAGAAGGATGATTATAATGCCATAATGGTAAAAGCTCTTGCAGACCGTCTGGCGGAAGCGTTTGCAGAATATCTTCACCAGGAAGTACGGAAAGTCTATTGGGGATATGTATCGGACGAATCATTGTCCAACGCCGAACTCATCCGGGAAAAATACCAGGGTATACGCCCTGCCCCGGGATACCCGGCCTGCCCGGACCACACTGAGAAAGAAACATTGTTCAGACTCCTGGATGCAAGTGCAAAGACCGGCGTCACACTGACGTCAAGCTATGCCATGGACCCGGCGGCAACAGTCAGTGGTTTCTACCTTTCTCATCCTGAA
>JAPOOX010000006.1 GCA_026713185.1 Gammaproteobacteria bacterium
CAACCAATCCTGGAGCGATGGCGGTAGCAGATATGTCGTATAACGGTCTATCGGGCTAAACTTGGCTGACATCGTGCGCCCCTTGGCGTAGCCTTAAAGATCATTATTTTAACACATCTTAAATCCGACAGACTGCTAGGTGCCGAGTACTATGCTACGGACGGTCAGTTTGTCCGGGATGTTGCGTACCGGACGATCCAGCGTGGCTTACTTGAACGTAACCCTATGTATAAGCAGGAGTGGACTAGGCGACAGCAGCATCTAATTGAGATGGCATTTCGGACAATCTTCGCAAAGCAGTTCAAGAACGCTGTTGTATTTCACTCTGTCTTTTTCAGGGATTCAACAACAGACCATTGGGTCGAGACTGATCTTGTAGTCATGATGGAGGACGTGCTGTTGATCGTCGAAGCTAAAGCGGGGGTCATGGCAATGCATTCCCCAGCTACTGACTTTGATCGGCACATGGGAGCCGTTGAAAGACTTATTGTAGGCGCGTATAAGCAATGTAAACGTTTTGTGGAGTATATGGGGAGTTCAAGCACAGTGCCGATTTACGAACTGTGTGATGGTAATTACCTAAAGATCAGCGACATACGTTTATGTGATTTCAAAACGGTCTTACCGGTCGGTCTTACGGTCGAGTCTTTAGCACCTTTTTCAAGTTGCGTTCACCAACTTGAGGGAATCACTCCTTTGATTGGGAAGCATGCATTTATGTCCATGTCCGTGGATGATCTACTTCTGCTTAACCGTTTCTTGCCCACGACTGGAGAATTAATTCACTATCTTGAGGTTCGCCAGGCAGCGGGAGCGATCCCAGACACGATCTTGTTTGACGAAATGGAGTACCTCGGTGCTTACATCGTTCGTAACCGGTTTGACACCGACCTTAAAAAGCAGCAGATAGAGACTTCCTTTGTGCTTTGGAACTCCTATGCAGATGTCGTAGATAAGTATTTCGAGGGAGAAGAATGGGGTAAGGAACCCGTACCACAGCAAAAGTACCCGGATGAACTGGAGGCTGTGCTTAGAGTTCTTGAAAAGAAACGGCCGATGGCGTGGCTTGAGATGGATTCGGCTATTAGAAATCTTAATGGTGAGCAACGGGAGAACTTGTCGAAAGGTATTGTAGCACTCAAGAATACTTTGAAACGACACCGACATCGGCGCATGTTGATGTTCAACGGGATGCCAATTCAAGTTTGGGTATGTAGGACCGGGTTGGAGCCATCAGAACGAGTGTTGCGTCATCATGCAGAAGTGGCCTGCATCATCGCGAATGCGGTGACAACACGTGTGCTTCGACTGTCCTACAATAAAAAAAAGAAGATCAGGAACGTTGATTGCCGGTCGTATCCACACCCAGCCCGTGAGCGTAAGGACTATGCAGTCTTGAAGCGTGAAGCGCTGACTGAACGGGCGAGGAGTATGAATATAGAGTAGTTACGCGCTTTTACCCCACTGCCTTGGTTGATCTTACCCCGAAATTCTGGACACCAAGTTTAGAATTATATATAGCAAGCGATTATTGGCTGCGGGAGCATTCAAGACCTGATGCTTTTGTGCTTCCCTCCCAACAACAACCCTTTCATTGCAACTCAGGAAACTAACCAAACCCACACTTCAGACACGTAGCGGCGGCAATCCCCGAACCACCTTCATGGTTTCTATGGACACAGTAATGATGCTCTGCAGCAGTTCCAACGGGTAAGCCGGGTTCTGCATCGTCTCAATAGCGTAGTTGTTGGCGTCATTGACAATGCCACTGGCTTTGTCTGTTCTTACACCTTGGCGCTCCATAACCCACTGAATAGCGCTCTTGCCATTCACCACATAATCATATGCCTCCAGCGGGATGTCGGAGAGCGTGATATGGGCGTTGTAGATCACCCTGGTAAGGTCGGGTTTTCTGTCTTTACCTTTGTCGTGTTTCATTTTCACAACACGGTATAGGGTTTCAGGCGATGTGGTTTGCGGTAACCCCTCTCCGGCATTGATCGTCACGGCATAAGGCTCGACCTTTTCATAACCCAGGTGAAGCTCTGCCAGAGCACGGCCAGCATCCCGGAAAGCACGAAAATCAACCACGTCAGACACTACAGGCAAGCGAGGCAGTTGCTTCATCAGATTGTTGTGAAACTGGTTCCGGTAGTCATCAGAGTGCAAGATGCCATACAGATAATAGAACAGATCTTCTTTGTTGATGGTTGCTCCGGGATAGGTTGACTGAAAATGAGTCAGCGCTGCTGTGCTGATGCCGTCCTGTTTACGGTATCCGCCGTTGCTCTCGCGGGTGAACAAATCAGTATCAACGGCAGATGATTTCTCATAGAGCTTGAGCGGGAAGCATTGGGCGCCAGCATCAAGTATGTTCAGATCAGGAATAGCATCCATCATCAGGGCTGAAAACCCATGGGCACCAATGCCAGTGACACAAATAACCCGATTCTCAGCTCTTGCATTCGGGAATATCTGTGGCATTTGATAAACCATTTCATTCAGTCGCCTACTGTAGTACATCCACCGCTTGGAGAAGGGTCGATAGGCCGATATCAGTGCCTCACCTTCATCGAATGCCAAAACCTTGTTTTTCACCAGGTCATTTTTAAGCGCACGAGTCCAGCTGATCTTTTTCTTGTCACCGTCAATAAACTCATTCACTTTCTCACGCACATTCTCCGATGTTTGGTGATACCGCACTCGCTGCGTATTATAAAATTCGATCATCGAACGAATGTTGTGTTCCACGCTGTCCCTGGAGGCGTTGTAGCACCAAGCATCGCGGCTAGTCTTTAATCCCGACGAATAATTTCTGAACACGGGAGTTGCTGCCCTGTCTTTTTTATCCCCCAGGATCAGAAACTCATCAAATTCCTGCTTCACCTGGTTTAACCAGTCGTGGTTGACATCTGGTACCAGTGTTTGCCAGCCGTTTTGCCCAGTGATGCCATTGACGCTGCCAAACTGTCGTATGATGTTGAGTTTCTCCTGCTGGCTGTGATAATCGCCAATGTCGTGATAATAGATCTTGCCATGCATTTTAACCTTGGGGTTTTTCACCAGAACCGTGATGGCTATCGGGGCGCGGCTGCCTTGACCAAATACATTGTCCTTCTCTTTCCGGCGCTGCTCTCCTGATGTTCTTGCGTTCCCTCGTAAATGGAACACAAACAGGCTCGTAAACTCGTCCACCAGACACTTGCGCAATCCATCCATGGCGTTACCATCAATCCAGCTGGCGTTGGTGACATACGCCATGATTCCGGCTTCTCCCAACCGGTCTGAGCCCCAGCGGATCGCCCGGATGTAACTGTCATAGAGGTTCCTCCGTGACGTTGCCGTCGAATGCTCAACATAGGTTTCGCCGATACGCTTATCCAGCAACGGATAAGCAACATTTTGGGCGTTGTCGTTCTCACTTTTTTGGCCTGCTGAATAAGGAGGATTCCCCATGATCACCCTGATTGGCAGGGCCACCTGCCTCTTTCGCCGCGCCGAATTGACTGGTAGCAACTCGTTCAACATATCTTTGGTCTCATACATCTGGAATGTGTCGGTCAGGCAGATGCCTTCAAAAGGCTGATATCCAGACTCCTGGCCGACAAGATCGTGATATACCGTCTCGATATTGATCGCCGCAATGTAGTAGGCCAGCAAGACGATATCGTTGGCATGAATTTCGTGCTGGTACTTGTGCGGCAATTCTTCGGGTTTGATCAGGCCGCTTTGCAGCAATCGGGTAATGAAGGTCCCGGTGCCCACAAAAGGGTCCAGTATATGCACGCCTTCTGATCCCAGCGTCTGCCCGAATTCCTGTTGTAGCAGGTCGTTGACGGAGTGGATGATAAAATCCACCACCTCGATCGGTGTGTACACGATACCCAGCCGCTCCGTCATGCGCGGGAAGGCTTTACGGAAAAACTTGTCGTACAGTTCCACCACGATGCGCTGTTTACCTTCTATCGTGTCGATGCCGGAGGCCCGCATACGGACACTCTGGTAAAACTTGCCCAGGGTTTCTGCTTCTGTTTCCAGGTGGTGTTCCTGCAATTCATTGAGCACACCCTGCATGGCCCTGGATACCGGGTTTTGGCGGGCAAATCCTTCATCGCCAAACAGTGCATCAAACACCGGACGCGTGATCAGGTGTTGCGCCAACATCTCAATGACTTCTTCATCTGTGATGCTGTCATTCAAATCGTCACGCAATTCATCAGCGAATGCCTTGAACTTGCCTGCTTCCCTGGTGTTGTTTGCATTGCCAACAATCGTGGTAATGCGGGTGATGTGTGTCTTGGCAATATCAGCAATATCGGTGGCCCAATCTTCCCAATACAACCGGCGGCCACATTTTTGCACCACCTTAGCGTAGATAGCCTGCTCAATTTCGCCGATTTCGAAATGGAGGTTTTTTTGCTCAGGAACTGTGTACGTTTTTTCCTGCTCTCCAATGGTTCGACCACTACCAGTTCGTGGATGTGTCTTAGATGGCTTCACAGTGGTGTCTGTTACAGCAATGACTTCCATCTTGCTGTTGTTGCTGCCAACCAGGTCCAGTTTATTGACGAA
>JAPOOX010000203.1 GCA_026713185.1 Gammaproteobacteria bacterium
ACTGGCCTGTCCTCCAGACAGATTGATCGCCTGACAATGACTCTGAACCTGTATTGGAGAGCACCACTCATCGCCATCGCCAATCAGACATCGAATGACCGTATCACCTACTCCAGGATCGACAAATTGCTGACCGCACCAGGGATAGGCGGCCAGTACTCCGGCAAAGCCTCTACCAGAACCCAGCACCGGGTCTGCAAAGCACCGGGTTGCGGCAGTCAGAGCGGCTGAACCACCACGGCTGTGTCCCTGCAGTCCTATACGAGATGCATCAATTTCCGGAAGATCGGCAAGAACGAGATAAGCGGCAAGGACATCATAACCACTGGCGGCGAAAGAAAACCGGGTCTGATTGGCGACGGTCGAGGTCACATGACGTGCGCCGAAACTGTCGAGGATGAACGTGGCGAAACCGCATCCGCTTAATGACTCCGCATGTGCAATGTGAGAGGGAGCGACTCCCAGACTGCCTGGCAACACGATAACCAGGGGTAACTGCCGGTTGGTTTTATCGGGAATAAAAAGTTGCCCGTCTATTGTAACAGCGGGCATCTCCCGGGGCCTTGAAATCACCTGGTAGTAGTTAAGCGGTGATGCCGAAGGAATCTCGATACTTCTCCCACGGATACCACTGTTGAATACAATCCGTTGGTCCCGAAACCTGGTAATAGTCTGGTTGCTCAATTTTATATCGATTTCAAATGGTGCGAGTCATCTTAATGGATGGGATGAGGCAGTTGAAGCGCAGAACAAGATTTAGTGATGTTGTATGGTTGATAAAGGGGCGTTGAATTAAATTCATACTATTCTGTTACCTCTTAATTGGAACTTTAAGTTTACATAATAATAATTTAATATATTTTTTGTAAACTCCAAAGTAATAGGAATATATTGTGATAGGACAAAGACTTAAGCTCGCAAGAGTAGCTTCTGGTTTATCTCTTAGAAGTTTAGAAGCTAAAATTGGAAACCGCGTTACAGCTCAGGCAATCGGGAAGTATGAGCGTGACGAATCAATGCCCAGCTCGGGTGTCCTGATCACGCTTGCCGATTCGCTTGGCGTCTCCGTTGATTATCTTATCGGGGACCAGGAAATGGTCTTCGAATCAGTGGATTTCAGGAAGAAGAGGATCATAAGCAAGCGGGAGAAATCGCAGGTCGAGGCCAAGGTCCTGCATTTTCTGGAGCGTTACCTTATGGTCGAGGAGCTGCTCAATCTTCCAAGTGTCGAATGGAATTGTCCTCGTGAGGCGCCCTACCCTGTCATTCATAACGTTTTGGAGGCTGACCGAGTAGCCCAAAGCCTGAGGGATCATTGGGGTCTTGGCTACGACCCGATCCCAAACCTCGTCGAATTACTGGAAGAGCAAGGGATCAAGGTTCTTACCGTCAATCTGAAGAATATCGACGGTTTGATGGCACGCGTCCGCCGTGCTGGCAAAGGAGCCGTACCTGTTATTGTGGTGAACCGAATGGATTGGGGAGAACGGCAGCGCTTTACCCTGGCTCATGAGCTAGGACATCTAATCATGGAGGTGGCCGACAAGGTAGACGAGGAGAAGGCTGCGCACCGATTTGCAGGCGCCTTCCTTATGCCCGCCGACGGTCTTTGGTCAGAAATCGGGAAGTACCGCACGGCAATCGGTTGGGGAGAACTGTTCGAGTTGAAAAAACTCTTTGGCGTGAGCGTTCAGGCAATCACGTATCGCTGCAAAGATCTTGGAATTTTCAACATGACCACGTTCCGACGGCTGTTCAAAGCATTTACAAGCCTTGGGTGGCGCAGACCGCCATACAAGGAACCAAACACCAGAAAAGTTGAGGAGCCGAAGCGTTTTGAGCGACTTACATTTCGTGCTCTTGCAGAGAGAATCATTTCCGAATCAAAAGCGGCTGAGCTGCTTGGTCTGTCAGTGGAGGAACTGAACCGGCGGATGGAGAGGCCTCCAACAACCG
>JAPOOX010000005.1 GCA_026713185.1 Gammaproteobacteria bacterium
GCATTGACCAACCCTGTCCATGGCCTCGGATAATCGACTGGCCAGGCGTTTTCCACCATCCCGGTCCCTCTCCAGCAGGTGCAATACCATACGTTGGGCGGTCTTTGGACCAACGCCTGGCAGAACACGCAGTGCTTCCGCAAGACGGTCAATGGCTGAACTCATCATTCGATCTCGGTAAAAGCGGAATTCAAAGCCGGGAGTTGACGGCATACCGACGTTAAGTCTGGGGTGGCTGATCTCATCTATTGATCTCAGCTGAAAGGTAATTTGAAGCCGGGAGGCAAGGGAATACCGGCAGTGAGACTGGACATGCGATCCTTCTGGTTATTTTCTGCTCTTCGCACAGCGTCATTCATCGCAGCCGCTATCAGGTCTTCCAGTATCTCCTTGTCTTCTGATAAAAGGGCATCGTCAATACTGACTGATTTCACATCATGACGACCAGTCATCACGACCTTGACGAGGCCGGCGCCAGATTCACCAGTCACTTCGGTATTGGCGATCTCTTCCTGCAGTTTCTGAACCTTCTCCTGCATCTGTTGTGCCTGTTTCATGATATCGCCCAGACCTTTCATCGTCACGGCTGTTCTCCTGTCTGTATTGGCCTGATACTGTCCTTATCAAGTCTGCCATTAAATCGATTGATCAATGTCTTGATGACCGCGTCATTCTCGATCACATTCATCGCTTTTTCATTGCTGTCGTCTATCTGTTTCTGTAACAGTTGTGCAGGGGTCTCATCTCCTGGCATGCCAATTTCAATGCTGAGATTGAAATGACGCCCCGTCAATTTATCAAGAGCCTGAGTAATCAGAAGCTCACGGTTTTTATTCCACAAACTGGCGTGACCTTCTTCCAGTTTCAATTTGATACGATCACCGGTTATTTCTTCCATGGAACAGTTTACCGCCATTGTCCTGGTGATGCCGGACAGATTGAGACGATCCACTATGTCAAACCACTGCCTGCCGGTTATGTCCATGACTGCCATGGGTGCTGCTGATGTCGCCGGTACTGATGGTTCAGATTCAGGTTCAGGTTCTGGTTCTGGTGCTGGTGCTGAAAGTTCTGGTGATGATGCAGATGATTCCGGTGCCGGTTCTACCGATGGTTCTGTTGCTGATTCCGGCACTGAAAGCTCTGGTGCTGGTTCTGCTGATGCTGTAGATGGTTCTGATGCTTTATCTGAGCCCGAAGTTGTTGGATCATCGGTGTTTGCCTGATCAGTCTCAGGTACCTGCACATCTTCCTTTCCTTTGTCTTGTTCATCCTGAAGCGAAGATATAATTGCCGCGAAAGGGCTTTCATCACTTTCTATTCTGATGATCTTCTTTCTACCGTTATCTTCGCCTGATTTTCTGCCTATAGTCCTGCCGCTGTCCCTGCCCGTATTCGTCGTTGTATCCCTGGCAGTATTCCTGCCGGCATTCTGACCTGCATGACTGTTCGAAGCCGACTCTCCACCGCCTTCGGCAGCATTTATGACCAATTCTTCCGGATCGAGTGGTGTAAAGGCCAGCATACGCAGCAGAGTCATTTCAAAACCCCGACGATCATCCGGGGCAAAAGGCATATCTTTCTGACCATTAACGCCAATCTGATACAGGAGCTGGACATCTTCTCTGGAAATCCTGTCGGCAACCGCCAACACCAGTTCCTTGTCGCCCTGGCTGTTATCGACTGCATCCGGGACAAATTGTGCAATGGAAATCCGGTGCAGCACACCCAGCAGATCGTCCAGCAATGCTGAAAAATCCGGAGCATAATTCGCCATGTCCGCAATAGTCGAGAGTACTTTTTCGGCATCCCTGTCAACCAGAGCATCCAGCAGGCCGTAGATCTCGTGCTGGTCCATGTTGCCAAGCATCGACCTCACGTTGGTGTCAGTCAGTTCATTGTCACAAAAAGAGATCGCCTGATCGGTAAGACTGAGTGCATCACGCATACTGCCATCTGCCGCACGGGCCAACTGCCAAAGAGCGTCTTCTTCAAATTCAATGTCTTCATTGTGCAATACATCCTGCAGGTAATGCACAATCTGCTCAGGACTCAGGTTTTTTAAATTGAATTGCAGACAGCGGGACAACACGGTAACCGGAAGTTTCCTGGGGTCAGTGGTTGCGAACAAAAATTTCACATGTTCCGGTGGTTCCTCCAGAGTTTTCAACATTGCGTTAAAACTGTTTCGGGAGAGCATGTGTACTTCGTCAATCAGGTACACCTTGAAACGGGTTGTGGTGGGCATGTATTGCACATTGTCCAGGAGTTCCCGCATATCATCGACACCTGTACGGGACGCCGCATCCACTTCGATGAGATCGACACTGCGGCCGCCGGCTATTTCCAGACAACTGTTACACTCACCACAAGGTGTAGAGGTAACGCCATCCTGACAATTAAAACACTTGGCAACGATCCTGGCGATTGTGGTTTTACCGACTCCGCGAGTTCCCGTGAACAGATAGGCGTGGTGCAGCCGGTTCTGATCCAGCGCATTGATCAGCGCCTGCAGGACATGTTCCTGACCTTCCAGTTGCTGGAAGGTAGCAGGTCTGTATTTCCGTGCAAGTACCTGATAACTCATAACGGGATTGTATTAGTAACGCCGGTTCAAGTCGACGTGAACATCGTAAGAATCTAAATTAAAATATCCATGATCTTTGGAGATTACACTTGCGGGAATTAATTTGTTTTGGCCATCGCGGTGCAGCCGGCTATGCACCGGAGAATACCTTGAAGGCATTCCGTCTGGCAATCGACATGGGATGTCCATGGATCGAATTGGATGTCCATGCGGTGGAAGGCGAATTGCTGGTAATTCACGATGACAGACTGGCCAGAACGACCAATGGACACGGCAGGGTGAGTACATCGTCACTACGGTATTTACGTTCTCTGGATGCTGGTATGGGAGAACGTATTCCAACGCTGAACGAGGTACTGGACATATCTGATCGTCGCTGTGGCATCAACATCGAATTGAAAGGACAGAATACGGCAGAACCCGTAAACCGTTTTCTGGCTGATGCCTGCCACCGGGGGTGGCAGCGGAATCAATTCATCATCTCATCGTTTGATCACCGGGAACTGGCGCTGGCTGACCCAGCCTTTCCCCGTGGCGTACTGTTCAGGAAACAAGCTGACTACCTGTTGATGACTCGCGCCCTGAATGCACACTCGCTCAATCTTGCACTCCGGCTTGTAGATCAGGAAACAGTTGATGCTGCCCACATGGAAAACCTCAAAGTGTATGTTTTTACCGTGAATGATCCCGGTGACATCAATCACATGAAGGATATCGGTGTTGATGGTGTGTTCAGTTACTATCCAGACCGGGTAAAGGCACTGAATGATGACTATTGAGATACGCTCGGCCAAGAAATCAGAAAGGGATATCATCTATAACCTGATGCAGGATTATCTGCATGAATTTTCTGCATTCAGCGACGTTGAAAAAGACAGTGATGGACTGTATCAATATCCCTACCTGGATTTTTACTGGGGTGATCCCAGCCGCTTTCCCTTCCTGATCAGAACCACAGACAACCAGCAGGAAAACTCTGCCGGCATCGTTCATCGCGGTTCAAGCTCAGTTACAGACTCAGGCAATCCGGAATTGAGCTCCGGAATCATTGCGGGATTTGCACTTCTGCGTTCCGAATTCGATCCGTTAACCGGGTTACCAGGCATGGAGGTATCAGAGTTTTTCGTCCTGCCTGCATACCGCAACCAGGGAATCGGTAATGCTGCAGCGGTAAAACTGTGGGACCAGTTCCCCGGGCAGTGGACAGTTCGCGTCTTGAAAGCCAACAAGGCTGCGCTACCATTCTGGCAGCATGCCATCCGGCGCTACACCGGTGGAAACTACCGGGAAACAGCCAACTCCACACTGAATGAAAGTAATATAACCTTTATATTCGAGAACCCTTTTAAGGATGATCTGCCACCGGACATCGAGCCGGAATTGCTGGATTACTGAGATACAGGATCAGGTGGCAAGTCTGCCGGACCCGGGGATATGCCTTACCGGTCCACGAAACCGGACCCGATAGACTGGGCAAACTATCCTGTATTGAACCGACATCAGGGAGTCCCCGTATCGGAGATTTTGTTAAATGCCCGCTGTAACTCGAAACGTGACGATGTGACATGGGTTTCCATCTTTCTGATCCGGTCTTCCAGGTCGGTAAATTTATCTTTCAATGTACGCATGAATCGTACATTGTTAAACCGCTCCCGCTCATACCTGCTCTCCGCATTGTCCATCGAAGATACTTCACTCTCTTCCTGCAGTTGCCATTGGGACTTCACTGCGGGCGAAGCTTCATAAATATCCTCAAAGCGATCCGTTACCTGGCGATAATAAGGCTTGTCGTCCAGCAGAAAATAAGCTGCAAAATAGACCAGTAAAGTAACATGAAAGAAAAATATCAATAGAATGACCGCCGCCAACCGGACCTTCCAACTACTGACGCCCAGGTAATCTGATACACCTGCACAGACGCCACAGATCTTGCCATTTCCGGAATCCCGGTAGATGTTGCCAAAACGTCGTCGACGCCATGTACGGTCACGGTCCCTGCGGTCGGTGCTGAAGTAATCTTCGTATTGACGCCTGAACCTTCTCTTTTTACTGCTTTGATGGCTGTATCGCCGGAATGCTCTTCGCTTTCGGCGAGAGGCGCTATCAGCTTCCTCCGTGTATCTTTTAGAACTGCTCACCTCGATCCCCTTATCACCTGTTCATTCCTGGCGCCGGCTTCCCGCCTGTTTCTCCCGCCATCCCGGACTTTCCACATCCAGAATAGACTCCAGTGTTTCAATTCGCGCAGCCATCCTGTTGGCAACTTCCATCAATTCCTCAAGATCAGACCGTTCGTTCATACTTAATCCATTGACTTGTTTTGTCTTTGCCCTGTAATGGAAGATAATCCAGATTGGTGCAACAAACACCATAAAGATAATCATGGGGACTATTAATATCACTATCCCGGCAACTGTATCTCCATACATAATGATGCTCCAACCCGAATATCTAAGTTTCTGTTCCTGAATCCTGTTTCATTCGAGCCTTGAGTCTGGCAAGTTCCGCATCGACTCTTTCATCGGATTCCAGATCAGCTATTTCTTCAGCAAGATTACGTTGACCAAGATCATAAGCCTCTACTTCACCTTCCAGGATGTCAATTTTACGCTCAAA
>JAPOOX010000004.1 GCA_026713185.1 Gammaproteobacteria bacterium
ATGAGGAAGGTCCGGCCACGCTTGCTGGTGTAATAGAATTGGCCGTCCTGTGCTTCTTCCTGACCAAAACTGGTTAACGCATATGACTGGAACATGACCGCGACGATGGCCTGGCCTTCATGCGCGCTGAAATGCGCATGTTCAACCAATACCCCGTGAATGCGCAGCTGGATCTGCGTTTCTGTCTTGATGTTGATGTGGATGTCCGAGGCTCTGGCGCTAATTGCCATTTCCAGCAACTCGTCCACCTGATCGTTCGCTGCCTGCTTCCTGGTCATCTGGTTGTTTTGTTCCTCGTCCGCACTCCAGGACTTGAACACCGATTCCGTGAGCGGCCGTTCAGAGCCATCTCCCTGGCGACGCACTGTGCGCTTTACTTCGTTGTAAGCAATCTGCTCCACCGGATTACGAGGTTGTACGTAATAAATATCGAACATATGAGTCACGATGGCGTGACAGTTTTTCTGATGGTCTTTCAGTACTTTGAGGACAGTCGGGTTCTGACTTAGACTGATACCGTCCAGATCCGCCACGTTGCCGATCACGTCTTGCATCTCTATTGCCATAGCAGCACCTGCTTGCGTCCTGCACTGTCCTGCAACACGATCTCCGGCACGCCGTTCTTCAGACGCACCGAGTACAGGATATAGCGTACGTTGTTATGGGTGATCTGCTCACCGATATTCAGAATCACGTCGTCTCTGTGGCTGCGCAAGATGACATTCGCATTGATGCCCCGGCCCAGATCAGCCGGTTGAGCAAAGACCGGGCGCAGCCCGGCAAGCGATTGCCTCCCGCGCGCGACCGCAGTTTTGTCGACGCTGGTCACTGCCGGTGCTGCCTTGCTGACCGCGACCGGTCTTTGTTGCTGCCGCATGTAGCCCAGAATACGGTTGATCTGGTGTAGTACATCGCCGTCCGCTTCTTCGGACAACAACAGGTTGCTGACTTCCGGATAACGCACCAGTTGTTCCAGTTCCGCAACAAGCGAATTCAATGACTTTGCCATGCGTTCGGCTTCTTTAATGCGGAGTTGATTGCGCTCTGCCGGGGTACACAACGGGCACGAATCCGCAGTTTCTTCCCGCGGCGTAAATTCTGCCTTTTCCGCAACTACTGCAGGCGGTATTTCCGGTACGTGTGGAGTGGCTGCGCTGGCCAGCAATGGCAAACAATACAACAGGATTAGTCTGATCATATCGCTACTCCCGCCGGACTACCCTGGACAATGATCGTCATGCGAGCATCTTTGCTGCCATCCGGTGCAACATCAATGCGGACAGTCTGCAGGCTGAGACTGGGCGCCGGTTGCATTTTCGACAAATGGGCAACCAGCACCGGCAGGCTGGTCGCGACCCCGGCAGCGGGTATCCTCAACTCCATTTCAATTTCTGCAGACCGCCGGGTTCGAAAGCGCCCGTACTTCACACTGATTGATCCCCCAACGCTACGACTGGCTATAATCTCTGCCGTCAGTCCCGCTTCACGGGCCAACCGGAGGATGCGAATCAACTCGACATTGATCGGTATGAGGTTCTGTTCCGGTACTTCGGGAAATGGTTCAGTCAGGGAAATCTGCCACTCCCTGCCAGTGGTTTCCGGAACCACTTTGAACTGACGCAGCACTGTTTCCAGGCGTGGCCAGCGCTGCGGTGTTGTTTCACCTGACAGCTCCATGGTCGCCGAATCCGGGTAATACTCTATGCGTTGCAAGCCGTACAGTGTCAGCACTTCTATGTCGCGCAGTCGTCGTCTCAGTACATGCAGTGCCGGGGCCAGTTTTGCTTGACCCATAGCCGGTACTACAGTCACCACTGTGACCTGTCCGTCTTCTTCCGGGGGATTTATCCAGGAAGACAGCAGGATATACAATAAATAGAACAGCAGCATTAAAACAGGGATCCCTGCATGTCCGGGATGCGGCAGGCGCAGACGGGTATAGACCCGCAACGGCGCTCTGGTGCGGAAACGACTGCTGTCACTGAGTTGTTGCCGGGAGTCCGCATTGGCTGAGTAGCCAACACTCTCCAACGTGTCCGTCAGGGCGCCGCCAGACACAATTACTATCTGCTCGCGGCTCTGTTGCAGCACTGCCAGGGCGTCGTCATAACTGCACACCAACTCGGTGTCCGGTGTGATCAGATTAAATCCTGAGTTTTCCACCTGGCCGAAATAGACGCTGTTATCCAGCGGCCAGCAGAGTAGCGTCACTTTACCTTCAAAGGACCAGTCCAGGCATTGCGCACCGACTACGACTGCCGGTCGTTCTGTACTCCAGGCGAGTCCCTCATGAACCAGAAGAAAACGCCCGGACGTGCTGTGCAGAAACGCGCGCAAACGTCTGGCCAGACGCCAGCCCTTCGATTCCAGGGCTGTAATGGGCTGGTTTACCGCCAGCGTAATCTGGCGTCCATTCAAGGTGTCGGTATGCAGGTAACTCTGGATATTCGGCATGTCTAGTCCTCAATAATCCGTGCTGTCATGCTGATAACCGACTCGATGCGTCGTGTCTGATCGTCCCGTGTAGAGCCCAGCCAGGGTAACCAGGAAAGCAACGGTGATTCGCTCTTTTGTTCATTGATGGTGGTGGAACTGAGATTGGTAATCAGACGGGTTTCACCATCTGCCAGGCTGATGGGCAATCCCACCGTCCGCGATGCTGATTGCGGCAGACTGCCACTGATGGCGTCGCCGCCAAAAGCATAATCTGTAAAACCGAGTAAAGACGCCCGGCTGACCGCCAGGCGTAGATACACCCGGTTGGCATCGATGGTCGGCAGCACCGCCCAGGTTTCACCAGTGAATAATTCACCGGCATCCACAGTTGGCGATACGGTCTCATTGAGCCCGCTGAGTTGGCGTTCGATGGCAATCCTGGCGATATACCGTGTCGTCTGTATATCACGCAGTGAGGTCACCTGATTATGCAGCGCAAAAACTTTTTTGCGGATGCTGACAGTAGTATTGCCCTGGTTGTTCAGCCAGCGCAGGATCAGACTGGAGCCATCGATGGTGTTGCCCTCGTTGAAGTTCAACTTCAATTCGCCGGTCCCGGTCACATTAGCGCTGGGAGCAGTTAAATTGACTCCCGCGGCAATGGCGGCTTCGCGCAGCAGATTGAGATCGAGACTGCGGGTTCTGGTGTCGGTCACATCGACTTCGTAAAGCACAAATTCAAGCGCCACGCGGCGGTTGATTCGCCGGTTGTAGTCAGCGACAAGGTTCTCGATCTGACGCATGATGGATGGTGGAGCCAGGGCCATAATCTGGCCACTGGCTGCGAGCAGGATGATGCGCACATTACGGGACTGGATGCGGTAGGAGAATTCCTTATTCAGGTCAGGGTCAATCGTTTCGACGTTCTGTTCTACTTCTTCTGACAGCAGTAGCTGGAGCCCGGATGAGAGGTCTTTATAAGCATCTGCAACGTATGTTGCACTGGTGGCTTCGGTCCCCAGTTGTTCTCCGGACAATGAACCCGGACTGACCCTGTTCACCGCCTGGCCTGGCGGTGCATGAATGGCAAAGGTGCGGGTTATGGTGTTGCTGACGACCAGTACGCCATGTCTGATCGACCACTCCCAATCTGCAAGGGTGCATACTGTGTCGATATAGTCCTGCCGGGTCAGTGCTGTTTCCTGCGATAAATTCACCTGTGGATCATCTCTGCCCAGATCAAAGTCGAAGCGTACCGCTGGCGCCAACACATACAGTGCGCTGCTGGCATTTGTGTCGCCATGAAAACGTGCGGGCATCAATTCCGCCAGCCAGGGAGCCGTATCCGAAACTTGATGACTTTCTACAGCTGGAGCCTGCACCGGAGCTGGTTGAGTCTCCTTTAAAGGCGGCGGGACTGGCCTGTCTGACTGGTTTGGGTCGGTTACGACTCCGGAAGAGTTGCAGGCAATAATCAGCAGTGTAACAGCCAGAATTACGATCAATCGGATCATGGCAAATGCCCGTTACAGCGGTAATGAGCGGGATGGCCTGACCCTGGACCAAGGGCTGTCTTTGTCATCTCTGATATCCCTGTTCTTCGATTGGCCAGTGGTTTCGTCGGTGACACTGGAGAGCATTTTTCGCCCCATCTTGTGGTGGCGCTGGTGTGATTCTGACAGTTTTTAATATACGGGCAGGCATGAGTGAATAATGACTGAGCAAGGTCCAGGATCCACTGGTCTTGATCTTATTTTGGAGTGAGAAAATGATCTCGTGGTGTGCGGGATATCTCCTGTAAGTATTGAGACGAGACACATTTTTAATCAAAACACTAGACGGCAATGTCATCTGAGTGCAGACTTTCTCCAATGACGTCTAACTCACTCAGAATTAAAATGAGCAGGATTTTTCGAATGTTGTGGTGTATGTCAGCACTTGTCCTGCTTGTCCTGAATGTGCCTGCAATTGCTCAACAGTCAACTACCGAAAATTTCAGGATCAATACCACACACGGTCGTGAGGTCCTGATACTTCCATCGCAGGAAACTTCCACACAAATGCAATTGGAACAAGGCCCTATAAACGGTCGTACGTTTGAAACGAACTCGCAACGGTTTCACATTGTTGTGTTCGACGGGAAGACTTTCAGGGCTTCTACCCCTTTGGCAGGACCATCATCGCGAATCGTCTTTGATCCCTCTCGACGAACGTTCGTTCAACTGTTGCCCAGTATTCGCGTCGAACTGGAAGATGACATTCATCTGGATTCCATTGCCCGGTCCGTTGGCGCTGAGAAAATGACTTTCTTTGA
>JAPOOX010000111.1 GCA_026713185.1 Gammaproteobacteria bacterium
AGTCTAGTCGCCAAGGATTCCCCACTAACGAAACCCACGGCAGGTCTAGAAGCGAATCTAATGCTTCAAGGTCATAGCTTGAGTTGTCAGTTAGTAACCATGAAGCTGTAATATTGTCTGTGAAGTTATACACGTGCCGTTTCTCTTGCTAGATTTACAATACAGTGAAGAAGATAATATATTTAGGGGTGTTGTTATTACTGATTGTGACAGTTTGTACACATGCCGTAGCTGAAAAACCGGACTATCAGTCTATGGTGAATCAGAACATGGTGATAACACCAACAGAGAAGGCCCAAACGGTGCAGATGCGAAAGCTATTATTAAAGGTAAAATACGGGCAGACGCATGGATTACCTGAGTATGACATTCAAACGATTAGAAACGCAAGCGAGTTCAGCCGCGACGATGCTCGCGCCATTTTTGAACCACATATTCGCGAGATCGAACAATTGCTCGAGGAGGGCAGTACTGATAAGACAGCCCTTGCGATTCAGATTGCGAAATCATTTCACGAGGCTGTAAAAAAAGAGCATGACGCAAGGGAGGCAAAACAGCAAGATCTCATCGCGAGCCTATCTGAAGAAGGTCAACTTGTCCTGAAAGACGCTTTAAATAATTCAGACGCAGACTTGGTGAGGGAGGTTGATCTAGTTGCACTCGCGCATGACGTGCCTGAGTTTGTCATAGCCTGGTTAACTAAAAGCGTATCCAAGTTCAATGCCGCACCGGGTTCAACTGCGCTCGAATCACTTGATATACCAGGTACAGAGTTGGGTATTCATGGAGGAATTGACTAATGCGAAAAATGGGGATAATTGGACCTGACCCCTTTTCTGTCCAGCCAATTGGACAGTTCACAAAAACTCACAGAGAAAGAAAAAGGGAAATTATCGGACTTGTTAAAAAAGCACGATGATTTTTTCATTAAAAGAGTGTTGTCGATCAGGACACAACGTTACATGAACACACACCGCAGTGACGCATCGGTTGAACAAAAGATTTGTTCTCTACTGAGAATCCAGTATTCACATAAGCAACTCCATGGAAAAGCCCTTACTTAACGTACCAGCGACCCTGTGACCATGAGTCGCTACGCTCCAATGACTCAAAGTGGAGAGGTCGCAGGCATCCTTGCTTGCTTCGCGGTAGGGAATATCCTGATAAATCGTCTTTATGCTGAACTGAGGATAAGGAAATAATTATTCCAGAATCTGAACCCAGGATTCATCAAATCTGATTGATTCCAGGACTGAGTCTCTATCCAGTTGTGGCGGCTCTTTGATTTTAATTGCCAGCCGTTTTTTTGGTACATTTTCAATAATGGTGAATTGGGAGCCATGTGGCTGCCATGTGAATATATGCTGGTCGGCTGATTTACTGAAGCCTTCAAGATTATTGCGCTCATTCCACTGCCACCAAAATTGCTCGGCTGGGTATATGATGGTATCAAACTCGAAGGCGGCCAACTCAAGCAGGTCGATGGACTTGATCAGGACAATTGTTCGCACATGACGGTATAGTTTCCTTATTCCGGTGACGCGCTCATTCCAGATTGCCAGGACCTTTTCTCCTAACTGGTCAGGATCAACTTCGCTTATTTCACTGTCGCCAAAAGAATATACGGGCGAATTGCGCCCGGAAATTAGACGAATTTTTGAGACAGTGGAAGGCTGGCGATTTTTTACAGTTTTGGCTCCCCATGCTGTCTGCTGCAAGACAATATCATCAAGCCCAACATTTGAGGGTTTCCACTTGGCACCGACTAAACGAGCAAAAATTTCTTCCCAGTCTGAGCCTTCCAGCCTCGCCTGTTTCCCCCTGGATGCGAGCAAATAAACAACCTCCCGCCCCAAATCAAGCGCAAAGGTTTCAGGAAAGTCATTAAGTGGGTACGGTGGCTTGTACTTTTGGACTGTCCGTAGTTTCGGAGTTTTGGTCATATTTTGATGTGTTCTCAAATATTCTCAGTTGATCATCAACCACCAGCTTATCGGTTTCATCTTGAGAAAATGTCGACGCCCAATCGGTGGCTTGGACCAGATTCTTGATAACCGCCTGCGCTACGGGTACGGGAAGACTATTACCCGCCTGCTTCCTGGTCTGCGAATAGTTGCAAACAATCCTGGCTTCTTCGGGGAACCCCTGAAGCCGCAACATTTCCCGCAAAGTCAGCCTTCTTTCGCCATTCACCAGAAGATAGTTGTAAGAAGCGCCAGCGCGCAAAGCGCACGAAAACGGATAAGCGCTGATATGGCCGGCCTTGTTCTCATGCCAGATGGTCGGCTCTTTCGTCGGCTTTTGCTTGCTCAGTCTTTTCCGCCTGATATGACCGGAAGCAAAATATTCTTCGGGAACATCTTCTTCCAGGATTTCACTCAATGGGCGCATCGGGATATTTCCATTGGGCCAATTGAAATAGCATGGAGAGCGAAAGCCAACAATGAAGACACGCTCCCTTTTCTGTGGCAGACCAAAGTCAAGAGCATTCAACACTTTATAGGTTGTGTGGTATCCCAACTCATCCAGAGTTTCCAAAATCCGACTCAAGGTTTGTCCCTTGCTGTGCCCGACCAGCAGCTTCACGTTTTCCAGCACAAATGCAGCAGGTTTCTTCTCTGCCAGTATGCGCGCTATGTCAAAGAATAATGTCCCTCTGGTATCGTCAAAGCCGCGCATATGACCAATGATACTGAACGGTTGGCATGGGAAACCAGCCAGCAGAATGTCGTGGTCGGGGATGTCCTGCGCGACTATCTCCTTAATATCGCCGTGTGGGGTTTCGCCAAAGTTCTCTGCATAGGCTCTCTGACATTCCTGATCTATCTCACTGCTGAAGACACACTCGACATCCATACCAAGGTCGGCTCCAGCATTTTGCATGGCATAACGAAACCCGCCAATACCAGCAAACAAGTCGATAAATCGGATGGTTTTTTTCTTCCCTACATATCCGGTATTCATGATCTGAATATAGCATATCGCATTTTCCTTGCAACCTGACAATGCCAAAATAATTAGGTGGAACTACTGTCGATGCATTGGAACTACGGCAACGCTTTTAATGTTGGTCGGTCTTGGGAGTTTATATCCAGGTAATCAAACATGCACCACAAAGGTCTGGTGCTAACTGCTGTCCGCGTGTTGCAGTATCATAGGGTTCGGGTTGGCGCTGGCTTTCCAAGGAAAGCCAGGAGGCGTTCAGTAGTTGTCGATATATCTCGCAATTCACATTCCCATACTGTAATTACTTCCCAGCCATTTTCTTCCAACAATACAATATTGTAAGCATCACGAGCTTGATTTTGTTTAAGTTTGGTCAGCCAATAGTTCCGATTGGCAACAGGAATTCGAACCCGATCACAGTCGGTATGGTAGTGCCAGAAACAGCCGTTTACAAACACGACCTTGTGGCGTGACGGGAAAACCAGATCAGGTTTACCGGGTAGGTCGGCTCTGTGCAAGCGATAACGATAACCAAGACTATGTAACAGGCGTCTCACCTGCATCTCCGGCTTCATACCCTTTGATTTGACCTGCGCCATTATATGGCTGCGGACTTCGGGCGATACATTGTCAGCCATAACCAACTTTAATACGCTTTTCAAACTCAACCAGCGGCAACATCCCATTGGAACCGTGCCACTTGGCTGGATTATAGAACATCTCGATATAGTTGAAAATGTCCGCTCCTGTTTCGGTTGCGGTAGGAAAGTGCGGTGATCAAACAACTACAGGGGGCTGTCTCTACGTTTGTGGTTAGTGGCAGATATAGTGGTTTGTGGATTCCCGCTTACGCGGGAAAGACGAGAGTACTGCCCCGGAGAGTTGTCCCAGCGATGACGGTTGGTTTCCCTACCAGCTCACCTGCGGGCTTTCGCCCTTGTATCGCTGACTCCCCCTCAAGGAGGGAGTAATTATAGACGGTTCGTTCGTTTCCACTTGCTGAGTGCCGGGTTGTCTACCGTGGGTTGCGGGGGAAAGCGGCTGGTGAGAACGGCGGACAATCCGGATTGAATATCCTCGCAGTCCACCTAGTTGAACCGATTAAAGCGGATAAATGGGGTCAGGTCCATTTCCTACACGAATTAAGAGATAAATGGATTCGTGTTTATATCAACCAGGGGAAGGTGCTTGCTCTACAAGTTTTCAGCAAGAGAAAGAGGAACTTGTGGGCAGGTCAGTTGGATTGAAACCAAAGGGACGACCGAAAAAATGGGGATAATTGGACCTGACCCCTTTCTGCCCCTCAAATTTTTATCGCCTTGTTGACAAGGATCGACTAATGGGTGACCCCTTTTCTGCCCCAGGGAAAAACGGAGTTCTTCAAAAGAATTAGCCAACAGCGGTTATTCGTCCAATCGTATTAGTTCGATGTGAGTGAACCTGGCCGGCTCGCCTGAGAAGGTCAATCTCGCGCCTTCCATCGGTTTGAACATGCCACCCCACAGCTCGTGCGCCTCATCAGGGAAGCATGCGACGAGCGCTGCTTCCAGCTCTCCTGCATGACCAATAAATAGAGCCGAGTCATCAGATTTCAGTGGCGTCATAATATCGCGCAAGAGTGCTGCCAGTGAATGTGCGTAGAGTGTGTAGCTTTCATTATTGGATATGAGTTGTGCAGCCCCAACAAAAGGTGACGACACCGAGTCCCAATCGAACGCACAAACTTCATCATAAACACTGCTATTACCCATCCTGAGTGTTACAAGCTCATAGTCAACAGCAAAACCCATGGCAATGGCGGTCTCTCTAGAGCGAGGCGAAACAGTTGTAACCACACGTTCAAACATTCCCAGGTCAGCGCCTATTTTCCTGGCGAGAGCAACACCAGCTTGGGAAAGTTGTGAGCCGCCATCGGTTTTTCGAATGCTGTGTCTACGTACTTCAAGTATTGGCATGAATGTATTCTCTAAATACAATTTCTGATTCGAAGCCCAGAGGAATTCGTGTCTTAGTCTAATCCAATCCTAAAGTGAGCCTGAAATCCGAGGATGAAGGTTCTCTCTGATCAGGTCGTTCAGACAACCCTTCGATCCTGCTCATTGATGGTCTTGAAGCATTTCGGTTTTGGTCTGGTTTGCATTCTACACTATAGGTTTGTTTCTTGTACTTGGGGAAAATGGGGATAAATGGGGTCAGATAAATGGATATGTGTAGGTGGAGTAACGATATCGTAATGGCGCAGTGTGACCACATAAGTTCTTGAAAATATACCGTTACCAGGAGAGATTGTCCCGCAAACGGCACGCTGTCGTACAGCTAACATGATTGTGTTTGACCACCGAATATGATTTTAAAAGCTTCAATATAAGAAAATAAAAATTTCTATTAAATCAACTCGTTATTTTATGTTACATGGGAGAATGTTGAGATAGTCTCGGACGCTGTAAACCAATCATCATTCGTATCGAAGAGTGTCGATAATGTTCGCATTAACAGCTCTCAAGGTACGTAGAACGACTATCAGAAAAGCCGTCAGGATTACTAAAATAGCTGGAATCAAAAAAACTGACAGATCTGATTCAACATGATACGCGAATTTGCTTAACCACCTCTGCATACCCAGATAGGCAAGAACACAACCAAGGGCTGACGCGACTATGGTTAATGCAAGTATATCTTTTGAAAGTAAGAAAACAATCTGTTTGGCAGATGCGCCAATTACTCTACGAATACCAACTTCTTTTGTTCGTCGCTCGGTCGTATACGCAACTAGTCCGTAAAGCCCAGAAAATGATAAAAACACACACAGGACCGTAAAGATCGCACTGAGCCACAAAAGATTGCGTTCAGCGTTGTATAATTCCTCATGCAGCTCATTCAAGAACCTAAGCTCGAATCGATGCTTGGGTACGGTACCGGAGATTACGGAATCAATATAATCAATTGCTTGCAGACTACTATCTGCCGTAACCTTTATGACTAATTTTCGGGTGACTGCGTTTCGCTGGAGAGGCGAGGTGAGGGATAAGTTTTCCGGTTGGAATAACTCGAGATACAAAGGGTCGATGATTTGGTGGTAGGAAGCGAAGTGAAAATTCTTGGCTACTCCAATTACCTTAGCATCGGTTCCCCTGATTGTTATTCTTTTTCCCAGGGGATTCTCCCAACCCATGGTTTGCACAAGGGCCTCGTTAACCACGATTGATTCTCGCACATCGGTAAACAAGTCTTCGGAAAAATCACGACCTGTCGTTAACTCAATACCCATGACGGTGATGAATTCTTGTCCAACAGTGATGTTGTTCACAGGCGTGGGTTCCATCTGACTATCGCGGTTTTCGATTGGCAAGGCGGAAACGTTTATTTTTTCTCCAGGCACGTGGCTAGTCTCTGCAATTCCGAGGATTTCAGGATATTGTCTCAACTCGTTTTTGATAATGGGTATGTTTGAAACAGCTTCAACACCGTGTAAAGTAATTATGACAAGATTCTCGTTGTCAAAGCCCAGGTGTTTTCCAGCGATAAAATTCATTTGCAAACCCATCATAATGGTTGTGCAAAGTGTGGTGACCGTTGTGAGACATTGGATAAATACTAGTGTTTGTCTGAGCACTATTGACCCTTTCGCACTGGTTTTTTGTCCGGTCAGAGAAGAAGTTGGAGTAATAGAGGAAAGATAATAAACAGGATATATTCCGGACAATAGTGCGAATAAGATTGTGCCAACCGACAAGTAGACTGGAAACAGGAGGTCATCTGCTATTAAATTCTCCTTACCTGGCATCCCACTCAGCGGTGTATAGATTTCGACAAAGTAAACTAGCACTAGTCCGGCAATTACGGTCAAGGTAACAAAACCAAAGGATTCTAAGGTGAATTGTGCTGCCAGGCGAAGATGAGTGGCGCCAAGGATCTTTCGTATTCCGATTTCTTTGGCCCGTAAAGTTGCTCGCGCGGTAGACAGATTTGCATGGTTGACGCAAGCGAGGAAAAGTACGAAACCTGCTATCGCGATTAATGCGTAAACTTGGAAAATGTTTCCGGTTGTCTGGTCAAAGCGCCAGTCATTGTCAAAATGTATATCTTCCAATGGTTGCGCATGAAACTTACCTGACACATGGTAATCTTTTGCGATGTCTTCGACATTGGTCTTATAGAACGCATCGAGTGTGTGTTGTAAATCTTCCTGGTTGAATCCTGGTTTTGTGATGAAGTAGGTATACGTGCCGATTCTGAACAAGGATCGAGGATCGGCTTTCCTATCATCCCATCCGAAAGTCTTCAGCTGTTCCAGTGAAATTAGCGCCTTATACTTTAGATGCGAGTTGTCGGGAAGATCTCCAAAAACTGCTGATACCTTATAATCAAAGAGATCGGACTTGAGAGTTTTTCCAATTGGATTTTGGTCGCCAAAATAACTTCTAGCGAAGCTCTCACTGATCGCTATCGAGGAAGGGTCAGCAAGAGCGCGAGATAGATCACCATATATCTCCTTGTGCGTAAACACATCAAAAATGTTGGGGTCTACTACCGGTATGTCGCTTCCTTCCCAAGAACGTTCTACGTCGCCAGCCTTAAATGTAATTCGGTCTCCGAATTCATCACCATATCGAAACCGAACAAACTGAAAGAGATCTGGATATGCCGATTCAACTAACGGCGACAAAAAATGCGGTGCAGAGGCGAATCGTTCGGTTTTACCAGCGGCAGTATACTGCGTGACGATACGGAATATTCGCTCGTGATTTATGTGGTGTTGGTCATAAGTCACATCACTCTTTATATAGCCAAACAAAACAATTGTACTTCCAAAAGCTAACGTTAAACCGATGAAGTTGATGGCAACGTATGATTTTTCTCGTCCACTTTTTGTAAATCGCATACTCTTATACACCTCAGATACGATTTCTACCAATAGTCACTGATCAAGTTATTGAAGTTTTAGCGATAGAACCTGTTCTCCATCCACAATTTCGACATCAGGAAGCCCATACGACGGTATAGATTGAGCGCAACTGTGTTTGCTGGGAAAGTTGAGATTCGCACTTCGTCTACTCTGGGATTAAAGGAACTTATCCATTCTAGCGTTACTTCTAACAAACCTTGTCCTAATCCTCTTCCTTGATGATCTTTATCGATCATCAACCGGACGATTGTCACGACATTTTCACTATTGTCTTCAAACGGAAAAACAAGAATGAAGCCAACTGGAGTATCGCCTTCAAAAGCAATTCTGAAAAGCGCATCGGACCAAACAAAGGCATCCGCCAGAGTCTTATCAATCGAGGCTATAAAATCTTTCTGATGAGGTCAAACAGATAACTGCCTTGCGCGTTCATGGTTGAGTGGAGAAATGGTGTGAAGTGTTAAAGCCATCTGTTTAGCCCTACGTTACATACCAAGGCATGTCACGTGAAAAGTGGTTTAGCCACCCAGCAGATTTTCCGCTTGTTCGCTTATGGGAGATACCCCATATTGAAAAATCTGGATATTAACTTGTTGGCCGACTATCCCATGAACTCATGAATAGTGTACCCACGATTAGCATCGACAGCCAAATCAAGCACGCAATTCGCGACGGCTGCGGCGATCATCACCTCGTTCAGCGATCCCGATGAGAACGAAAACCTGGTCTTAAGGCTGACCTTTCTTTTTCGTTCTGACATTTTGCAGGCTATGGGCTAACAGCTGATCTCACAATTTCATACTCCGCGGCTCATTGGCAGCGGTTGAATTAGGCTGGAAACTGTCGGTTCATGGCATCGAACAGGGCTTTGGTCCGGCCTTCCATCATCTTACGGGAATCCGTGCCGTCGGTGAAAATATAGAGTTCGTCGTTCTCTATGCCGCGCAGCACCATGTTACCCGCATCTTCCGGCTTGACGGCCATGGTTTCGAGCCACGGCATATTTTCTTTCTTGTGTTTTGCAATCGTTTCCTCATCAGCGTCAGCGAGATTGGGATAAAACATCGGGGTGTCCACCACATGCGGACAGAGCACTGACACCGATACAGTTTCATCTTCCATATCATTACGCAGGAACTCCGACATGCCGACGATGGCAAATTTGCTTGTGCCGTAACTGGACTGCGAGTGGTGCCCGACGATACCGGTGAATGATGCGGTATTGACTACATGCCCGCCTTCGCCATGTTCCAGCATGCGTGGCAAAAAAACCTTGATACCATGCAGGACGCCCCAGAGGTTGACATTCAGTACGGCATGCCAGCGTTCCATAGGGACCTTCAGTATCTTCCCGCCACCACCAATGCCGGCGTTATTACAGAGAATGTGGACATTCCCAAATGCCGCTTCGACGGCATCAGCGGCGTTTTCAAGTGATTCCATGCTGGTGGTATCCACCTGCACGGAACGAATATCCTCAGAGATTTCTTTCAGTTTTGACTCGACCCTGGTTGCACGGTCGCTATTGATGTCGCCGATTACAACTTTGATGCCGGCCTTCAGGAAGGCGGTTGCCATCCCAAGGCCAACCCCACTGGCGCCACCGGTAATGAATGCCACCTTCCCTTCGAGATCTTTCATGATACCATCGCCTGTAGAGAAATATTGCGCTTGAACCTAACACAGATGCGGAATCCAGTCGATGAGGCGAAGATAGCTTTTCGTTGCAGGTGCGGCGGTTTTTTGTGGATTTAAAGCGTCCGGTTTACTTTTTGAGATTGTGATGGTAAAACGGGTCGCTCGCTTGCTCCACCATTTTTAGGAATTCAGATTGTACGACAGCCTGGCTGCCGCTCTGTGGCGCACCCGATCATATATCAAACCTGAACTGAGGCACTTTATTGCCTATGGCATGCTCGTTGGGGCTGGCATGCTGCTGGAGTTAGCTACATTTCTTTTTGGGTTCGATCTGCTGACTAATAAGGTTTTCCTGGGTGAAGCGCTGACAGAAACCCAGGCGGGGATGCTTGGATTGCCCGTGGCTGAGTACGTAACGGTGGAACAACTTTCGGAGTCGTCACGTTATTTGCTTCGCAATATTTTTCTTGTGATTATGGTGACAACACTGGCGATCGGATTCTTTCTGGGCGCAGTGCTGCCCTATTATCTGACCTGGATCCTGCAGCGGGTCAATCAGCACCTGCGAGTGTCGATGATGGATCAGGCGGTTCACCTGTCGCTGCGATACCATAACGACAGTCAGGTTGGCGATGCCATATACCGCGTCTACCAGGACAGCGCTATGGTGACTAACGTGATCCAGAATGGCCTGATTCTACCGTTAACGATGCTGGGTAATTATGCAATTGCCTTTGCTGCACTTTTTTTCTTTGCACCTTATCTCGGACTGTTGTTCCTGATTGCCGGTGGCGTCTCGGTTGCGATCGCCTATGTGTTTACACCGGTGATTAGACGCAGAAGTGAACTCGCGCGGCGGGCAAACAGTGTCCTGACCTCACATATTCAGGAAAGTGTCGGTAGTGTTCGACTATTCAAATCGTGTGGTGCAGAGGATGGCGCTATCAGCAAATTTGACGGGCGTTCGCAATATGCGCTGGATCGGGCCTACGACATTCGTAAGTCCGTGGCTACGTTGAACCTTTGTGTTGCGCTGGTTACGGGTGTGGTGGTCCTGGTAGCTGACTATGTCATGGCACACTGGGTTTGGGAGGGGTCTGCCACCTACGGTTATGGTGTGGTGGCACTGGTTGGTTTTGCGATATGGAATCTAGGCGCCTTCCAGGCCGCGCGTGATCGCTCTGTTTCGATCACCAATGCGAGTGTTGAACTGGCCAATCTCTGGAGCTTGCTCCAGGACATGAAAGTTGGTCTCGGCAGAGCGTTCTTTTTGCTCGACCTTGAGCCGGAAATAGTGGACCGCCCGAATGCCTTGCCGATGCCCGGGATCACAAAAGGCATTCGGTTCGATCATGTACGGTTTGCCTACGATCAGGAACAGCCGATTCTTCGTGATGTCAGTTTCGAGGCGGTTCCGGGAACCGTAACAGCGATTGTGGGTAGTACGGGCGCCGGCAAATCCACGCTGCTGAATCTATTGTTAAGACTATACGAGATCGATTCAGGAACGCTCACCATCGACGACGTGGACCAGCGCGACATCCGCGTTCAGGCATTGCGCCATGCTATTGCCGTTGTCCTGCAGGAGAATGTGCTGTTTCCGACGTCCATAAAAGACAATATTAAATACGCGGCGCCAAATGCAACGGACGATGAGATTCGCGCTGCGGCGCGGGTTGCCTGCGCAGATACCTTTATAGAGGCCCTGTCAGAGGGATATGACACCACCCTTGGTGAACGGGGGTCGAAACTTTCCACAGGTCAGCGACAGCGTCTGTCAATCGCCCGGGCGATACTGAAAGGCGCGCCCATTCTGATCCTTGATGAACCGACTGCGTCGCTGGACGTCGCCACCGAGCATCGTGTGTTACAGCAGTTGGCCGCCTGGGGTACTGACAAGATCATTTTCTTTGTTACGCACCGTATCGCGACCATCAGACATGCCGATCAGATTCTGTTTCTTGAGGATGGTGTGATAGCAGAACGGGGAAGCCATGAGCAATTGATGGCGGATACGATAGGAAAATATCACCACTTTGTGATGACTGAATTGGAAGTAGCGTCATGAGCAGCATGGAGTTCTCCGATTCGGTAGATTCACAGACCGAACTGAAGGTTCGTGATGTCTTTGCCATTCTGAAACGATCATTTGTTTATGTGTGGCCTGTTAAACATCTTTTTATACTGAAATTCGTGCTGATGGCAGGAAGTCTTATCCCGCTGATTGTGGCGCCCTGGCCTATGAAGGTACTGATTGATCATGTGTTGCTTCAACAACCGCTTGCCGAGTCAACGATCCGATTCCCGCCTTTTTTCCAGCCATTCATCGATGCCATGGCGACTGCAGAACCGGGACAGTTATTGGTGTCGACCATCCTCTTTCTGTTGCTGCTGTTTTTGATTTTTGGTGCAGGGGTAGGGGGAAGATTCAACGGTGCGTTCCTGGCACAGGGCCAGGATACAGCGACTCAGTCTGAAAACCTGATCAGTGCAGGGTGGTCAATGGCAGGCGGACTCTGGGGATTGATTGATCTATTGTGCAATATTCGCCTGGTGCAGGGCGTCACTAATGGTCTTCGTACGCATTTGTTTCAGCGTTTAATGCGTCTCCCGATGCGAGTCCTGGACGATCATCGCATCGGGGATGGGGTCTATAGAACCATGTACGATGCCCCTTCTGTGCAGGGCGTCTGTTTTGATCTGACTTTGATGCCAAGTATTTCCGTACTTAGCACTTTGGCATCTGTGTACGTTATACATTACAGCTACGGGATTATTATCCCGGAACTCATCTGGCTGGCGCTTGCAACACTGCCGTTGGCGTTGCTGTTCACGGTTCCGCTTGCGGGCACGGCACGTAAGGCGAGTCAGGCCAGCCGGGGTTCCGGATCGGCCACAACCAGCCACATTGAAGAAAACATGAGCAATATCGCCACCGTACAGAGTCATGGCCGGCAGGACGATGAACCTGGCCAGTTTGCAGAGGCAAGCAACGAATCCTTCAGGCAGTTCCGGCGGGTTGTGTCCGTTAACATCTTAATCAATATTGCATCGACGCTGGCATTGGCTTTGGTAGGTCTGTGGGTGTTCTTCCTGGTGAGTGACAAGATCATCAGCGGTGAATTGTCACCTGGCGATTTCCTGGTGGTGTTTGGCCTGTTCGGGACCGTGGGTGGAGCTGCGGTCACCCTGGGTCGGCTTTGGGTTGATCTACAGGGTGGTGTGGCCGGCGTGAGACGGGTTCTCTTTTATATAGATTTACCTAACGACGATAAGGTGGCTGGTCAGGACGTGTCGGCGCGAATCTCCGACGGTATCGTTTTCGACGATGTCAGTCTCACCTATCCGGATGGGCGCGAGGCGCTGCGCAACATCAACTGGCAGGCAAAAGTTGGCGAGACCATCGCCGTCGTTGGCCCCACGGGCGCCGGTAAGACCAGTCTCGCCTATATGGTACCGAGGTTTATACAGCCGACGACGGGTCGCGTGCTGATCGACGGCCATGATATTCAGGAGTTTGATGTTGACGGACTGCGTAATCTCGCGACCTACGTATTCCAGGAGCATTACCTGCTGGCAGATACCATTGCCAACAATATTCGCCTGGGTAATCCCTGTGCCTCGGATGACGACATACGAAGGGTTGCCGATATCAGCGGCGCAGCAGAGTTCATTGAGATAATGCCGGACGGTTATGAAACGATGTTGGGGCGAGATGGGGGCAAGCTCTCGGTCGGGCAAAAGCAGAGATTGTCGATTGCCCGGGGGCTGCTAAGAGACACCCCGATCCTGATTCTCGACGAACCCACGGCAGCGCTCGATCCTGGTACGGAGCGGGCGCTGATTGCCGCGCTTAATGCCGTCAAGCAGGACCGGATTATTATCGTCATCGCACATCGATTGTCGACGATCAGCAGCGCAGACAGGATTCTATTTATGAATGAAGGGCGTATTACCGAGCAGGGCTCTCATGATGAACTCATGGCGAAAGCCGATGGCAACTACCAACATTTCGTTAATTTACAAACGGGAAATGTGCTGAAGGAGTAGACGGCAAGGAGCTCTTATCAAACATAAATCGACGCCAAAGACCCACGAGACTTGTTTGCTCCGCGACAGCGGTGGCCGCATCGGGCCGCTGAAGGCTCCCATCTAACATGACGAAGAAAATCCAGGTAAGCCAGCCTGTTTGCTCCGCAACAGTGGCAGGGCGGGTTTTTGGCCCGCTGAAGGCTTTTTTTGGTAAGCCGCTGAAGGCTTTTTTTAGTAACCCGCTGAAGGCTCCTTTTACTGTTGTTTACTAGGGCGTCGCAAGGCTTCACCTGTCATATAAATGGTGTATTGTATGCCGTGTTCGAAGCCTTTTTTTGAAAGGAGCGTCGTGCCAGAAAAGACCCGAAATCAGGCGGATATCATCAGGCTGTACGATGATGCCTCCCCGGAACTGCAGCGGCTGTTGCAGCGCAAGCTGGGCAGTCACGCAGAAGCCGAGGAGATAATGCACGACGCCTTCGAAAAGCTGCTGAAGCTGCGGGACCAGGAGCACATCGACGACTTGCGTCGCTACTTTTTTACCATGGCGAACAACATGGCGCTCAATGCGCTGCAACACCGTGAAGTGGAACAGCGCTATCTGGCAACTCAGGTGGATTCCGGCGAGGCAGGCCGAACGGCTGCTCCTGACCCAGGCCGGACGTTGGAAGTCAGTGAGCAGTTACGGCATGTACGGGACGCGCTGTCAGCGTTGCCAGAAAGAACGCGGCATGTGTTTCTCCTGCAACGCGCCGACGGCTACTCCTACAGTGAAATCGGCAGGCAGCTTGGCATCTCCAAGAAAGGCGTCGAGTACCACATGAAACGCGCAGTGACCGCGGTTATGGCGGTGATGATTTAAGTGAACAATGCAACCGGAAATGAACTGAAGCGTCAGCAACTGCTCTTTAGTGTAGAGGGTGATGAAAAAGGTAATTAAGATGTCCGATAAGACAAGAGACTCGGCAATCGACTGGTATGTTCGCATGCGCGCCGACGACGTGACGAAAAGTGCAAAGCGCGCTCACGTCGCGTGGCTACAGGCGGACCCGGAAAACGCCAGGACGTATGAAGCAGTCGAGGCCACCATGGCGGTGTTGGATGGGCTCGATGATTGGATGCACGAGGAACTCGGTGAGCTGAATCTGCGCGCGGTGGCGAAACACCGCCGCCATATGCGTCGCTGGATTGCAGGCATCGCGAGTGCCGCGGCATTGTTCCTCGCCGTCATCTTCTGGTCCACTCCCGACACCGGAGTCCACTATGAAACTGTCAAGGCCGAACAGCGGGAAGTCGCGCTGGACGACGGCTCGCGAGTTCACCTCAACACGGCAACCGCCGTGTCGGTGCATTACACAGAAGAGATGCGGGAAGTCAATATCCACCGGGGTGAAGGCTTGTTCGACGTTAACCCGGACGAGCGGCCTTTTGTCGTGCGCGCGGCCGACACCAGCGTCATTGCGGTCGGCACCCGGTTCCGTGTCTATCTGGATGACAGTGACGTCATCGTCACGGTGCTGGAAGGTACCGTTGCCGTGGCAGCTGCCGACGTACCCGAAACTGAAATTGTGCAGATGCCATTTTCGAATGCCGACGCCAAACACATCATGAAAATCCCGGGGAGCGTCCTGTTGCATGCCGACCAGCAGACTACCGTGGGCGCCAGCGGTGCACTAAGCGCTACCGAAACCGTCAATGCGGATAACGTGACCGCATGGCGCGAAGGCAAACTGGTCTTCGACGCAACTCCCCTGCGTCAGGTGGTCAGGGAGATCTCCCGCCACACCCCGGGTGAGGTCGTCGTAGCGGACGGCGTCCCCGATCACCCGGTAACAGCGCTGCTACATATCCGCAGTCCGGAAGCGATGCTTCGGTTTCTCTCCAGCGCTGTGCCGGTAACCCCGGTCAAAATGTCTTCCCAACTTACCGTACTCCACGGCAATTCCTGAAACCGGCTACCACCATGGCAGCCCCTATAAAACTCTCATGGAAAGACTGTTCAAAACGGCAGGTGTCGGGGATATTTTCTTTGACAACAAAACCGAGGCGTACTGCTGCGCGCTCAAGGCTACTAGGACGATTGGCGAGCAAACTGTCGTATCTGGTAGGCGGGTCGATTCTGCTCCTGCAGATCGGTCCTTTGTGTTATGCGGACGCAAGTCCGGACCAACCGGGGGCAACTATGACTTCCAGCAACAAAAAACAGCTGTTAAGAGATTATTCCGTCGAAAAGTATCAATTCGATATCGATCAAAAAAAAGTTACCGATGCGCTGATTCAGTTCGGTGAGCAGGCCGGGCTTTCCGTCATTATTCAACACGATGCACGCGACGTCACAACCAACGAGTTGACTGGTGTTTATACGGTTGCAGAAGGTCTGGAGCAGCTCACAAAAGACACCGCGCTCAGTTACCGGATTGAGGGAGGCGGCGTGATCGTGTCGCGGCGTCTGGCGCAGATGACACCGGTCATCGTCGCGGAGGAACCTGCCAAAGCACCGCTGCTCAAACGCCTTGGTACGACGATCGCCACGGCC
>JAPOOX010000003.1 GCA_026713185.1 Gammaproteobacteria bacterium
CGAGGCCTTCAAACTGCTCGGCGTGCGCCTGGATCGTACCCAGTAGCGATTCCGTAAATTTACAAATTTATCCCGAAAAACAACAAGTTAGTCCCAACATCCTCTCGAAGTTCAGCTTAGACCGACGCCCATGTCGACCAGGGTGTCGTTGTCCCGTTGCGAACTCCAGGCACGGCCGACGTCCACGAACCCGGCCAGTGCGACCCGCAATACGCGAAGTAGGTAAAGGTCTGTGTAGTATCGCTCTTCCGCGCTCAGCCGGAATTGCCTGGCACCGGCCTGGTAGCGGTTGGGATAGCCGCGCAGACCTGAACCACCGCCGATCAGCACCTGCTGGTCGGTGGTTAGCGCATCAGTCAGCGTGGTCTCGGCATCCAGGATCAGCGCGAATCGCGGAGACTGGCGATGGCGGTATCGCATCCATGCGGCGGTGATCACATTCTCAGACTTGGAGGACTCGGTATTCCAGTAACCCGAGGCGCGTGCGCCGTAGCGCAGGATGCCGTCTTCGCCGACCCGGCGGCCGTCCCGAAATTCTGCGCTGGCGACGATATGGCCGTCTTCGCGAGGCGAGTAACCGAGCAGCGCGTCGTACTGGCGCCCCAGAAAGATGTCCTCCGTGGTCTGCACGCGGTCCACGTTGCGGGCCTGGGCGTATTCGTCCTGAATGCGCTGATAGGCGATCCACAGATACAGGAACTTGCGGCTCTGCAACGCGAGATCCGCGTCCGCGATCGCCGATAGTTGCCAGTCGTTCAAGGTGACGCCGGTGCTCAGACGGTTTATCCAGCCGTCCTCGCGGCCCCTGGACCAACCCGTCGAGACCTGCGCCAGCCGATAGTCCCTGCCGAACTCGGATATGCGCTTGCCCTCGTCGTAGAGGCCCTGCACGGTATTGGCCCGGTGGTAGCTCACGTGCCACGCGCGGCGGGCGTCGAAAGCGTAGAACGGTTGGCCGATCCGGGCTTCGATTCTTTCCCCGTCGTCGGTGTCGTCGTAACGAACTTTGAAACTGACGCGGCTGGCGCCGAGGTTTGAATCCTCATAGCTCAAGCTGACACCTTCGCGATCCAGGTTGTCGAACACCGTGAAGTCAAGATGGGTGCCGGAACCGGCCAGATTGATCTCGGAAAATCCCGTCTGCAACCGGTGTTCACCTCCGGTGCGCGTGACACTGAGTTCGGGGGAGAGCGACCAGACGTCGCGGGTGACGACCACGAGATCGACCTCGACGTCCAAATCTTCGCCCCTGGCGCCACACAACCGGTTGGCGACGATCCGGGCGTCGTAGAGATACGACTTGGCGCGCAACAGCCGTCCGCTTTCGGCGACGATATTTCCGGTCACCACCTCGCCTTCACGAAACAGCAACAGTTCACGCACCACGCTTTCCCGGGTGTTGACGTGCCAGCGATTGGCGAATCGGAACACCGCATTGTTCTCGGCCGGATCGTCCAGATTGAACACGTTCTGGCGGACCACAGTGATCTTTGCTACCCGGTAGCGGGTTTCGCTTGCCAGGGGTCTGCCAGCGACATCCTCGATGGCCGTGGTCGCCAGGGTCGCGGGATCGAATAGCGGCGTGCAGTCGTTTGCAGCCGACGCGATGCCGGACAAGGACGCCAGGACGCAGGCGAGGAGCTGGTGCATCAGCCCGTGCTCCGCAGCTACTACCTGTCTCGATCGACTCTCGGTAAGATTCAAGGGAACAGTCCAGTATGAGTTGAAAAATCCTTTTGGAAATGAGACAACGCAATATTCCAAAAAGCAAGAGAACTACTGTAAAAGTGAAAAGCAAAGGGGATGACACTCAAAATTCACCCATGATGATTCTTCAACATGTTCCGGTGTCGGTGTGGGTACTTTGTTGGATGGCAGGCATCATCTCTTATTTTGTTTCTATTTCCGGTGGTTACGTTCCTGAATGCATTCCGTTCATCGAAGGTTGCACCAGTATCAGTCGGGCTGGTCGTTACGGCTACAGCTACTTTATATTCAAAGCACTGATGATACCTGCCGCAACGTTGATCATTATCTATTGGATCATGACGATTAGTTGGCTCAAAGCACAAGGTGATACCAGCAAGTCCGCTTCTCATCTAATTCTGTTTCTAGGGGTAACCGCTGGCTTGTTCCTGATTTTGTATACCTGTTTTCTAGGATCCGAAGGCAGTGTATATCGCTTGATGCGACGATTCGGCACTACTGTGTTTTTCTTGTTCTCGTATATGGGTCAGACGCTTCTCGCATATCGATGTTACAAAATGTTCGGCTTGACTCAATTGACAGGGTGGAAACTGGGTTTATGTGCCCTGGTAACGATTCAACTGGTGACTTTTGCACTGGTAGAACAGCTTATGGCTGACAGTGACTGGATCGAGAATGCGATCGAGTGGCAGTCCGCAAGTATCTTGACCTTCCTACCCGTCCTGACGTGGCTGTTATGGCGTAAATCCGGATTCAGGATCGAGGTAAAGGTCTCAAATGATTCTCATCAAACATGGCGAAGAAAATCCAGGTAAACCGGGTATGCCCGGACGGTTGCTCTTTGAACTACTGATCCTGGCGTTGCTTTACTGACCCACCTTCATTCAGATTCACAATCAGGTTTTTCATACCCCTGACCAGAGGTATCGGAGTCCAGACGATTTCCTGGTCTGCAAGGGTCAGATTGGGGAAGCGTTCAAACAAAATATTGAAGGCGACTTTTGCCTCAAGACGCGCAAGATTGAGCCCGAGGCAGAGATGAGGACCGTACCCAAAAGAAATATGTTTGATATTTTTACGAGTGATATCAAATACATCCGGATTCTCATTGGCAGTAGGGTCCCGATTGGCACTGGCAATGATTGGTACAATCAGCTGATTCTTTTTGATCTTCTTGCCGTAAAACTCCATGTCACCCAGCGCATAACGTGGCATTAACTGTACCGGAGGTTCATAACGCAGCATTTCTTCAACAGCATTTGACATCAATTCAGGATTGCGTTTTAGCATCTCCAGTTGATCCCGATGCTGCAGTAACGTGTACACACCATTACTGATCAGCCTTGTTGTCGTTTCATGACCTGCAACCAATACCAGCACACAGGTTGAATACATCTCGTCAACGGTGAGTCGATCACCTTCTTCTTCGGCAACAATCAACCTGCCGATCAAGTCCTGACTGGGATTTGACTTTTTATCGGCAATCACCTTTTCAAAATAGTCGATTAATTCATCACTGGCGATTGTCCCTTGTCGAATGGCTTCATCATTACCGATCGCAGTCACACCAAGCAACCTGCTGGACATATCCTGAAAATATTGCAGGTCTTCAGAAGGCAACCCCAGTAGTTCCGCAATTACCATTGCAGGTAAGGGTTTCGCCAGTTGTTGGACGATATCGAATTGACCAGTGGCAGCATCACAAGAATTAATACAGTCATTCACTATTCCCGCGATTCTCGGCTCCATGGAAAGAATATACTTGTGGTTAAAACCGTGGTTTACCAGTTTTCTGATCCGCGTGTGATCCGGTGGATCAAGCTGAAGCAACGTCGGGTGATCTAAAAAAGTTACCCTGCCATCCGGTGAAGCGGTTCTCAACGCTCTGGATATGAATTTGTTCTTGCGAGTATCGCTGCTGAATCGAGTGTCTTTAAACAACTGCTGTGCTTCTTCAAACCCAAGTACCATCCAACCGCGATTAGTATAAGAACGCAGAATTCTGCCATTGCTTCGAAGAATTTTCCAAACCTTGTAAGGGTCCCGTATTTCTTCCTCTGGGGGTAAACCGGAATTACTACCTGTAATGTAATAATCCACACGCCGTAGTATGGAAAAGGCGAATTGACCCAGTGCCAGCAGGAGTTTCCGTTTCATGGTTATGTCTCGTCGGATTAACCTTAAATTACACCAGGGTGATGGTGAATACCAATCACGGATTGTTGTAATGCTGAACGATTAATGTGAAATCCGGGAGGTTTTCGCATCCACAAGGTGTGAATCATGTGGTCCTTGTGGCACATTCGTTACCTGGGTGGTGCAGGTGGATCGGCTAGGTTAAGCGGTAACCAATTTCCTGGGCAGCAATTGTCAGCGAGCTCAGCATCAATGGACTGTCCAGTGGCCGGTGCATACCAGTGGTTGCCGGGAACAACTGTTGTGTGTTGGTTCGTTCGTAGAACACCACCGTAATTCGGTTAGTCAGAGAAGAGCGATAATAGAGGCATTGTATGTCAGGATAAGCGTCGTAGAAACCACGTGACCAGGCTTGAATGTGACTGAAGGTCCCGGAGAACAGTTTTGACGAGGCTCCCACGAGCACACTGAAAGTATCGGTAAGATCAAGCAATGGAATGGTCCCTGGCAGTCGGAAGGCTGCGAGCCATGGCGCCTGATCTGATCGGTTAATGCGCCGCCGCCGATGCTGGAAAAACTCAGCCAGGGTGGTAGCGAGGTCACTCGCAGCATAGAGTACTCCTCGACTTTGAGCACATGGCTCATCTGCATCATCGGGGACATGATGATCGAATCGCGATAAAGGTCCGTAATGACGGAATTGATTCCACAGTGTTGGAAAGTCACCACCGCGTTTGTAGATTCGAAACAACTGGAGGTCAGGACCGATTTCAATAATCGCCGGCGGCGTCGCACGAAGGCGTTCCACATCCGGTGCGCGAGGCAGTTTCGGCATCGGATCTACAGGCGTTTTGCGAGGGAAACCACCGGCTTAACATCAAACCCATTGGAAAGCCAAATGATGGGACTGACAGTTTGATCTTCGTCATCGTTCACAAATAAATCCGGATCGGCCTCGGTGTACCATTCAAAAACTTCAACCGGATGCAGGTCGGGCCGCAATACGGCGTTCACTTTGGCGATGTTCTGGACCAACGAGCCAGTTTTGGTGAATTGAAACGCCGGAATGTAACGACGGTTATCGAGTAGCAAACTGTACAATGTTCGCCGGGCAATCATTTGCCTCAGGTGACTTGCTGCCTTGCCCATGCCGGCAGCGGCTTCCTTGATAGACAGGCTGCTTTCAATAATGGCGGCGTACTTGACTGCGGTTTCCGCCAGTGGGTCCCGGACGATGACCGTATCCAGGTCGATGCCACCTTTTTTGAGAATCGCTAGTTCTTCGGCGGTCAATTCCGCTTCTGCCTCCCCATAGAGCAACGTTGGCATAGTGTCTAAAACAAGCCGCAGTGAGGCGTTTAGCCGTTCTGGTGCGGTGTGTTGCAGGCCTCGGGAGGTAAAATAGTCGGGCAGGTTTTCGCTTACCATGGCACTAACCAGTCAATAATGTAACTACAGTATATAATATATCAAATAGTTACATTATCCAACAAAAAACTTGCCAGTGTTAGGAGCAAATAGAAATGTCCGCTTTTATAGCACTTAATGTGTCCGGTTTTGGTACTTTACCACAACCTCCCGATTGAGCACCATTTTGGACGACTTTGGGGCTCCGTGAGATGTTGTTCAAAGCTAACGAGTGTGC
>JAPOOX010000002.1 GCA_026713185.1 Gammaproteobacteria bacterium
ATTGACAATTTGGCCGCCCGCCAGCCCGCATTCTTTCGTTTTTTTGTGGGGTAAAGAGATCTGACCCTGCTCTGGAGACCAGTAGAATCAAGCCCTAACAGACTGCGCAAATGCCTCTAAAATGAATTTTACTCCGGCACTTTACTCTGACCCCAGTCTCTACCCTGTTGATACTGACCTGAGATAACCACCTTTCTCCTGACACACCAGCTTCAGTATTTCCAGTTCGATCAGGGTTGAAACCACCTTTTCTACTGGCAAATCAAGCGCCATCGAAATCTCGTCTGTCGACCGGGATTGTGCATCAAGATGCTCCAGCAGGCTGGACTGCAGTTCTGTTAGTGTCGGCTCGGGCCTGTTGATGGTTTTACAGGTCATGAATGAAAACTGGGACAGGATATCGTTTGCGTTTTCTACCAGTGTCGCGCCATCGCGAATCAATTGATGACACCCACGGCTCTGGCGAATGTTGATGGAACCGGGTACCGCAAAGACCTCCCGACCCTGTTCCATTGCATAGTTTGCTGATATCAGGGACCCACTTGGCAGCGCCGCCTCCACTACGATCGTGCCCAGCGATAATCCACTGACTACACGATTGCGTCGAGGGAAGTGCCAGGCCTGGGATCGTGTACCCAGGGGGAATTCCGAGAGAAGAAGACCTCTTTCGACAATCTCATCTGCAAGTCTGCGGTGACGGGATGGATAGATAAGGTCACAACCAGTACCAAAAACAGCAATCGTTGCAGCGTCGGCATTCAAGGCGCCGCGGTGTCCTGCCGCATCAATGCCCAGCGCCATCCCGCTGATGACAACGAAACCTGAATTGGCGAGATCGGCCGCCAGCATTCTGGCAGTGTTCATACCCGACCGGGTTGGATTACGACTTCCTACCATGGCAATCCCTGGTGACGTCAGTGCCTGCAAATTACCCCTGGCAAACAAAAGAACCGGAGGGTCGTGGATTTCCCGTAACAGGGCCGGGTAGTTTCCATCTGTCAGAGTGATCAGATGATGGTGCGGTTGTTGCAGCCATTTGATATCCCTGTCAACTTTTGCAGCATAAACGGTCCGGCAACGATCAAAATCAATTCTCTCAAGGGACAGTGTCTGTAGTTCAACTTCTGTGACATTGTCGATCACTGCTCCCGCCGAACCATACCGTTGAAGTAACAATTCTAAAATACGGGGTCTGTTTGCGAGCAGACGGAACAGAATGAGCAAGTCCGGGTCAGGCATGGATTTTCCGGTTTTCTAATAAGCTGGTTTCTGTCCGCTGCTCCTTTCGATTGAAGACATTTCAGACTCACTGCTTTTGGAATGATGATTCCCACAGTTATAAAAAAAGGAACAATAATTGTTTCCGGACAGAAATTAAGCTATCCATTTCTGTGATCACTGGTAATGGCAGATCTCCCGAATTCGCATGTACAATTTCTGCTGTGACAGGTGATATAATGTCAAACCCTATGACGCCATTAACAATTCTTGAATACCCCGATCATCGACTCCGTATCAGGGCAAAACCGGTAACCACAGTAAACGGTAACCTCATCACGCTGGCACACAGGATG
>JAPOOX010000141.1 GCA_026713185.1 Gammaproteobacteria bacterium
CAGAAATAATTGACCGGGGTTGGTGTCCACCATCCGCGTAAACTGTTTGAGCAGAGTTGATTTTCCCGACCCTACCCTGCCCACTATGGCAATGGATTCTCCTGCCTTTATGTGCAGATTGATATTCCGCAATACCGGCTGATCTGTACGCGGATAGGAGAAAGTGAGGTTCCGCAATTCAAAATCACCCTGTATCCGGGATGGTGCATCCTTTGTGGGGGCATCCCTGATTTCCGGCTCGGCATCATAAATCTCGAACAACCTGTCGGTTGCAACGACTGATCGCTGGACCGTGGTAATGAAATAACCTGCCATCCGGACTGGTTGTAACAGCATATTGAGACAGGCGAAAAAGAACACCAGATCTCCTACTGAAATTTCTCCTTCAAGGACAAGATGACCACCGTAAAGGAGAATCACCAATTGTGCCATTGATGCAAATAAAGGCGTCCATGCGCTCATGAGTGAACTGATCCGGGACTGGTCATAGAACGCATCGGCATAGGTGTCATTAGTCACCCTGAAGCGTTTAATTTCATTCTCTTCCTGCGCCTGGGCCTGAATCGTCCGGATTCCGGACAGATTTTCCTGGGTATGCTGTGAAAGCGCTGACAATCCTGTCTGCATGGCATGCGTGGTTCTCGCCATTGCACCAGACATGTAATAAGCATAAACAAACAGCAAAGGCAGGAGTGGGAGTATCAGTAATGTCAGTGAAGGTGACTTCATCATCATTGCAACCAGACCAAATAACGGCGCATATATCATGATGATGACCTGCACCAGACCATGAGAAATCAGACGCTGAATCAATGCAATGTCCTGGATGGCCCGAATCATGATGTCTCCAATGCCAATCCGGCTGAAGAAATCACTGCCTTGCAACTGTACCGTTTCGTAGACTTTCTGACGCAGGTCGAAGGCCGTGGATATTCCTGCCCGCCGTATGGACCTTCGGGCATGCACCACAAAGAGAAACCGCATGCATACACAGAATATTATCGCAAGGGCTATCTGAAGCAGAGTATAGGGGACAGCTGTGACGCCTTCCTTGACTACTAAATCCGGCAACCCGGCCTGTTGTTTCTGCTCAATGAGAAAGCTGATACGGTCCACACCCAGGGATACTGCGTAATAGGTACTGATTTCGAAAAAACGGGCTACAAAAAAAGTCGCTAAACCGGCAAATATAAGCCACTTGTATTGCGAAATGACCGGGACCAGACGGACTAGAGATCTCAATATTTATTTTCCAAAGTAATCACACAGACAGGGCGCCACATTTGTTCCGCCCGTAAGTTTCCGGATCATCACAGGACAGAGCAGACCCCTATTGTCTCATAATTCAACCTCAAGAACCTTCTGCCGGACAAATTTCCCCACTGTCATCATTACCCTGCATCTATTTGGCCAGACAAATTTCCCCACTGTCTTCATTACCCTGCAACTAATTGGCCAGACAAATTTCCCCACAGTCATCATTACCCTTCAACTATTTTTTGCCAGACGATTTTCCCCACTGTCATCATTACCCTTCAACAAATATGTAGTCATGTATACTACAAAACCGCTTTTCAATAGATGCTGTATGCGCAATTCATTAATCAACCCGCTGGTGTACTGTCTTGCATTCACCAGCGGCACTATCATCATGTCAGTGGAACTTCTTGGCGGCAGAATCCTGTCCCCATGGTTCGGCAGCAGCATTTATGTCTGGGGCAGCATCATCACCATATTCATGTTATCGCTCTCTGCCGGTTATCTCATCGGTGGACGACTATCACTGGTCAATGCCAATCTGGGACGGTACGGTCTGTTTTTCATATTGGCGGCATTCACTCTCATACCGACCATTTTCTTCGGCGATACACTGATGGACTCTGTATTTGTCAGAATTGAAGATCCGCGATATGGATCTCTTGTCACATCAACCTTGCTGTTTTTTCTGCCTACTGCGGTCCTTGGTATGGTCTCTCCCTATTCTGTTCGTCTGCTGGTTGAAAATACAAATCACAGTGGTCACGTGGCAGGACGGCTTTATTTTGTATCGACCCTCGGGAGTGCACTGGGCACACTTGTAACCTCTTTTTACCTTGTACTTTATTTCGAGGTAAACCAGATTCTCGGAACTATGGTATTGATACTGGTAGTCGGCGGTATCGCATCTATAGCGGCTTTTTTTTGGCAGGCGAAACAAGATGTCATGTAATCGTATACCTGTCGTAACTTTTTTTGGCAGGCTAAACAAAATGTCATGTAATCGTATCCTTGTCGTAATTTTTTGGCAGGCGAAACAAAATGCCGTGTAATCAAATACCTGTCGTGACCTTGGTACTACTGGCATTTTCCTGTTCGGTTTTCTCAGCGGACAAGATCATTCATCGTCAAAAATCACTGTACCGCAATATTGTCGTGCAGGAATCCGGAAGCCAGCGATGTCTTATTTTTGCTGTCAGAAAAGGAGACAGGAACCAGACCTGCATGGATATGGATGAACCGGAGAAGATCGTATTCCCTTACGTACGCATGACTTTTGCAGGTTTACTGGTTAATCCGGAACCACGCTCCATTCTGGTCATCGGTCTGGGCGGCGGGACCATACCTACAGTACTCGCAGAACTATTCTCTGAAGTTCCCATGGATGTCGTGGAAATCGACCCCGCGGTGGTAGAAGTCGCCCGTCAATTTTTTGACTACAAGGAGCGTACAGGTGTCACTGTTCACGTTCAGGACGCCAGGATTTATATCAAGAGAGCAGGACTGCTCAAAAAACAATATGACATGATCATCCTGGACGCCTTTACGGGAGACTATATTCCGGAACATCTGATGACGATGGAATTTCTGCAGGAAACCAGAACATTATTGACCGAGTCCGGTGTACTGGTGGCAAATACCTTCTCTACCAGCGATCTCTATGACCACGAATCGGTTACCTATGACGCCGTATTTGAAGAGTTTATCAACTTCAAGATGCCGGGTTCCATGAATCGTGTAATCATTACTGCTCGTAATTCACTACCCTCCAGAAGAGTACTTCGCGATCGTGCGAATCAAATAGCAGGTCGCCTTGATACATATTCGATCCCGATTGCAAACTACATCCCCTATCTGTCAAAACGGAAAGACTGGCGTAAAAATACTCGTCCTCTGACGGACCAGTTTTCTCCAGCCAACCTTTTACAGGGAAGGCAGACTCCCTGATTTGAACCATGAATCAGGATAGCGCATCGCCAATGGCATTCACCACACTATCCATCTCTGATTCCGTGGTTATAAATGGCAATCCCAATTGAATGGTGTCACCACCGGATCGCACATAAAATCCGTTTTCCCAGCACTTCATGGCAACCTCCCAGGGTCGTCGCGTGGGATCTCCGGGATAGGGTTTCAGGGTCATCCCGGCGGCAAATCCGTAATTTCTGATATCCAATACATTCGGAGAATCCCGAAGTTGATGGACTTTTGATTCAAATATCGGGGCCAGTTGCCTGACCCGTTCAATCAGTCCTTCCCGTTCAAGAATATCCAGTGAGGCCATGGCAGCAGCGCAGGCAACCGGATGGCTTGAGTAGGTATATCCATGTGGCAACTCTGCCACATATTCAGGGCTATCGGATTCCATGAATGCCTGGTAAATTTCTCCTTTGACAATCACCGCGCCAAGGGGTATTGCTCCATTGGTGATCTGTTTGGCAACATTGATGATATCCGGCGTCACCTCAAATGCCGATGCGGCAAACCAGTCTCCTATCCGGCCAAAGGCGGTAATCACCTCGTCAAAGATCAGCAGCACTTCATGTTTACGGCAGATATCACTCAATCTCTGGAGATATCCCACAGGCGGTACGATCACACCCGCGGAACCGGAAATTGGTTCAACGATCACCGCTGCTACATTGCTGGCATCATGGAGGGTAATGATGTCTTCCAGTTCATCGGCCAGATCCTGGCCAGACTGCGGCAGACCCCGGGAAAACTCATTTCCGGGCAGCAAAGTATGCTTGAGATGATCTGAATCTACAGCCTGTCCCCACAGCTTTTTATTCGCCGGTATTCCGCCAAAACTGATAGCTCCCCAACTGGCGCCGTGATAACCCCTGGTTCGACCGATAATCTTTGTTTTTGCCGGTTGCCCAATCTGACGCCAGTATGCTCTGGCAATCTTGGTCGAGGTATCCGTGCACTCGGACCCGGAATTGGTATAGAAGACATGATCCAGGGATTCGGGTGTCAGCGAAACAATTCGCTCCGCCAGTTCAAACGCCAGGGGATGACCATATTGAAATGCCGGGGAATAATCCAGTCGACGCAATTGCTCCGATACCGCGTCTGCAATCTCTATCCTGTTGTGACCGGCTCCTGTTGTCCACAACCCTGACATTCCATCAAAAATTTTCCGGCCATCTTCAGAAAAATAGTAGGCTCCCTTGGCGCCTGTGATCAATCGCGGCTTCTTCTTGAACTCGCGATTCCCCGTATATGGCATCCAGAAAGCTTCCATTTCAGCTCTGTCCATTTTTAAGTCCTCCATTGATTACCCAGGTATTATATTGCAGTGCAACACTGCTGACATCATTGTTTGATGTCAGGGTTAAGCACAAACAAAGCCGCTGATAGAGCCCTCTATAGCGCAAAACTCCTGGGTCAAAACCATATTGAAATAAACCGGACAAGTGTTAAAAAATAAAAAATTTGGGATTGCATTGTCTATAAATATCGCTTATGTTGTGTCTGGAGTTTATGAATTACACTACATCTGGTGATTTAGAAGCCATGTCCTGAATGTAGGATGATCTTGGTTCAACTCACTCACAACCTGGTTAATGACCGCAGCAACAAACAGGAGTGTCATGGATTCAACTGCCCAGAAACCCAGTCTTAAACCCGTTCCAGCCAATGTCGGCGAAATAGAATTTCAGGAAACTTCCCTCGAAATCTGGGAAAGTAAATATTGCCTCAAAACCAAAAAAGGAGACTGGGTTGACCAGAACATGGACCACACCAGGAAACGTGTCGCCAGAGCTCTCGCAAAAGTAGAAGACAGGAACAAGCGGCAGGAATGGTATCAGGAGTTCCTCTGGGCATTGAGGCAGGGTGTAACCCCCGCGGGAAGAATCATCTCCAACGCAGGCGCCCAGGAACATAAACCGGCAACTTCCACCATCAACTGTACCGTTTCCGATACGATCCATGATTCCATGGAAGATATCCTGAATAAGAATGTCGAGGCTGGCCTTACGCTAAAAGCAGGCTGTGGTATCGGCTATGAATTTTCCACACTGCGGCCAAAAGGAGCCTATGTCTCAGGTGCAGGCGCATACACTTCCGGTCCTCTGTCATTCATGGACATCTATGACAAGACTTGCTTCACTGTGTCGTCTGCAGGGGGCAGGCGGGGAGCCCAGATGGCAACTTTCGAGGTCAGTCATCCGGATGTCATGGAATTCGTCAGCGCAAAGCGTGAAGACGGACGGCTAAGACAATTTAACCTGTCCCTGTTGATTACCCGGGAATTCATAGAGGCAGTCATCAACAATTCTGACTGGCAGCTCAGTTTCCCGATTACCCAGGCGGAAATGGAAACTGACGATATTGACCTCAGTGATGAATCACTCATTTTATGGCGGGAATTTCCTGTCGGGAATCGCTATGTAACCAACGATTCGGGTCTTGTTGCCTGTCGGATTACCAAGGTGATCAAGGCGCGAAGACTCTGGGATATGATTATGTCATCCACCTATGACTTTGCCGAACCGGGATTCATCCTGATCGACAAAGTCAATGAGATGAACAACAACTGGTTCTGCGAAAACATTCGAGCCACCAACCCCTGTGGCGAACAGCCACTACCCCCGTATGGCAGTTGTCTGCTGGGTTCCATCAATCTATGCCGATTCGTTGAAAAACCATTCAGCAGAGAATCGGAATTCAACTGGTCAGACTTCAGGCGGGCGGTCACTATCTTCACCCGAATGCTTGATAATGTCGTTGAAATAAACGGACTGCCCTTACCGCAACAGCAACGGGAGATTACGCACAAACGCCGGCATGGCATGGGCTATCTGGGTCTCGGTTCCACCATCACGATGATGGGCATGCGCTATGGTGATAAAGCCTCGATTGAATTCACCGAACGGGTGACACGGGAAATGGCCATGGTCGGGTGGCAGACAGGGTTGGAACTGGCCAGGGAAAAAGGCCCCGCACCCATTATGGAGGAAGACTTCGAGTTGACTGGAGAAATGCTGCGGAAACGTCCGGAGCTGGAGAGTGATGGTTTCAATGTCGGTGACAGGTTAAAGGGAAAGGTATTGCTTGCCCGGTATTCAAGGTACATGCAGCAGATCGCCAAACAGAATCCGGAACTGGTCGATCAACTGGCAGAAGAAGGCTGCCGGTTTACCCATCACAGTTCTATCGCACCGACAGGAACAATCAGCCTGTCACTCGCGAACAATGCCAGTAACGGAATTGAACCCAGTTTTGCACATCACTACGCCCGAAATGTGATCCGTGAAGGCAAAAAGTCGAAAGAAAAAGTGGATGTGTATTCATTTGAATTATTGGCATACCGCGCCATGATTAATCCGGATGCACAACCGCAATCAGACGACGTCAACAAAAAACTGCCTGATAACTTTGTGACAGCCGATGACATTACTCCCATTCAGCACGTTGATATACAGGCAGCAGCACAAAAATGGATAGATTCTTCCATTTCCAAAACGGCGAATGTCCCTACTGACTACCCTTTTGAAGACTTCAAGGACATTTATTTATATGCCTATAAACAAGGACTTAAAGGTTGTACTACATTCCGTTTCAATCCTGAAGCGTTCCAGGGAGTCCTTGTAAAGGAGGAAGATCTGGAGAATACGACTTATCAGTTTACACTGGATGACGGAGAAGTGATCGAAGTCAAAGGTAATGAGGAAATTGAGTATGATGGTGAAATGCACTCGGCAGCGAATCTGTTCGATGCCTTGAAAGAAGGATATTACGGCAAGTTTTAATATAAACAATCGGACAAACGCAATCATTCAGAGACAGAACGAAACAATGGTCATCAAAATAGAAAAAAATATTGTCGCGTACAGCATTAGAAAAGAAGAAGAAGAGGAAAAACCAGCCAAACCCGTTCTCCCCACCAGAGTGTTGATGCATGAGGACATCGAACGTCCGGAAGAGCTTAAAGGTTATACCTATAAGATCAAAACCCCCCTCACCGATCACGCCATGTATATCACCATCAACAATATCGTATTGAACGAAGGTAACGAACACAGGCAGGAATATCCCTTCGAGATTTTCATCAACTCCAAGAATATGGATCAGTTCCAGTGGATTCTGGCTTTAACCCGCGTTATCAGCGCCGTATTTCGTAAAGGGGGGGAATCTGCATTTCTCGCCGAAGAACTGAAACAGGTGTTTGATCCTCAGGGTGGTTATTTCAAAAAAGGTGGCAAATTCATGCCGAGTCTGGTCGCCGAAATAGGTGATGTGCTGGAGACGCATATGCGCAAGATCGGCCTTATTCAGGACGAAGAACTGAGCGATGCCCACAAAGCGTTGTTGGCGGAAAAGCGTGTCCGATTCGAATTTAATGAATCAGCAACCGATGAAGCTGATTTTCCACCAGGCGCCCAGCTCTGCACCAAATGCATGAACAAGGCCATGATTCTAATGGATGGTTGCATGACCTGTCTCAACTGTGGCGACTCCAAGTGTGGGTAGTGAACATGGGTAGACCATGAAGAACTACCTCGAACAACTGCACTATATTCTTGATAAAGGCGTTATCCGATCGGACAGGACCGGTGTTGGCACCATTTCATGTTTCGGGCTACAGACAAGATACAACATGCAGGATGGTTTCCCTGCAATAACCACCCGGAAACTGGCCTGGAAAACGATGTGTTCGGAACTGCTGTGGTTTATTTCCGGGTCTGGAAACATCAATGATCTGAAGTCCATCTACCGATACAACACCATTTGGGATGCGAATTACAATGACTATCTGGACCGTCGCAAGACAAGCAATGGCTTTAAGGACGGCGATGGCGATATGGGGCGTATATATGGCACACAATGGCGTCACTGGCGGACCGCGGACGGTAGAGAAATTGATCAGTTACAGGATGCCATTGACCTGATCAGGACCAATCCCGATTCGAGACGCATCATCGTCAACGCCTGGCATCCAGGCGAGAACCATCCGGATCAGGTCGCCCTGCCACCCTGCCATTGTATGTTTCAATTTTACGTTGCCGGAAATAAACTATCCCTGCACATGTACCAGCGCTCCTGTGACATGTTCCTCGGAGTGCCGTTTAATATCGCTTCCTATTCCCTGCTGCTGCACATGATTGCGTTTATCACCCATCTCGAAGCTCATGAGTTTGTCCATACTCTGGGTGATGCGCATATATATCTTGATGCGGTGGACCAGGTGAAAAGACAACTCAGCCGGGAACCACTGGCTCCACCAACCCTTCAGATTCAAGACCGCGGTCAGTCGGGTATTGATGATTTCGTCCTGGATGATCTTAAGTTGTTGAATTATCAGGCCCTTGAACCCATAAAGGCTAATATGGCAGTATAGCGC
>JAPOOX010000001.1 GCA_026713185.1 Gammaproteobacteria bacterium
ACCGTAGCGAGGGCGAGACTGATTGAGTCATATTTTTTGGTTATTTGAGGCAAATATTGTACATATTGAACGAAAATGAGCGGAAAATATGGCCAATCAGGCTTGTCCGCAGTAGGTCAGTCTGTTCCCGGACAGCCTCCTGGGATGGCAAGTATCATCGTTTGTTGTATAATTCGCGCCCGTTGGGGTGTAGCAATGGATAGAAGAAGTATGCCGATATATGAGTATCAGTGTGAGGCTTGTGGCCATAGACTGGAGAAGCTTCAGAAAATCAATGACAAACCGTTAACTGTTTGTCATGACTGTGGTGCATCTGAATTGAAGAAACTTGTTTCAGCGGTATCTTTTCGCCTGAAGGGAACTGGCTGGTACGAAACAGATTTCAAAACCGGAAAGAAGAAAAATATCAGTGGCGGAGGAGAAGACAAGTCATCGGGGACCAGTTCCGATTATGCTGCCACTGACACCATGAATAACTCTAAAGACGATAACAAGAGCAGTTCCACGTCTGCCGCCAATTGAAACTGAGCTGACTTCCAGCGATCAGTTTAATAAGTAATCAATGATTCAAAACAGTCAGAGGTACCCTATGCGCAGCCACTATTGTGGCCTTCTGAGAGAAACCGATGTCGGAAAGGTTGTCGAATTGTATGGATGGGTTCACCGGCGTCGTGACCATGGCGGTGTAATCTTCCTTGATATACGTGACCATGAGGGCATAATCCAGGTGGTTTTTGATCCGGATACCCGGGAAAGTTTTGCACTTGCCGATCAGGTCCGTAACGAATTTGTGCTCCGTATTACGGGGAGGGTAAGAGCCAGAGACAAGATTGCAATCAATCCAAAAATGCCCACGGGTGAAGTAGAGGTACTGGGGAAGGAACTGGAAATACTCAATCGCTCAGTAACGCCGCCGTTTCAACTGGATGAATATTCCTCTGCAGGTGAAGACGTACGTCTTCGTTATCGCTATCTTGACTTGCGCCGTCCCGAGATGCAGGAAAGACTTCGATTACGCAGCAAGGTTACTCATCTGATACGGGAATACCTGGAAGAACAGGAATTCGTGGATATTGAAACTCCAATGTTAACTCGGGCGACACCTGAGGGAGCACGTGATTATCTGGTTCCTTCACGTGTTCATCCAGGTAATTTCTATGCATTACCGCAATCACCACAGTTGTTCAAACAACTGCTGATGATCTCCGGATTCGACCGTTATTATCAAATCGCCCGATGCTTCCGTGACGAAGACCTCCGGGCCGACCGGCAGCCGGAGTTTACCCAGATTGACATGGAAACCAGCTTTCTTGATGAAGACGGGATTATGTCATTGGCGGAAAACATGATCTGCAGGCTGTTTCAGGAGATCCTGGGCGTACACCTGGGAGAGTTGCCGCACCTCAGTTACGCCGAAGCAATGCAGCGATACGGTACAGACCGTCCCGATTTGAGATTCGACCTGCCACTGATCGATATTGCCGACCTGGTGCAGGATGTCGGGTTCAAAGTCTTCAGCGGCCCTGCGAATGATGCAGATTCCAGGGTTACAGCGCTGAAGCTGCAACAGGGGGACCGGCTTACCAGAAAAAAAATTGATGAGTACACCCGATTCGTCAGCAATTATGGCGCCAAGGGACTGGCTTACATCCGGGTGAATGACCTCGACAAGGGTATGGCAGGATTACAGTCACCCATTCTAAAGTTCCTGCCGGACGATGTTGTCAGGGGGATTCTTGAACGTGTTGATGCACAGGACAATGACATCATCTTTTTTGGTGCAGACCGTGCATCGGTTGTCAGTGATTCTCTGGGTGCATTGCGCTGCAGGCTTGCTGAAGATCTTGATCTTTATGAACGGGAATGGGCGGCTTGCTGGGTGACGGCATTCCCGATGTTCGAGAAGGACGGCGCCGGTGGCTGGACTGCGCTTCACCATCCTTTTACGTCTCCTGTGGGGGACCCCGCATTGATGGAATCCGACCCGGGGAGCGCTCTGTCCCATGCATACGATATAGTGATCAATGGCTACGAGGTTGGTGGTGGATCTGTTCGTATTCATCAGGCTGATGTGCAGAAATCGGTTTTTCGAGTGCTCAAACTTTCTGATAATGAAGCCGCAATGAAATTTGGCTTCCTGCTTGATGCCCTGCAGACCGGAGCGCCGCCCCATGGTGGTATCGCCATTGGCCTGGACCGTCTGGTAATGTTGCTGACAGGCGCCACTGCCATTCGCGATGTCATTGCATTTCCCAAAACACAGACTGCGACATGCCTGTTGACGGATGCACCCGGTACAGCGGACCCGGATCAATTGCAGGAACTTGGCATTTCGATCAGGAAAATGGACTGATAAGGAAGGTTCCCGGAATATGGCCGGACATAGCAAGTGGCATAATATTAAACACAGAAAATCCGGGCAGGACGCAAAACGCGCAAAAGTGTTTACCAGAATCATCAGGGAACTGACTGTGGCTGCCCGTGATGGTGGTGGCAACATTGATGATAATCCCGGTCTCAGAGTTATTGTCGAGAAGGCAAAAGCGGCGCAAATGCCCAGAGATACCATGGACCGGGCAATAGCTCGCGGGGCTGGAGGCAGGGAAGGAGGCAACCTGGAGACACTGACCTACGAGGGCTATGGACCGGGAGGTGTTGCCATTCTGGTAGAGGCCATGACAGACAATCGCAACAGAACAGTGTCAGAGGTAAGACATGTATTTGCCAGAGCCGGTGGCAACCTTGGAACCTTTGGCTCCGTGTCCTATATGTTCGACAAACGGGGATTGATCAGTCTTGCCGCAGGCGCCGATGAAGACGAGGTAATGGAGATTGCCATCAACGTGGGTGCTTTGGACGTGAATGTCGATGATCTTGGCAATGTGGAAATTGTCACGGAGCCGGAAGACTGCATGAAGATCAGGGATACGCTTGCCGGGCAGGGAATTGAGCCGATCTCATCGGAAGTTTTGATGGCGCCGCAAAACTACATTGACATGAATGTGGAAATGGCGGAGAAAGTTATGCGCTTGCTGGAGTTGCTGGAAGACCTGGATGATGTAACCAGTGTTTATACCAATGCAAACTTTCCCGGCGAAATGATGGAAAACTGATTTCAATCCTCACCCGGATACATGGAAGTGTGCTAAACTTGTTGCCTGCTGATTTGGTTACCTCTTGTCACAACCCGCTGAAGGCTTTTCTGCATGACGCTTATTTTAGGCATCGATCCGGGTTCCAGGGTGACCGGTTATGGAGTCATCAATAATATCGGTCCTCGTCAGGAATATGTTACCAGCGGTTGCATTCGTACCGCTGTCAATTCGACCCTCCCTTCCAGACTCAATGAAATCTTTACCGGAATCACACAGATTATCACTGAATTCATGCCGGATGAGATGGCGATTGAAAGGGTATTCATGGCGCGAAGTGCGGATTCCGCATTGAAATTGGGTCAGGCCCGGGGTGCGGCTATAGTGGCAGCGGTCAACCAGGGACTTACTGTTCATGAATACGAAGCCAGAAAAGTCAAACAGGCGGTCGTGGGTACCGGTGCGGCAAGTAAGGATCAGGTCCAGCACATGGTTCGGACATTGCTGGATCTTCCTGGTAACCCGCAGCAGGATGCCGCTGACGCACTCGCAATTGCCCTCTGTCATATCAATACCCGTTTCAGTATCGACAGAATAGCCGGCGCCGATGCCGGAACAACCTTTCGCAGAGGGCGGCTGAATGGAATCAGTGAATAAATGATAGGTAGAATCTCTGGCATCATCCTGGAAAAGAATCCCGATCAGGTGTTGGTGGATGTCGGCGGTGTTGCTTATGAAATTGGTATACCACTGACGACTTATGAACGGTTGGGAGCAATTGAGGAAAGAGTGGTCCTGCACACCCATTTTGTCGTACGGGAGGATGCACATTCGTTATACGGGTTTGCTACTGAGCGTGAACGTGAATTGTTTCGCATCCTGATAAGAGTGAGTGGCGTTGGCCCCCGACTTGCAATGACGATTCAATCAGGTACAGGCTCAGAGACTTTTGTCCGATGGGTGCGTGAAAACGATGTGAAAGCGCTGGTTGCAATACCTGGTATAGGTAAAAAGACAGCAGAAAGGCTTGTTCTTGAGGTGCGTGACCGGTTGCCGGATTGGGAACTGTCAGATATTGAAGTAGCAGAATCGAGCATGGATCAGGACAATCTTGCGGACGCAGAGGCAGCCCTGATCGGTTTGGGTTACAGACCGCAGGAAGCATCACTGGCGCTGTCTATGGTGGAGGATTCAACGCTGGATGTCGCCGATCTGGTCCGGCAGGCATTAAGGAAGTTATCTGATGTTTAATTTCCTGAAGAATAAGGTATACATTGAAAGATGATAGAAAGTGACCGCTTGGTAGCAACACAAAAGAAAAATCCGGAGTCGAAAAAGGATTGGGCCATCAGACCCAGGACATTCAAGGAATATTGCGGCCAGACACAGGTTGTTGAGCAGATGACGATTTCCATCAAGGCTGCGCTTGGCAGAAAGGAATGTCTTGATCACACTCTGTTACTGGGACCGCCAGGACTTGGTAAGACAACCATGGCCAATATCATTGCCAACGAAATGGGAGCGCAGATTACCTCGACATCGGGTCCCGC
>JAPOOX010000010.1 GCA_026713185.1 Gammaproteobacteria bacterium
AACGAAACCCTGATCACCGATGAAGAGGTAGAACGGGCGCGAACCCGGATGCTCAAGAATATCGATCTCATGTTCAATTCATCGCAGTCGGTAGCGCTTCAACTCAGTGAATGGGCCGCAATGGGTGACTGGCGTTTGTTCTTTCTGGACAGGGACAGATTAGAGCAGGTAACAACCGAGGACATACAACGTGTCGCTGCAACCTACCTGAAACCCCAGAACAGCACGGTAGGTTTTTTCATTCCCACCGATGAACCGGACAGAGCCGAAATACCGGATGTACCCGATATCGCTGCAATGGTTGCCGGGTATAAAGGCAGGGAAGATATCAAAACCGGAGAAGCATTTGATTCATCTCCAGAGAACATTGAATCACGGACTACTCGGGTAACCCTGGCGAATGGTTTTAAGCTGGCGATGTTACCCAAGGAGACTCGTGGCGGAAGTGTAAACGTTTCCATGACCCTGCCAATGGGTAATGGGGAATCATTGCAGGGTCTACCGGGTGATATCGGAAGTCTGGTTGGCAGTATGCTGATGCGTGGAACCAAGCGGCTGTCGCGTCAGGAACTTTACGATGAATTTGATCGATTAAAAGTAAATGGCGGGGTAGGCGGTGATCTTGATTCTGCGGGAGGCAGCTTCCAGACGACGCGTGAAAACCTGACAGCGGCTCTTCATCTGGTTGCCGAGGTTCTTCAGCAGCCCAGGTTTGATCCAGATCAGTTTGAGGAACTCAAACAGGAGGTATTATCCGGTTATGAAGAAGAGAAGTCCCAGCCCCGGACCCTGGGAACCATTGCTCTGAATCGCCACCTGAATCCTTTCCCGAAGGGACATCCTTTTTACGTCAGTACTCTTGAGGAATCGATTGCCGACACTGAAGCTATAGAATTGGATCAACTGATACAGTTTTATGAGACATTCTACGGTGCCGCCAATGGCCACATGGCTGTCGTTGGTGATTTTGACCCGGCGGAAATTGAACAGGTTGTATCGGAAACTCTGGGTGACTGGCAAGCTGAGGCGACGTATGAACGAATACCAAGTCCTCATTTTGAAGTGCCACAGGAAAAAATTGTCATTAACACGCCGGATAAAGCAAATGCCTATTTTGGTGCTGGAATCAACCTGCCAATTCGGGATGATCATGAGGATTATCCAGCGTTGTTAATCAGTAATTTCATGCTGGGTGGTGGTTTTCTGAATTCTCGTCTGGCTACACGTATCCGGCAGAAGGAAGGATTGAGTTATGGCGTAGGGTCTTATTTTTCAGCGGGTTCCATCGACGAGTCTGGTGGTTTATTCGCCTATGCTATCTATGCACCGGAGAATGCCGAACCCCTTGAGATTGCGTTTCGGGATGAAGTAGACAGGATGTTGAGCGAAGGTTTTTCGCCGGACGAGGTTGCTGAAGCACAGACAGGAATTGTGCAATATCAAATGAACATCCGGTCTCGTGACAGTACGCTGGCCAGTATGTTGTCCTCAAACCTCTACCTGGACAGGACCATGGACTGGACGGCGTCGCTGGAACAGAAAATCATGGCATTGAGCCCCGAGGAAATTAATACGGCCATACGACGTCACATAGACCTGGACAAGATGACCATGGTCTTTGCCGGGGATTTCGAGAAGGAGATTACGGAGGAATAACCTTCGTAATCTCCTGGCAAGGCTCTCATCAAACGTGACGAAGAAAATCCAGGTAAGCCGGCCTGTTTGCTCCGCGACAGCGGCAGGGCGAGTTTTTGCCCGCTGATGGCTCTTCAGGCAGGTTCAGGAAATTTCAGAGGGCGTTAAATACTCATCAGCTGTGTTCACGGTTGTAATACGGTGTGTAGTATTGCCTGCCCTTTTTTCAATAAAATGCTACTATCCGGGTATTCATCAAGTCGAGAACCAGGATATGAGCGTTGACCTTGTCATCAAAAACGGCACCATCATCGATGGGTCTGGCGGTGCTTCCTACCGCGCTGATGTAGCTGTTGACGATGGTCGCATTGCCGCCATCGGTCGATTTACCGGGAAAAGCCAACAGACGATTGATGCCGATGGCCTCGTGGTGAGTCCCGGTTTCGTTGATGGTCACACGCACATGGATGCCCAGGTTTTCTGGGACCCGATCGGTTCCTGTTCCTGTTATCACGGAGTGACCAGTGTGGTCATGGGCAACTGTGGCTTTACCCTGGCGCCCTGCAAACAGGAAGATGCTGATCTTGTCTTCAGAAATCTTGAGCGGGCGGAAGATCTGTCACGGGACGCCATGCTTCAGGGGATTGACTGGACCTGGGAGACCTTCCCGGAGTTTCTGGATGCTGTGGACAATCTGCCCAAGGGTATCAACTACGCAGGATATATCGGCCACTCCGCGCTACGCACCTACGTCATGGGCGAAAAGGCATTTACTGAAGAAGCCACCGATGACGAAGTCACAGCCATGCAGAATATCGTCAGGCAGGCCATGCATGCCGGGGCGATCGGTTTCTCGACTTCCCGTACCCGCAATCATGAGACTGCGGATAATCGGCCCGTCGCCAGTCGGCTGGCCAACTGGCAGGAAGTGCGCGCTATCGTTAATGCGGTGGGTGAGACCGGGAAAGGTATCTTTGAACTCGCCGGTGAAACACCGGGCCGGGACCAGGAGCGGTTGCGGGATTATCATTGCCGTTTACGGGACCTGGCAGTAGAGTCCGGGGTTACGCAAACCTGGGGGTTGTTCAGCCCAAGGGCGGTGCCGGACTACTGGAATTCCTATACTGACCTGTTGGATGAAACAGCCGCGGCAGGGGGACGAATGTTTGCCCAGGTACACAGCCGGGGATTGAACAATCTGCTGACATTTGAAAGTAACCTTCCTTTCGATTCCTGGGAGCATTGGGAGAAATTTCGCACCCTTTCTCTGGAAGAACAGATGAATCAATTAAACGATCCTGTAATCAAGGCAAAACTGATAGAGGTGGCAAGCCGGGAGTACACTGGACCCCGGATCATTGGCGCCGAACTCCGGCCACCGGACTGGGACTATATATATCCGATGGACGACATGGCATACGACAAACCTTCCATGGCGCAATTGGCTGATAGAAAAGGTGTAAATCCGGTTGAATTGATGATCGATATGGCGCTGGAGAAGGATCTGAAGATGATTTTCCGCTCCCCTATCGCCAATGAAGACATGAATGAAGTGCTGAAACTCATAAAACACCCACGGTCGGTGGTGACTTTCTCGGATTCCGGCGCCCATGTGTCCCAGATCATGGACAGTTCATTGCAGACTCATCTGCTCAGTTACTGGGTTCGGGAAAAAGAGGCATTAACCCTGGAAGACGCCATTCGCCAGATCACCTATAACACCGCAACCCTATGGGGGCTACATGATCGTGGTCTGGTGCGCCGGGGGATGGCCGCTGACCTGGTGATCTTTGATCCGGATACTGTTGGTCCGGACATGCCGGAAGTAGTGCATGATCTACCTTCGGGAGCACGTCGTCTGAAGCAGACAGCGACAGGTATCAAACACACCATTGTCAATGGCAGCGTTCTGTTAACGGATAACGAATACACGGGCGCCACGCCAGGGAAGCTCCTGCGGAGTTGAGTGTATCTGAATTGAGTTTCCTGCTCATCAGGTAATCTACTTTGTAGCCGTTCCGTAGTGCATGCTGATCCAGCAATTCCGGCCGTTCTGTATTACTACATAATCCAGGCCGATTCTGCTATATCAGTCGTAACGCCTGTTCCAGTTGGTTCCGATGATCCGCTCTTCCTCCGTAAGAACGAAACGAGATGGTTCCAAACTGTATTTTATGCCAGCACTGGCGGACCCAGCGAATTTACTCATCAAGAACGATTCGGATTTGCATCATATCTGGATTGAAGACGTAACAGGTATCATGCTGGTCAAAAAAGTCAACAAAACTGTTGACAACAAAACTGTTGACAACAATAATGTTGACTACTTGTGTTACAACTTAACAATGATTAAGGCAGAATCATGAAATTATCCACCGGCCGCTGGGTGAGCGGCGATGACTTTTTCGACCGCGAGACTGAGTTGCGGATACTGAAAAGGAAGATCCTGGAGGGTAACCATGTGCTACTCACCGGACAACGGCGCATGGGAAAGACCAGTATTGTCCGGGAACTCGGACAACGGTTGAAGGACGAAGGTTGGATCTTTCTGTTCACAGATGTCGAGGGTGCGAACTGTGCTGAGGAAGTAATCTCGGAAATGGCTAAAGCCGTACACCCGATTCATGCAATTTCATCGCGTATTGCTACTGAGATGAAGCGTTGGTTCAGCGACCACATTGATGAGGTCAGTGCATATGATTTTAGTGTGAAATTTCGTGCCGGACTTGATACTGGTAACTGGCGGCGACACGGGGAAAAATTACTCCGTGACTGTGCTGAGCACGATAAGCGGGTACTTCTTGTCATCGATGAGCTGCCGATCTTCCTCATCAACGATGTAGACGAGCGCATCACGGAGGTACTGGAAAGTCTGGTGCATGATGGCTATCTCAAAGCTGGCGACAATGGCTACAGCTTCCCATCACGGTTACTGCAGGACTGGTGGGAGGCTCGGTTCCGCGATCACTACGAACCCCTCGAAAGCCGTGGTTTTAATGACAAGCAACAGGGGTCGGTACAATGAACGAATCGCACTATAAGCCGATTCGCAAGTTCAATCCGGGGACATTCCAGTCCGACGAGGAGGTGACGCGACAGTTCGTGGTCAGAAAAAAAGAACTCGATATCGTGCTTGAAGTCGTCCGCGGGAATATTGACTCTCCATCTTGCCAGCATATTCTGGTAGTTGCGCCTCGTGGCATGGGGAAGACCATGTTGTTGGCGCGTGTTGCTGCGGAGTTGCGGACCGATGAAGAACTTTCTAAGCGTTTATTTCCGGTACGGTTTATGGAAGAGAGCCAGGAGATATTCACCATGGCAGACTTCTGGCTCGAAACACTGTTCCATCTCGCCAGGGAGTCCGCAGCGCATGATCCTGGATTCGCTAAAGAATTGCAGGCAACACACGCTGCTCTGGTCGATCACTGGCATGATACAACGCTTGAGCAGCATGCCCGCTCCGCTGTCCTGGAGGCGACCGATCGGATGGGCAAGAAACTCGTCCTTATGGTCGAGAACCTGCAATCGTTATGTGAGAGTGTGGACAACGATTTTGGCTGGAAACTTCGTGAGGTTCTACAATCTGAACCCGGGATCATCTTGCTGGCTACTGCAACCAGTCGTTTCAAGGGACTGGATGATGTGAACCAGCCCTTCTTTGAGTTGTTTCGAAGCCTTTATCTGGAACCACTGGATACAGAAGCTTGTGGTCGCTTATGGCAAGTCATTAGCGGTGATGAGAAAAAGGGACGAGAGATTAAGCCACTGAAGATATTGACCGGCGGCAGTCCGCGTCTGCTGGTCATCATCGCTGAGTTTGCACATCACCAATCCTTGCGTGAGTTGCTGGGAAACCTTGTGCAGATGATTGACGACCACAGCGAATATTTCCGTGGTCATTTGGAAAATATCGCGCCTAAGGAACGCCGCGTCTATCTCGCGGTGATCGACCTCTGGCAGATGTCAAGCAGCAACGAGATCGCAGCGCGTGCCCGTATGGATATCCGTACTGTATCGTCACTTCTCGGTCGACTCGTTGCTCGGGGCGCGGTTATTGTGGAAGGCAGTGGCAAGAAGCGGCTATACACTGCTACTGAGCGTCTCTACAGCATTTACTACAAATTGCGGCGTGAACGTGATGAAGCTTCACTGGTACAAAATCTGATCCAGTTTATGACAGTCTTCTACATGGAAGATGAGTTGGCCGAGTTGTCTGGCAGATTTATTTCTGAGGCGGCTCAGTCACCAATCATTGTCTTCTCCAACATGACGCAACCTGATATCAATAGGATATTTAAAAAGGCAGATGCTGCAATTGATGAGTACGATAATTGGTCCAACAAGGTAGTGGCCATGGAGCCATCCGGGCAGTATGGAACTGCGAATGAAGTGAGGGATGAGTCAGCCGACAACTCTAAAAAAAGTTATTCAAATGAGATCCAGTTGCAGATAGTCAGGGCATTGGTTAACAAGGGAGTTGAGCAAGGGAAATCTGGCGAGTTAGAAGCAGCGATTGCGACTTTCAATGAGGTGATTGAGCAGTTTGGTAGAAGCAATGAATTGGAGATTCAAGTGCAGGTCGTCAGGGCATTGGGCAACAAAGTATTTGTACTGGGGTGTTCAGGCCAGCATGAGTCGGCGATAGCAGCCTGCGATGAGATGATAGAGCTCTATGGAGAAAGCAGTGTAGTGAAGATTCAGGAGATGATCGTCAGGGCATTGGTCAACAAGGGAGTATCTTTGGTACTTCTAGGCGAGCATGAAAAGGCGAAGGTAGCCCGCAACGGGGTGGACTCCAGTGATTCGCCAGAGATTCAGGAACAGGACGTCAAAGCGTTGGCAAACAATGGTGATATGCAATTATTCCTCGATTACACGGAAGAATCCCTACTTACATGTGATGAGATCGAAAGAAGAATTAGCACTCTTTCAGAACACGAGAATATTGAAATTAAATGGCACACAAGTTGGTTAAGAACGAAGGCTCTGCTTGCTCAAGGAAATATCCAGGCAGGTTTGGACACGTTCCGCTCAATGTATGACGGTTTCGTACCTGGAGATCCGAAAATGATTAATAAGATTATGGAGTGCCTGTTCGATTTGATCACCTCTGGTGTCCCGGAGCTAGACCTTATCAATCTCCTGTCCAGTGACCCGGATAAGTCCAATGCCTTCGGACCTCTCCTTGTCGCACTGCGACAATATGCTGGCGAAGAAGTGCGAGCGCCGGCTGAAGTTCTTGAGGTGGCAGCGGATATACGTGAAAAAATTGAGGAAATTACAAAGAAAGATAATTCCGAAGTGTCCTGACGAACACCGGCATGCTATGAATTAACCTTGGCATAACCGGTAAAATATCCTGGGAATAAAGGTTATAGAATCTGGATGTACACACCTCGATTGTCGAACCACTACCATACCAGTTTACAGCGGTTTATGTATCCTGGTTGCCTCTGAAACAGTTTCGTTGTTTTCTGCTCACCGATGATCCGGGTGCTGGCAAAACCATCATGACAGGACTTCTTATCCAGGAGTTGATGTTGCCGGTGATATGGATTTTGTGGTAAAAAAGACGCTGGAAATAGCAGCACAGGTACCTGCTGGTGCACCGGATGAGGTTGTGCGTACGGTGACCGAAAATAGCCGGACGCTGAAGTTTACCAGCCAGGGTTTTGAGAAAGAATGAGTGA